>NZ_LECR01000010.1:18810-33582 GCF_001602625.1 Sodalis-like endosymbiont of Proechinophthirus fluctus
AGGACGTTAACGTCGCTCTCCAGGCGCGGGTCGCTAAACTGGCGGAATCCCGTCTGATTGACGCCTATCGCATCACTGAAAAGCAAGAGCGCTATGCTGAGGTGGACGCCATCAAGGCCGATGTCGTGGAAACGCTAACGGGTCAGGACGAAACTCTGGATGAAGGCGAAATCAAAGACATTCTGGGCACACTGGAGAAAAATGTGGTGCGCAGACGCGTATTGAGCGGTGAACTGCGTATCGACGGCCGTGAAAAAGATATGATTCGTGGCCTCGACGTGCGTACCGGCGTACTGCCGCGTACCCATGGATCGGCGCTGTTTACCCGCGGCGAAACCCAGGCGTTGGTCACCGCTACCCTCGGCACAGAACGCGATGCACAGAATATTGATGAATTGACGGGTGAACGGACAGACCGTTTCCTGCTACACTATAACTTCCCTCCGTACTGCGTCGGTGAAACCGGCATGGTGGGGTCGCCTAAGCGCCGTGAAANTCGGCCACGGCCGTCTGGCGAAGCGCGGTGTTCTGGCGGTGATGCCGAACGCCAGCGAATTCCCCTACACCGTGCGCGTGGTATCGGAAATCACCGAATCCAACGGCTCTTCCTCCATGGCATCCTTGTGCGGTGCATCTCTGGCGCTGATGGACGCTGGGGTTCCCATCAAGGCGGCCGTTGCCGGTATTGCCATGGGGCTGGTGAAAGAAGGCGACAATTTTGTGGTGTTATCCGATATTCTTAGTGATGAAGATCATCTAGGCGATATGGATTTCAAAGTTGCCGGCAGCCGCGAAGGCGTCACTGCGCTGCAGATGGACATTAAAATTGAAGGCATCACCCGCGAAATCATGCAGGTGGCGCTGAATCAGGCCAAGAGAGCGCGCATGCACATCCTTAGCGTGATGGAGAAAGCAATCAGCTCGCCGCGTGGCAATATTTCCGAATTCGCGCCGCGCATTCATATGATTAAAATCAGTCCTGACAAGATCAAAGACGTGATTGGTAAAGGTGGTTTTGTTATTCGCTCGCTGACTGAAGAAACTGGCACGACGATCGAAATCGAAGATGACGGTACTGTGAAAGTGGTGGCCACCGACGGCGATAAAGCCCGTCACGCGATTCGCCGCATTGAAGAGATCACCGCGGAAATCGAGGTGGGCCGTATCTATAATGGTAAAGTGACCCGCATTGTGGACTTTGGCGCCTTTGTTGCCATCGGCAGCGGCAAAGAAGGGTTAGTGCATATCTCTCAGATTGCCGATAAGCGTGTAGAGAACGTGGCTGATTATCTGGAACTGGGTCAAGAAGTGGCGGTCAAGGTTCTGGAAGTTGACCGTCAGGGCCGCGTTCGTCTGAGCATCAGGGAAGCTACTACCCCCAACTAGGACGCTGTAGCTGAGGCAGAATAGCCTTAAACTGAGCACATTTAATAGCTCCTCTCCCCGGCAGGGAGTTGTTCGCATCACAAGAGGGCCAGCTCGTGTTAAGTCGATAGGGGATAGGATATTCATCCAATATTTTTCTTCGGGAGTGGGGAATGAGGCCTTACTTGCGCTGTTGTTTCGTTGCAATGGTGTTAATCCTGGTAGGATGCAGCAACAGTGATTGGCATAGTAATGATAGCGTTCTGGCCGTGCCTTTGCAGCCCACGCTACAGCAAGAAGTCATCCTGGCTCATATGGAACAGATACTGGCGAGCCGGGCCCTTACCGATGATGAACGAGCACAGCTATTATATGAGCGCGGAGTGCTGTATGATAGTCTTGGACTGAGAGCGCGGGCTCGCAATGATTTTTCACAGGTGCTAGCAATCCGACCCGATATGCCGGAAGTTTTTAATTACCTCGGCATATACTTAACCCAGGCGGGCAATTATGATGCCGCCTATGAAGCATTTGATTCTGCACTAGAGCTTGATCCAACTTACAGCTATGCGTATTTAAACCGTGGCATCGCCCTGTATTACGGCGGCCGGTGCCGTTTAGCACAGGATGATCTGCAGGCGTTTTATCGCGACGACCCAAACGATCCCTTTCGCTCGCTGTGGCTTTTCCTGGTCGAGAAAAAAATCGACAATGGGAAAGCGCGTAACGCGCTGCAAAGCCGTTATGTTAGGGCGAATAAAGGGCAGTGGGGATGGAATATTGTCGAGTTCTACCTGGGAGATATTAGCGAATCGGCGCTGATGGCGCGCCTCAAGGCGGACGCAATGAATAATACTTCGCTTGCCGAGCATCTCAGTGAAACTGACTTTTATTTAGGTAAACACTACTTAAGTTTGGGGGATAAGAACACCGCTTCGGCATTGTTCAAACTAACAGTTGCTAACAACGTACATAACTTTGTTGAGCACCGCTATGCATTGTTGGAATTGGCACTTTTGGGACAAGGGCAGTACGATCTATCAGAATTGGAAAGCAATGGCTGACGAACAAAACAATACGGTAGCTCGCATTACTCTTTTTTTACCCGCAAGGGTGTGCGGGATTTTTTCTTTTTAAATCCAATTGGAGCCGGTTCACACTTTTGATGAAAATGAATGAAAGTTTTCACGACGAGGTATGTAGACTGGCCACCATTAAGAAATGAGGCACGTGTACATGTCTAAAATAGGAACCTCTTTTGCCGATCTGGGGCTGAAAGCTCCTATCCTTAACGCACTGACCGATCTTGGTTATGAAAAGCCGTCACCCATCCAGGCCAAATGTATTCCGCATTTGTTGGCTGGTCGTGACGTATTGGGCATGGCGCAGACCGGCAGCGGTAAAACCGCAGCCTTCTCTTTGCCTCTGCTGCATAATATCAATCCCGAACTAGCCGTGCCGCAGGTGCTAGTGTTAGCGCCGACCCGAGAACTAGCAGTACAGGTCGGGGAAGCCTGCGTCGATTTCGCCAAGCATATTAAAGGTATCAATGTGGTCGCCATATACGGCGGACAGCGTTACGATGTGCAATTACGCGCTCTGCGTCAGGGTCCGCAGGTTGTAGTCGGCACCCCAGGACGTCTGCTGGACCATTTGAAGCGCGGCACGTTGGATCTGTCCAATGTGAGTGGGCTGGTACTGGACGAAGCCGATGAGATGCTGCGCATGGGCTTTATCGAAGACGTGGAAAACATTCTAGCTCAGGTACCCGCACAGCACCAAACCACCCTATTCTCCGCTACAATGCCGGAAGCGATTCGCCGTATTACCCGCCGTTTCATGAACGAGCCGCGGGAAGTGCGTATTCAATCTAGCGTAACTACCCGTCCTGATATCAGCCAGAGTTATTGGACGGTTCACGGCATGCGCAAGAATGAAGCGCTAGTGCGTTTCCTAGAAGCGGAAGATTTCGGCGCTGCCATTATTTTTGTACGTACCAAAAACGCAACGCTGGAAGTGGCCGAAGCGCTGGAGCGCAGCGGTTACAATAGTGCTGCCTTGAATGGCGACATGAACCAGGCGCTGCGCGAACAGACGCTTGATCGCTTGAAGGACGGCCGCCTGGATATTCTGATCGCAACCGACGTCGCCGCCCGCGGCCTGGACGTTGATCGCGTTAGCTTGGTCGTAAACTACGATATCCCGATGGATTCCGAATCCTACGTACACCGTATTGGCCGTACCGGTCGTGCCGGCCGTACTGGTAGGGCGCTGCTGTTCGTGGAAAACCGAGAACGCCGCCTGTTGCGCAATATCGAACGCATCATGAAACTAACTATCCCTGAGGTAGAACTACCGACCGCCGAGGCGCTGAGCACTCGCCGCTTGGCCAAGTTTGCTGCCAAGGTACAAAATCAGCTGGAAAGCAGTGATCTGGGCATGTACCGCACCCTGCTGGCCAAACTACAGCTGGTGGAAGAGCTGGATATGGAAACGCTGGCCGCGGCTTTGTTGAAAATAGCCCAAGGAGAACGCCCGCTAATCCTGCCGCCGGATCCAGTGATTGAACGCCGTCCGCGCCGTGAACGTCGCGATATGGGCGAAATGGATCTCTACCGTATCGAGGTAGGCCGTGATGATGGTGTCGAAGTCCGACATATCGTTGGTGCGATCGCCAATGAAGGGGATATCAGCAGCCGCTGTATCGGTAACATTAAATTGTTCGCCTCCCATTCGACCATTGAGCTACCGAAAGGTATGCCGGGAGAAATGCTGTCTCAATTCACACGCACGCGTATTCTGAATAAGCCGATGAATATACAGTTTGTCGGTGAATCTCAGTCGCGTGGCGGCGAACGCTGTGGCGGTCCCGGTGCAGGTACTGGCCGTGGCAACTATGGCGGTGAACGCTGTGATAGCGGCCGTCGCAGCTTCGGCGATCGCCGTCATGCGACGGTGACTCCGCACCGGCCGACCACCACATTTTCGGTGGCGATGCATAATTGCCGAGGTTATCGCCAGGCATGACGAAAGAACGCCGCCTAAGGGCGGCGTTTCACGCTGGGTGGTGAAGGTCGGTGACTAGGCTACGCCACTTGATGGGAGGAACAGGGGAGGTCGCTCCTCGTAGATACATAGGCTTAATGGCGCCGCTGTGTTCATGCCGTGCTGCTGATAATAAAACCCGTCGACAGGCGGGGTTTTATTATGGTGTGCTGCGCCGGGCCGCTAATAAGCATTGACTCAGCCGCCAATCTTCAACGGGGTTTCACTCCTGTACGTGTGTTTCCCGCGCTGTCATGACAATTTCAAATAGCGCAGACGCTCCTGATTGATCAAAAATCTGGCCGTTGATCATCAGTTCATCAGCGCTGGTCTTTTTTATTATAGACTTCACGAAAAAAGGAATTGGTGCCTGTTTAGTCAGCATGGGCATATTCACAGGTTGTCTGTGCTGCAATTTTGTCGGATAATAGTAAGTATGGTATTAACTAAAAATACGGGCAGAGCAATAGCCTACTATTTGTTATGGTTATTAGGTCAGCAGTGGCCTGTAAGAGTGGTGAGGCGAAAAGAGTGTTACCCTTAGTGTGCCGGCGATCTGTCTTAGCGCTGGCGCGAATGCTTACATCTTTAGTGCTAGTGCGTCGCGGCTGCCCCCAGCACTAACACTCAGCATTATTGGTATTAATGCCCCGTGATGAGATTATTGGCCTCAAGTAAAGACTCGCCGTTATCCAAATAGCGTTTCAGGTCAGTAAGTTCAGAGAGCACCTGAATCAGCGCCAAAGTGGAAATAATGATCCGTTTGCCGTTCGGCAGCAGATGCTTAGCCGTCGTCAGCCAGTCGTCTGTTTTCATTAATCTGTGCCTGCTGCAAGTATAAGAGATCCAGCGTTTGTTTAGGCCAATAATAGTACAGTACCGGCCCGGGAGAATAGCGCATGTATGACTCTCCTGTTACTATCAAAGGCGGTGATAAGCACCTAGAGTGGTCTAAACGCTTTCCGACATTGCCGCCAGCGTCTGATTATAGGAATCCTCCGGCTAGTAGGTGTCGGGATTAGCGCGATAGCGATCGATGGCCTACTTTACCTAATAGATTGACAGCACGCGCGAACAGACCACCCACGCGACGTCCAGTTGTTGTTGATAAAAGTGGATAGCCGCCTGATTGGTAGCGGAAAGCATGCACCGAAACATGACGCTCTATGGAAGGTAGCGCTCGGCGGCATGGGCCAGTATCGCCAGGTCCGCCAGAATCAGCGCATCAATGCCGCTCTGCGCGGCATATCTATCACGATCACGCGCTGCCACGCTATAAACATTGGGATGGATAAGAGCGCTTTATCTGACGCCGCCTTCGCCTCGTTGTCTTTCTAGACAGAACGTTTGTTTGGTTCTGTCGCCTTAGTAATTCTAGCAAACCATCTCTTGCTTGCCTTTAGGCAGGGGTCGCCTCCTTCCTCATCCCTAAAGGTTCTCCACGGCAGGTTGTCTGTGTCGTCTCTTCCTCCTACAAGTTCTAACAGGGGTGGTGCCTGCTCGTGGGAGAAAAAGCGGTATAAAAAAGCCAAAGAGCGTGACCAGGGCCAGGAGGGGGAAGGCGGCAACGTTTAAGATTTACTTCAAGATGCGTAGGGATTCACGATTAAACGCCGGTAAATCATCCGGAAGGTTGGTGACGAACGTATTGTTATCCACCACGACTTCTTTATCAAAAAGTTGGCGCCGGCACTTTTCATATCTACCACGATCGGTTTCACCGCGATCATTTTTTGCCGCGTACTACATCGGCACTGATAAGCAACTGGGGGCAAATGGTAAATCGTAAATATTGGCTTACCCCCCACTGGCGAGAAAGTAGAAAGTACGGGTAAAATTAAAAAACTAATCGGTTACCGCACAGCAAATTGCAGGAATACTCATCCAGGAGCAACTGCGCGTTGAAATCCGCGGTCTGAAACGTCATTAATGCCTTTATATGACGGTATTTTCTCCTTTATTACCGGTGACGGTTTTTCCTGCCTAATTCTCGATAGCGACTGTTTTCGATAGCAACTACTTGGTGCCAGTCCTGCTTATAGGTCTGCCGGAGAGGTGTATTCAGAATCCTCGAATTCATCAGTAATCAAAATGGTGATTTTCTTGCTTATATCATGTTCTCCTTCAGCTGAATGATGGCCTCACTTTGAGTCTAATGCCGGATCGGTCGTGCAGTAAATTAAAGGTAGGATACAATTGTCAATTAATGGGTTATGATTTTTCTGCGCTGCGACCTATGCCAGTGTCGCTATCAACGCCACCCACATCTCGCCGATGTTCGGTCTGCGAGCCCCGAATGGCAGGCACAGCGGGACCTTAAGTGCGATAGGCGAGAAAGCCGATGATGTTAGGCAAAGAGTATCCGTGCGGAAAAAAGATACATAGTGCCTTGGCCACCCCGTGCAAAGGTAATTAGGTAGTCGTCTGACTCTTCTGCATAATTGAGATGAGCGCCTTTAAAAGAAACTACTTTTTTCCGCTCGTGCTAAATAGCGCGTCGGCGGGAACGTATTAATACCGGCTGTATGGGTAAATACTGCTAAAATAAATAGTTTCATGGCGGTAATAATAATGCAAATATCAGGGAGGCATGTTACCGGCAGAATTCAGATGATACTCAATTTTGTCGCTATTTTTTAAGTCGGTTAAACAGATAACGAATAATAAGGGTGGAGATCGTGGATTATTTTTTGATTAATATTTTAAAAATTTTAGCATTCCGGTGGAGGACGGTCATTTCTCCCCTTCGGACAGTCCGGTAAATTTTACCGCGTTGCGGCCCTGATATTTAGCCTGATAGAGATCCTGGTTTCTTGCGGTTAATGACGTAACAATATTAGCGCCGATAAGCGAGGTAATACCCACGCTCAGAGTAATGGTGGTGGAAGATTCCTGATTATATAAATGTAGTATTTTTAGATCTAGCGCCGCCTGCTTGATGTTCTCGGCCAGGCTTAGTTCTTCTCTTCCATTTCATCAACGTCAATCAGCAGAACTAGAAATTTCTCGCCATCGCAGCCATGGCTTTATCACCCGTGCTATGACCATGATTATTATATGCCTTAAAATGGTAGATATCCAACAGTAGCAAATAGTGGCAGCCAAGACCCACCTCCCGCGCCGAGCAACCCTTCGAGCCTGTTATGCAGCCCGCAGCGGTTATATAGGCCGGTGAGCAAGATCGATCATGCTAAGATCGTTGAATTTTTCTCGCTTTTCCAGGCGCCTCACTAAATCAATAGTGAAAGCCTCGCTACAGTTTTGCATCAGATGGTGCAAGGAGAAACTGATAAGAGGAAACACGATAGTAAACAGCAACATGACGATATAAATAAACTCATCAAGCACCACTAACGTCATGGCCGAAAGTAGGCTATTCAGGTAAAACACTAGCAAATTATCATCGGTAAACCTAATGACTCTAATGAAAAGACCGTTATCAGGCTATAAAGGAGAGAAATATTTTATTAGGCGTCGCTAGAGCTGATTAAATCAGAACAGAATATGGCAAGCCTATGAGATACCAATAATAATTGCAATTTTATTGAATAAATATTCATAAGAATGAGAATTTTTACCAAAACGGTCAAATATAAAGCCGCAACGATTATCGACTCCGCTGACGATTGTTATTTATCGCGCTCACCACGTAAAAAAAGAGGAAAGGCGATGTTAAGTAATAAAAATAACAGCAGCGATATGCTAATCTTACTTTAGCAGAGCCTATCATAGGTATTATAATTTTTATACATAGACAAAATTATAAGCCCAGGATGTGAAAACTAATAATAAGAAATGTTGCGAGAAAATAACGTATCGCTATAAATCCACAAGCGTTTTTATACCTGAATTTAATTTTTCTATTTGCGCTCAATTTATTTTTTTTTCTGCTATTGTCATTAACTACGCTCGGTGACACTTTAACAAAACCTTGCTAGATTAAAGAAATCGCCGTGTGCAAGCGTCAGTAAACCAAGGGCGTTGAAATAGGTCTCTCTGCCGCAAACCGATCGCAAACTAACAAGCGCAGCAGTGAGCAAAATCGCCAACGTACTAATGATGAGATGAGGGATAGATTGCAGCATGGCAGAGGGGAAAAGGATTATCCCGCACGCGCAAGGGAGGCGGCCGTAGTAGCCTGATAGAGGTTAGTGCAAGAAAAAGGGGAATAAAAAGGAAAGGCGAAGTGAGACATTGACGATGGTGCGAAGAGAGGGACTTAAATTCTTACGTCCGTTAGACACTAACATCTGAAGCTATCGCATCTACCAATAATCCCGCCACCTTCGTTTGACACAGACAGCCGCTTAAGGCGAAGGTGGATTCTAGAGTTTTTGACGCTAAAGTCAATGATTATTTGTGATTTAGCTGGCACTTGTTGCAAAAAAAATACCGTACTGGCCCAGCAGCGCGCGGCTGGGTACGGTATTCCAATCTAGAGTTAGCGGCGTTCTCCCCGGTTATCACGGATACGCTGCACTTGATGGAAAGCCTGATAGACCTTAAAGGCGGCTGTTTTGCGCCAGCACTTGATGATTTGCTGAATACCGCATCGAGTAGATACGGATATGGCAGGAAAGCGTTAGCGACAATGCGTAATTTGCCGCCAATATGCAGATGGTCAAGCGCGCCACGAATCAAAGTCTCCGCTGTTTTCAGATTAGTTTGTAACCATCGTGGAACGGCGGGTTGGAGATAATCATATCGAAGCGGGCCGCTGATGGTGGAGTAGACATCGTTCGCCAGCACCTCCCCCCTGCAGGCCGTTGGCCGCCAGGGTAGCACGACTGGCCGCCAGTGCTGGCGCATGCACATCACTGAGCGTCAACTGCACCCCTGCCACGCCTTTCGTTAGGACCGCCGACAGGTACACCGGCGCTGCAGCCGATATCGGCCATATAACCTTAAATCGGCTGCTCGAACGTTGACAGCAGCAGTTGACTGCTGTTATCCAGCCCATCGCGGCTAAAGACGCCAGGCAGGGTTTTTATCACCACATCGTCAAGCTGGTAAGATTGCCAGTAATCCTCCGCATCGAAAAGAGGTTGCTGGATGAGTTCGCCGTGATAGAGAACACAGTGTCTAGCACTATCAATCTTACACAGCGGACACCATACGTCCAGCATCGCCTCGGCACTGCGGCACGCCGCCGCGGTTTTTCCCCACCATAAACACATAGCAGCCCAACGGTAATAGAGACAGGAGATTGGTTATCTGGAACAGCTCTTCCGGTTTATTTTTAAGCCAGAAGTAAATCAGTGTATCGCACCTGCCAGTGTATCGCACCTGCTCACCAGGACGGCGTCAGCTGCCAGGCTGAATTGCACCACTTGTTCGCTCAGCGCGCGGGCCAGCGTCTGCCAGTGGTGAAACCAGGCGGTATGAACCCGTACACTTCGCGCGTCAAGCCGGGCCCGGCAGCAAATCCTGCACATCGCCGGCAATCAATACCTGTTTATCTGAGAATGTATCCTGGTGCCGAAGTATGACTTCACTGGCTGAGGTTAATACAGACATACGACAAACGCTCCTCAATAATTCTAGCAGGGAGAGTATAGTGCTTCATTGCCCTGGATTCGATAGGTTTGGTAGTATAGCAGCTCGGAATCAAGACTGCCGACGAGATAAACAATGAGGACAAGGCGCGATTGGCTGTTACAACAACTTGGCATTACGCAATGGACGCTCCGGCGCCCGGCGGTGCTGCGTGGGGAGGTCGCGGTCACCTTACCGGGGCGCATTCGTTTATTACTGGTGGCCGAGGCACCGCCGCCGCTCGATCATCCTTTAGTGGTCGATGTGGCGCTCAGCATGACGCTGACGCCGGCGCAACTCTACGGGGTGACGCCTTTACAAGTGATGATGCTATCAGATAACGTCCGTTGCCATTGCTGGTGGCTCGGCCTTGAAGCCCTGCGCGATTTTGAGGGAATGTCTTCTTTCCATACACCTCTGCTGGAGGCGCTTTCAAGGGATGCTGACGCCAAGCGCGAGCTATGGCGCCGGATAAGTGATGATGAATACTATATTACCGCTGCTGCTGGTAGATCTCACCACAGCCTGACACATTAAACAGGATTGCTATGCCTTTCCCTGGAACGCTAAGGCCTTTGCTGGCAATCAAGGCGAATGCTATTTGAATTTCAAACTGTGTGTGGGCGATCGCATCGCAACTTTCGCTATCATCCAGACCGTGCTGGATGAAGCGTTACTGTTCAACATTACGGTAGCGGTCCACCCAGAGTTTCAGCAGTAAGGCCACGGACGGTGCGCTCCTCGATTTATCTGATAGCTGAGTTGGATCAGCGGCAAGTATTGACGCTATGGTTGGAAGTACGTTAATCCATGCGCTGGCTACCGCCCTATATTACGCGCCGGGGTTTAATGAAGTATCTATCTGGCGCCATACCCTTCTGTGGATGTCAGGGAGGGGATACCGTGATGTAGAATCTGCAACCAGCAAATTCCCTTTAGACAGATAAGACACTGTGGTGTGCGCCTATCGAGAAAGTAACCATGAAGAACGACCTCTATGCCGACGAAATTGCGGCACGGCGCACCTTCGCTATTATTTCGCACCCTGACGCCGGTAAAACGACAATTACTGAAAAAGTACTGCTTTTCGGACAGGCGATTCAAACCGCCAGCATCGTTAATGGTCGCGGCTCTAACTAGTACGCTAAATCCCGACTGGGTGGAAATGGAAAAGCAGCGTAGTATTTCCATTACACCACATCTGCGATGCAATTCCCTTACTGCCAGGCGCTGGTAAATCTGCTGGATACGCCGGGGCATGAGGACTTTTCTGAAGATACCTACCGTACCCTGACGGCGGTGGACTGCTGTTTGATGGTGATCGACGCGGCCAAAGGGGTTGAAGGTCGGACCAGCAAGCTGATGGAAATCACCCGCCTTCGCGATACGCCGATCCTGACCTTTATAAATAAGGTTGATCGCGACATACGCGATCCGATGGAATTGCTTGATAAAGTGGAAAGCGAACTGCGTATTGCCTGCGCGCCGATCACTTGGCCTATCGGATGCGGTAAGTTGTTCAAGGGAATTTATCATCTTGCGAAGGACGAAATATACCTTTATCAAAGCGGACAGGGTTATACCATCCAGGTAATACGGGCAGTTAAAGGGTTAAATAACCCGGAACTAGACCAGGCAGTGGGCAAGGGATCTGGCCGTTCAATTGCGCGAAGAGCTGGAATGACTGCAGGGCGCGTCCCGTCCGTTTGGCGAACAGGTTTTCCTAGCGGGAGAGCTGACACCAGTATTTTTCGGTACCGCGCTGGGCAACTTTGGTATCGATCATATGCTGGACGGTTTAGTGGCCTGGGCGCTGCCGCCTCTGCCGCGTCAGACTGATGTTCGGGTTGTGCGCGCGCACGAAGAAAATTTCACTGGCTTCGTGTTCAAGATCCAGGCCAATATGGATCCAAGGCATCGGGACAGGATGGCGTTTTGTGCGTCGTCTCCGGCCCGCTATGAAAAGAGCATGAAACTGCATCAGGTACGTACCCGTACCGGTACGGATGTCATTATCGCCAATGCGTTGACCTTCATTGCACGCGACCGTTCCAATATCGATGAAGCTTACGCCGGCGATATTATCAGCCTACATAAACACGGGACTATCCAGATTGGCGATACCTTTACTCAGGGTGAAGAGCTGAAATTTATCGGTATTCCTAATTTCGCGCCGGAATTGTTCCGCCGTATCCGCCTGAGAGATCCACTCAAGAAAAAGCAATTGCTTAAAGGGCTGGTGCAACTATCGGAAGAGGGGATGGTACAAGTTTTTCGCCCGCTAGATAACAATGATCTCATTGTCGGTGCGGTCGGCGTCCTACAGTTTGATGTGGTCGTGGCACGGCTGAAGAGCAAGTACAACGTTGAAGCGCTGTATGAGTCAGTAAACGTTTCTACTGCCAGCTGGGTGGAATGCGGCGACGCCAAAAAGCTGGAAGAATTCAAGCGTAAAAATAAACTCAATCTAGCGCTTGACGGCGGCGATAACCTCTCCTATATCGCACCGAGCATAGTGAACCTGAATCTGACCCAGGAACGCTATCCGGATATTCAGTTCCATAAAACGCGCGAACATTAATCATAGCTACCCTCGGCGGCCAGCTGCTAAAACGGCGGCGTCACAACCCCCTCACTAGGCGCGGCTGACTCTTTGGTCCAGGGGAGTTTCTAACCCCTTGCTTCTGCTTTTGATTTGACGATTTTCTTTTCCTGAATATGAAAATTACTTGTAATGGTATATAATAGTCTATAATTAAATTGTCACTGGCGGAGTGGTTAATTAAGCTAATAAATCCAGCTAAGTCAGAGCAATTTGCTGTCAAGGACCGTGAAGATATGCTGTTTATTGTCCACAATCCTCAGGAGGGAATAAGGCCACTAATAGAATAGATCGCAGTAATGGTGGAGATCAGATCACCTTACGTTTTTTAATGAAGGGTTACCTGCGAGATTGCAAAATGCGGATATTGTTAGATATCAGACTGGCTTGCCATGCGGCGGCGCATTGTTCAGGCTACAGTTGTGGCACATCGCCCAGGCATTTGGTGGAATGATAAAAGGAAAACATCGATGAAATAAGACTAAGATTGCATAATCGCTGATGGCTATAGCTATATAGTACTGGATTCAGTCCTAGCTGGTGCAACCGCAATGGCGGATATCTTCGTGACGCAGGACGATAAGTCCGCGGAAAATGCAACGGGCAGAAAATTGATAGCTCAATGAAGTCAGCATCGGGGCATATATATGGGGGCGACAGTGCCATTACCGCGAAGGTTAAAAGTACGCTGGTGAGCAATGATGCTGTCAACAGCAACGATATTTCCGTTGAAACTAATCAAGGGGTAGTATGATGCTAAGTGGTTTCGTCGCAAACCAGAGCCAAGCGGAAAAAAGAGTCGCCTTCGTGTGCACTGTCAAAGGTGTGGAATCGGTTAGCGATAAGTTATACGTCAAGGAAACCAATAAAACGTCGGTCACAAGACCTACGCCAGAGACACGGCGGTTACCAGCGAAGTAAAAGCGAAATTCTTGGCTGACAATATTGTGCCGTTGCGGATGATTAAAATCGAAACTACTGACGGTATCGCGTGCAGTTGAGCAGTGAGATGGAAAATACGACGCAGATCACCCGTGTAGAAAGCGTGTTGCCAAAGCGGTGGATGACGTGAAGAGCGTTAAAAACGATCTGACGTCCGACCAGTAATACTGGTAGCTTACGAAGGTAACCGCGATCATTGCGCGATTAAAGGGACTAAAATAACCGGTATTGCCATAGGAAGAAGGGTAATCTCCCTCTCCTCCGGTAATACAAAAGTTGTACTTTCATCATTTGGATAAGGATAGGCTTATGTTTTGTTAGCGCATTTTATTGCCTTAGTTGTAACTGCATTAGGGTTTGGTGGTCTGGCAGGTACGGCTGCCTGGGCAGCGAAAATCCTGTTCGTCGTCGGTATTATCCTGTTCCTGATAAGCCTGTTTACTGGTCGTCGCATCAGGTAAGTGAAGCTTTTAACAGCCACTGGATTTCTGGCCAGTCATATTGGACAGTTATTCCAGAGAAGCTTATGAATAACGATATCGTTATAGGCAGATTGAAACATTAGAAAAGCCATAATATGTGGTTGTTGTAGGTATTTGATAGCGACTGTGCATGGCTACGGGAAGCAATGGTTACCTATCCGGCGTTTTAATCGTCAAGTTTCGCCCCTACTATATTCATAGCGTTTTACTACAACCCTAGCGTGATTATACTGCTTAAGACTCACTCTTGACTCTCGCTCAAGAGTGGTCTTAGCTGTATTCCTGATGCTTGCTACTGGCCCGCCTCCACACTCGTCCAGCCTCTTTTTAGCGCTGCGAGGACTTGGCTAATTACCGACGTGAAGTAATCGCGTAAGGAGTCGACACTGCAAGCTGTTCGCATTGGTGAAGGCCTTGTCAACGCCTGGCGACGCTTTATATTATAAGTTTGGTAAGGGAAACGACTCAACCTACTGACCCAAAGGCCACTGGTACAGGGGAGGAGGACTCATGAACTAACCGCACCTTATCGACACATATTGTCATTTCGATTTTCCACCGTTTTTAGGCCAGGGAACATCAAAGTTTACGTCAGGCGTCGGCGGCCAGTATTGAAAGTATTGTGGTGCACTCGGTAGCACAGCTGCTCGCTTCGCCGATATGCTAACACTGGCGGAATGCCATCTGATACTGCATGTCATGCTCTGTTTGCATCCCATCGCCATAGATCAGCATCAAGATGCGGACGTCGACTTATTTTAGAGCAGCATTTGCCCCAGCACCATGAGACGTTAACGGCGG
>NZ_LECR01000010.1:33610-37683 GCF_001602625.1 Sodalis-like endosymbiont of Proechinophthirus fluctus
ATGTATTATATACCGTAGCCGCAACTGGCGTTATTGTCGGCAATTGCATCTGTCAGCGCGTTACGATTTGCCGGTGATACTGCATTTCCTCCGCATACACGACAAGGCTGGCCAAGCTGTTGCTAACCATTACCTTGTTGCGTATTGGGATAGTTATATGGTTTCGCCGGCAGCTATCAGCAGGAGGACGTATTTGTATTGGTTTTTATTTCGGCGTCGGCAGGACCATCTCACTTATTCTAGTGCTAGTAAAACCCGCGATGTCATTGCGTGATTGTCGTTGTCATGCCTGCTGCTGGAGATCGATATGCCTGATATGCTGCTGTCCAGTTACCAGGGCTAGCCTAACCGACCGGAGCAGATCCGCCAGACCTTTGCTGCGTGCGAGCCCGCCGCTGGAAATTGCCGAGACTGCTTTATCACAATAGCCTGCGTCTATTCCGGCTGCCAGCAAAAGGAACCCGAGGGATATTAATCCGCCCGGCGCCGCAGATTAGTAAAGAGGCGCCTTCATGAAGGCTGTGGAACGCGCACCTACGATTACCGGGCTAAGATAAATGCGTTCAGCCACGAACAGCGGCGCATGGTACACGAGCAGCATGATTTCTGTGTTGTCGCGCATAAAACGAGATAATGCAGCAGCTTATTTCGCTTAAATATGAGAAAATAGCGCCAGCGAGATACGGGGGAGAGCAGGATACCCGTGCACTGGATAATAGCGCAGTGGCGTGAACAGTCGTCTGTTCCTCGTTCTGTTTACTGATTCACTCCACGGCGAAAAACGGTAGAGTAAAATGAATCAATTAACCCTTGCGGCCCAGCGTGCGTTGGGCCTCAAGGATCTGACCACCTTGAATGATGAGGATACCGATGAAAAGGTGATCGTCTTGTGCTACCAGGCCTACACTCTCCGATGAGAGAGGTCACGGCGGTGATGTGCACCGCCGTGACTAATTTCTCCCACGGCGATGACTGTCTCGACGTCGCGCTGTCGGAAACACGTGCCGCTATCGCCTACGGCGCGGATGAGGTGGATATCGTTTCCTTATCAAGCGTTTATCGCCGGCAATGAGCAAATAGGTCTGGAAATAGTGAAATGGGCTAACGAATTATATCATGCCTCACAGGTGCTCCTGAAAGTAATCATAGTGAGCGGTGAGAATTGCGATTAGCTGACCTTATCTATCGCGCGTCGCAAATCGCGATTTTGCGGACGGCACTGATTTCATTAAACCCCTACCAATAAAGTGCCGATAACGCGACGTTTGAAAGCGACAGCATCATGCTGAACGTTATCGTCGAAGAGGGCGCTGGCGATAACGTGGGTTTAAATACACCGCCGGCGTAGGGATGTCACCTCGGCTGATGCTAGAGCTAATAATCGTTGCCTGCGGCAGCTTCGTGCCGATGGTGTCCGGTCGCGGACTGTGGCATACAGGTGGTACGCTCGATAAACTTGAGGCGATTCTGGAGTTATCGATTTTTCTGGACGACGACACCTTCTGAGCCCAGATTAAAATCGGTCGGCGTGGCGATTATAGGACAAACTAATTCGCTGGCGCCGGCGGATAAGCGCATCTACGCCACCCGTGATATTACCTCGCCGGTGGATTCGATCCCCTTTATCACCGCTTAGATTCTGGAGAAGAAACTAGCGGAAGGGCTTGGATATGCTGGTGATGGATGTGAAGGTAAGCTCCGGCGCCCTAATGACCACTCTCGCTCCGAGGTGCTGGCGCAGACTATTATCATCGCCGTTAACGGCGTAGGGTGCAGGACTACCGCGCTGCTGTGACCATAGGAATCAGGTCTTGGTCTCTAGCGCCGGCGGCAATGTGCTGGAAGTCCGCGAAGCGGTTCTCTTTTTGACCAATGACAAACGCAATCCGCGGCTGTTTGAAGTCACTATAGCGCTGTGCAGCAAAATACTTAATGGTGCAGCGAAATACTAATGACCGCAGGCCTTGAGGATTTCTAGCTCTATGACCACTATTTGCCGCCAGTGGCGACGCTGAATAAGCCGGTCTTCCCCGCTAGCGCAGGCTATGTCTGCGCTATGGTACCCGTGTTCTCTGGATGACTGTCGTGCCGCTCGGCGGTCCGTTATCCACGCAGCTAGCTCGGCGACGGGGCAGCGGAAGCGTTATCGGTCATTTACCGCCGCATTACGGCAGCGTGCGTTTAGTCTGCCAGCTTTCTATTGCAGGAGCGAACATGCCGCCCCCTCGAACGCGCCGCAAAAGCGGCCGATAGACCGGTATTTCACCGCAAGCAGGAGAACAATTATGCAACGTGTATTTATTATGGTTCTGGACTCATTTGGTATCGGGGCCGCTGGTGATGCCGATAAATTCGGCGATCGCGGATCGGACACACTGGGACATATCGCCGAGCGCTGTGAGCGTGGCGACGCCAATCACGGGCGTAACGGACCGCTAAAACTACCCCATTTGACGCGCCTCGGGTTAGCTAAGGCCGCTGAACAATCCACCGGCCATTTTCCGCAGGGGCTGGATAAGCAGGCAGAGATCATTGGCGCATACGCCTATGCCAGCGAGATTTCCTCCGGCAAAGATACGCCATCGGGGCACTGGGAAATCTCGGGGGTGCCGGTACTGTTCGATTGGGGTTATTTCCCGGAAACGGAAAATAGTTTTCCGCCGGTGCTGCTGGAAGCGTTAATCTCCCGCGCGGGCTTGCCAGGTTTCCTCGGCAATTGCCACGCGTCGGGGACGGTGATCCTCGACCGGTTGGGGGAAGAGCATATGCGTACCGGGAAGCCGATTTTTTACACCTCGTCGGATTCGGTATTTCAGATAGCCTGCCACGAAGAGACTTTCGGCTTGCAGCGTCTGTATGATTTGTGCGAGATAGCACGCGATATTCTCACCGACGGCGGTTACAATATCGGTCGCGTTATCGCCCGGCCCTTCATCGGCGTGCAGACCGGCCAATTTGAGCGTAGCGGCAACCGACACGATTTGGCGGTGCCGCCGCCCTCCGCCACCATTTTGCAAAAGCTGGTAGAAGAAAAAAAGGGGACAGTAGTATCGGTGGGTAAGATAGCCGATATTTATGCCCAGGTGGGTATTAGTAAAAAGGTGAAGGCTACCGGCCTTGATGCCTTATTCGATGCGACGGTGCGGGAAATAGACGCGGCGGGGGATAACACCCTGGTATTCACCAATTTTGTTGACTTCGATTCCGCCTACGGTCACCGGCGGGATGTCGCGGGTTACGCGGCGGCGTTAGAGCTGTTTGACCGCCGATTGCCGGAACTGATGTCGCGGGTGAAAGACAATGATATCTTGATACTCACCGCCGATCACGGCTGTGATCCCACTTGGCACGGTACCGATCATACCCGTGAGCATGTGCCGGTGCTGATCTATGGTCAGAAAGTGAATCCAGGTTTTTACGGCCATCGAACGACGTTTGCCGATATTGGCCAGACGGTGGCTCGCTACTTTGGTCTCTCGCCGATGGGCTATGGCAAAGCGATAATTTAGCTGGGCGGGGCGGCACCTATAGATGACACGGCTGCCGCCCTGACTTCGCCAAGACGTCACTAAGCGGCTAGTCCTTAGCCTGTGATTATTCACCGTTGTCCTGCTGGGGCCGGCTGACCGTTTTATCCTCAATACAAAAAGGAATCAGAGTATGGCAACGCCGCATATTAATGCTGAAATGGGCGATTTCTCTGAGGTTATACTCATGCCGGGCGATCCGCTGCGGGCAAAACATATTGCCAACACCTTCCTTTCCGATGCTCGGGAAGTTAATCAGGTGCGCGGCATTCTGGGCTATACCGGCAGCTATAAAGGGCGGGCCATCTCGGTAATGGGGCACGGTATAGGCATTCCGTCCTGCTCAATTTATACCAAAGAGCTGATTACCGATTTCGGCGTGAAAAAGATTATCCGAGTAGGCTCCTGCGGCGCGATTAGAAGCGACGTCAATGTGCGGGATATCGTTATCGGCATGGGAGCCAGCACTGATTCTAAAGTGAACCGCATGCGTTTTAAAGATCACGATTTCGCCGCCATCGCCGATTTCGACATGGTGCTCAATGC
>NZ_LECR01000010.1:37737-38085 GCF_001602625.1 Sodalis-like endosymbiont of Proechinophthirus fluctus
ATTTTATACCCCCGATCCGCAGATGTTCGACGTACTGGAAAAATACGGCATTTTAGGCGTGGAAATGGAAGCTGCTGGGATTTATGGTGTAGCGGCGGAATTTGGCGCGCGCGCGCTGGCGATTTGCACCGTGTCGGATCATATCCGTAGCGGAGAAGCTTTAAGCGCGGCCGATCGCCAGACCACGTTCAACGATATGATTGAAGTTGCGCTGGAATCGGTATTATTGGGCGACCCGTGCTAAATCCGTACCTAGCCTGGCGGAGATGCCGTCTCAGGGAGTGTTAGTGGGCTTTGTGTCGTCCACGGGGAGGCGGCGTCATCCTCATCCTATTCCGCGCGCCGTTC
>NZ_LECR01000010.1:38158-51601 GCF_001602625.1 Sodalis-like endosymbiont of Proechinophthirus fluctus
GTTTTGCGGCAGAGTACGTGCCAGGATAATGCCGATGGCGAGCGCCAGTAGTATCATCAGACGCAGCAGGTCAGTAGTGTCATATACCTGTTTGGCTTTAATCTCCAGCATGTGGGTATCCAGCGTCAGACAGACAAAACCAAGCGGGCCTTTGTCACCTTTGATCGTCCGCACCAGCTGGTGATTGAATAAGCTTCCTGCTTTCTGATTGCCGATAGCCAACCGGCCGCGTAAGCTGATGTTTTCGCCCGAGCCAGGCTACTACCAGACTACTCGTCCATATTATACACCTTGGCATCGAGAATGCGGCTATTGCGCGTGAGATGACACAGCACCTATTTGATAGGGCACTGTTATTATCACGGCTGGTTATCAAGTGTGTGCTAGCTCGCCAGTGAGCTGGCGGGTAAGCTCATCCTCCAACTCTCTGCGCCGAGCGGGACATTTGGTGACTAATGCCGAAATGGCCCGCGCTTTGTATTAATACCAGCGGCAGCGAGATGCAAATCAGCACGGATAACTGTGCAGTGTAGACAGAACGAGAATTTGGCGCGGGCTATAAGTTTTCCTTTCTCTTTTGGATGCTTTATTTTGCCGGAAGCGTCGGCGGTAGGATAGCTTGTTACGCTTAGCTAAGCTATAGCTAAGCTAAAGACGGCTGTGAACATCGTCATCGTCCTAGTCCTACAGGAGTTAACATGCTCAATAGTCTGACCTTATTCGATCTGCTTGAGGGGTTTCACACTGGCCGGGATTGTCTTTGTCATTAAGCGGCGATGAGGTCATGCCGCTGGATTATCAGGCTGGCCATACCGGTTAGTTGTTATACGGCAAAAATTTGGATAAACAGGATTTGTCGCGGTATCAGGCCGCGCGCTAGGCGCGCGATTGTGGTAGTTTCCGCCTGGAAAATCGACAACTATCGGGTGGTACGTCTGGCGGGATTACTGATGGCACACGCCACGCGGCTGGCCGATGATCACGAGCTTGGACGTGGCTACCCCCTTTGGTAAAACGCCCAATTTGTGCGCGCCGGGCCTGCTAATGATGGATATGGCCTCCACGGCGATAAAAATGAATGCATTGATGAGATAGCCAAATGGCGGGAGTTGGCGCATAGCCGACCAAGATTACCCGAGTGAGAAATGCACGGCGAACTGAATTTCACCTCCAGTCTGCGCCAGCGGGTCGCCACCTTAAAAAGACGCCGATGCTTGGGCTGGCATGTCACTATCGCCTCCTACGGCTTTACTATTTCGCCGAACTGCTGCTTGACAGTCCGTGTTTTTTTCCATCGCTGCCAACGAGCTTGAGATTCGTGATGGATGTTTGATCGGCTGGTGTTGGGGCAGCGGTGGATGCTGGTTACAAGGCACGGGAACTGACGCGGCTGGCGGACAAACTAGCTATCTCCATCAGCCAGGCGACGGCGATTGACGACGGTGCAAATGGTGTACCACCTGTAGGCATTTAAAAATCAGCTGATGTACGTTGTTGAAACACGACGCTGTTGTGATCAGGGCGGCTTTTAATCTTATCGCTTAGGGTAATTAAACTCGCTTGCTGGCAAAAAATCGCCTCATCGGACGTATCTTTCGGCCAGGCCAAGGCCGCATTTGATGCCACCGGTTTTGGTATGGCTGAGATAACAGGTCACATTAGGCACCTCGGGATCGTCAAACGCTTCCACTACGATTTTATGATCTGGGCTGAACGGCTTATAACTACGGTGTCGAAGGAACTTACTTTCTCGGTTTAGGCCTTCCCAAGGCAGAAGAGAAAGTGTAGCCCATCAGGATAATAACGATTTTTATTCATAGTTCAACGTACTTTTCTGTAGCTCCCCTTGAGGCCGCCGTGGCAAAGGAACCGGCGTGACTAATTTATATTAAATATAAATAATAAGGTTGTATATATTATAATGGATTTTATACAAAATATTGCTGTTATGAGTAGACGCTTTTCAACGACTCCTTCGCTGCTTTCTGAGGATTGTTATGGATCAAGCTGGTATCATTCGTGACCTGTTAAATTGGCTCGATAACTCTGGATCAGCTGTTGTCACTAGACAATGTCGCTGTATAAGCGGGCTATTCCAAATAATACCTACAGCGTATGTTTAAAGAAGCGACTGGCCACTCCATCGGTACCTATCTATATTCGCGCGCGCAGATTATCTTATGGCTAATACTAGATATCGGCACCCCAGTACCGTTTCGATTCCTAGCAAACATTTACCTGCCCTTTTTAGAAATAATTCTCCAAGATGCCAGCACTGTATCGCTACAAAGAAGAGTGGGATTCCACCGGTATCCAACCACCGATTCGTCTGTAACAATGCGTGCGGCCCCAGGCGGAGTCCATCCGGCTGCCGGCGATGGAAATATGATCAGCGTCACGCAAAGTTATACCTGCTGTCGGAGTAGCTCAGCAGCTTCCATACCGAGCTGCGCATCCATTTCTGGCGTCAATATCTAGGGAAGCCAAATGTCTGCCGCCTATCTCTTGTATGGCTTTAATAATACCCATCCCAGCCTGGAGAAAGAGAATGAGCAGGAAGTACTTTATATCATCGCTATTGATCCGCAACAATACATGCCGGAAAATATCCAGGGCGACGAGCCTGTCTATCTGGATGGGGGAATACGTCTGCTTAATTTATCAAGGCCAGTTCAACGACCTGCAGGACTTCATTCTGTCACTAGACGGCACTTAACTGCCATCGTAAAGCCTGGTGCGCCGTAAGGGATGCGATATCGAACGATTCTTTTCCCCGGTAGCACAAACCGGACGCGGATTTGCCGGATGCTATCCGCTGCGACTACCTGATTCCAGTGCACTATTAACGCTGTAACTCATCACCCAGCCAGACGCCAGCCACGGACTTTGTTGGTAATTCATGCGAGAGAGCAGTTACGCAGCTACAGTCGGCGTTCGGCATAGGCCAGCAGACCCAAGACGGTCCTTATCAGACAGTCGAGCGCATACCGTGTCTGACTAAAGCAGCATACTGCCCGCCAGCAACGTCAGGCAGTGGTTGAGGGCGGTATTCATGCGTGTCGTCATTTCGGTCATAGACTAACCGCCAGGAATGCGCCCGCCTTCAGTGCCATTGACCAATTCCGACGCCACTTCTTTTCCTCGTCGATCAGGGTAGCGATATCACGGGTTTCTAATACCCCATATCCAACTCGTGTAACCGCGCGTCCACCGTCATCTTGCAGCTGCAGAAGACGGTGATGATCTCTGCGGTATGGTAGCGTGTACGGCCAAATCCCTACTGATAATATGGGATACTCAGTGATAGGACCCGTTCAGCGACCTGTTCCGGCTGGCCTTCACCATTAGCGGTTAATGCGCTGTAGGATTGCCCGTGAATACAGCGCATCGCATTCCATTCAGTTTCGCCATGTCAAACAAGGTAAATTGTAACATACTTTTTTTCGTTATACTGCCTGCGTGAAAGAGACAGAAGTTAACCAGACACTATGTACAGTGTAATTGCTGCCACCCGCAACCTGGCCAAGGTTGACGCTATTCAGCACGCTTTTGATTGTATGCTCGGCCCGGGTAATTACCGAGTGTCTAGCATTGATATTGACAGCGGCGTGCCGCCCCAGCCGATGGGCAATCATCAAATCCGCACGCACACCACGTTAATGACTAATGACTAGCATTCGCTTAACCGCCTCCACTATGGGATAAAACCCGTACACTTGCATGAGCGAACGCAATAGCGCCTCCTCCTGCGCACGCTGGCCAGCGTCCTTAACAGCCTACCGCACCAATGATGCCATTCATCCTTTTGCCGATCCTCTTCTGGTAACTGTTCCAACCAGGCGCGGACCTCCAAAATATTGCCATGGTCCAGCGACATGCGAATGCGTCGTTCCAGTAATGCGATAGAATGGCTGCGAAAAATAATCCCATCGCACCAGTGACCAGTGCGACTGTTCTGGATTGCCATCGGTGCCCATCAGCCGATAGGCGACGCTCTATTCAAGCGATAACCGTTCGCTATTGCGCATTTGCTACGCTTTGGCCACAATCGGAATCAGGGAACAGGCATTTCCCACATCGGTGCGGGCCAGGTAGGCAAAGACAATCTGCATCGCCTGGCGGGTCAAATCGGTGAAGCTGACGTTGCGGGCGAAATCCGGTAATATCACCGAGTTATCCTGTAGCGCCGACAGTGCGTTTCCTATGGTTTGGTACTCGGCGGGCAGTTGCTTTGACAGATAGTTGACCAGAGCGATACTACTCTCTTTCACCGCTAACAGTATTCGTTCGATGGTAGCCAGCGGGCTATTCTCGCCAGCCTGGTCCCAAAAGCCAAACAGTTTACTGCAACTTTCCAGGAGAAAATACCCGTTCAGCCAGATGTTATTGGCGCCGTTCCAAGCCTCCTTCGGCTTGCCGGTAGCCCTATTTAGCATAATAGAAATTGCAACGTGTAGCCACCAATTTTGGCAGCTACGGACTTTTTGGCAGCTACGGACTAAAGACCAGCAGGTTATAGTCCTGACGATTCACCAGTTCGTTAACATAGCGCGAGGACAAGGAGAGAGCCGGCGACAGCGTCGGGTTAGCCCGGATAAAGGGATTGATTTAATCGGGACTGACCTGGGAGAGATCTTGCGATAGCTGCCGGTACGCCAGATAGGGATAGAGGGGATAGTCGCGCAGGGTGAGCAGCAGTTGCGCCACCACAGGCAGCAGCATCATTCCGATTGCTACTACCCACAACTGCCATCTGTCCACCTTGACCATCATTACTCATCCTCAACTGATTACCAGTCCCGCCGCAGGAATATCATTGCGCGCTTTTAACTGACTGGTTTCTGTTCACATGCTAGCCAAGCCAGCAGAATAGCACTAGCCGCATATGACAATAAAAATTATTAATATAGCAAACCGCCGTCGTGAGGCGGGTGAAAGCTGGCAATTACTCTCTTTTACGGTCTACGGCGTTCGGTGGGGTGGTGGTAGCCCTGGCGTGTCCCCTTTTCCTCCGCAGTGAGCGGGGGGATGTCGTTCTTCTTCTTTGGCCGCTAGCCAGTTGTAACGTCTCCTCTCCACCGCTGCGTTGCTGACCATGTGCTCAATCTGCCGCTGTCCGTCACGCTGTGATTACGCGCCGAAACGGGCTAAACTGGGTTATCGCACTGGCGGGTCATGTCCCACTCATTCTTGCCGCCGCGCGGGACAGTCAAAAACCCTATTAATATGAGGGTTATCCCAAAGTAGCTAAAAATTCGTCTACACTATGCGCCGCATCTGCAAAATCGGTTCCGCTGCCGAAACGCCATATTCTGAAAAATATTTCGCTGAGTTGTTCTCCTCCCCTCGGCGCCAAAATCGGCGTCCTGGGTCTTGATAGAGCAGAGAAATCAACACTGCTGTGTATCATGGCTGATATCCAACACCGACATCAGTGGCGAAGCTCGGCCCGGCCGCCACCCGGCATTAACATCTGTTATTTACCGTAGAAGGCTCTGATTTGATAACGAGAAAACTGTTCGCGAAGAGATCGAAACTGCCGTAGCGGACGTCAAGAAAGCGCTGATCCGGTTGGACACGGTATATGCCTCCTATGCTAAACCGGATGCCGACTTTGATAAACTGACCAAAGAGCAGCGGGAGCTGGAAGTTATCATCCAGGCCTATGACGGCCATAATTTGGACAATCAGCTGGAACACGCCGCAGACGCACTACGTCTGTCCGCGCCCTGGGACGTTAAAATTGACACCCTGTCCGGTGGAGGATGCCCGCGGGTCGCTGTTTGCTAGCTTCTGCTGAAAGAACCTGATATGCTGCTGCTTGATGAGCCGACCAACGATCTGGATGTAGAAGCGTTGCACGCGCTGAAAAGCGCTCTGCTGGAGTTCCCCAGTTGCGCTATGGTCGTATCCTATGATCGCTGGTTCCTCGACCGCATCGCCACGCGCATTATCAACTACCAGGACGAAGGGAACCTCAAATTCTTTTGAGGGAAACTTCACTGAATACGAAGAGCACAAGAAAAGGACGCTGGACGCTGAAGCGTTACAACTGCGCCGTCAAGTACAAGAAAATGGCCTGACGGCCATCAAGTGCGTTACAGTGCCTCCAAGCAGACGTTTTAGGTTTGCCTGGCGCAGCTACCGTTGCGCCTACGAACTTGGCGTGCCTCGGCGTTTGCCGGCAATGTCGTCAGCGGCTCCCCCAACAGCTCTTTCACCAGCGTAATGCACTGTAATAGGCGCTGGTCATAATCCGCCACATCCACCCGCACGTAGGGGATGTGATTGTCGTGCAGTAACTCCTCAAGCAAACTCTGGAACTCATCACGGTCCGCTGGCGTGCCGAGACTGCGTAGACCGTCGGCGACCCAAGGGGTATTGTTTTTCAGCAGGATAACTAAATCGAAACGGTATTCATCAATCATCGCTTGCACGAAAGGATGCTCACGTCCATGATATTTTTTGCAAAATGCCTGGCTAGTAACGAAGTCTGTATCGATAAAGGTCACCTTATTAGCGTATTTCACGGCGAAATCAATGAACTGTGCCTGGCCTAACGCAATTTTATCGTAATCGGAATATTGCAGCGCCATCTCGTCGCCGCCAAGGTGGGTGAATACATAATCACGGCCATATTCCCAGGCACTGGTTGTATTAAATATATTTGCCAACTTGTTGACCATAATTGACTTTCCACTGGATTCTCCGCCAATCAATGCCACGGTGCGGACGAAGAACGGTTTTACTTCCGTGGGAATATAGTCCCAATAGCGGAAAGGATCCTGGCGGATTTGCTCTCCGCTGATGGACATAAACGAACGATCAGGATCGATAATCACTGTTTCAATCCCCAGATGTTCACGATAATACGCGAGATCCTGTTTTTCACTCGAATAGATAAAATCCGCCTCGATGCCTTTTTCGGCCATGAAAATCTTTACGCCTTGGCTCCAGACATCCCAACCGTGTGGGTAAGGCTCTATCCCCTGTTCATTGAAAGCATGGATACGGATATTTTTTTGGTACTTGAAGGTTTGCAGCAACCAGCGCAGCCTGTCGCTGAGAGTGGGCTGCTGAGACATGGCACTGTCTTCAAACAGCCGCATGTCGCGCTGATCGTCGTAGTTGAGGATCACATGTAGCTCATCCACTTGACTAACAGCCCGCTGAATCAAATAGATGTGCCCAGTATGCAGCGGATAAAACTTGCCGAATATCACCCCGACCGTTTTCTGCCGCCGGGGAAACTCCAGCCTGAGGAAACAGTGGATGGCTTCGAGCTTCTGGGCGCTCGGGCTTTTGATTTTCGCGTTCAGCAGTTGGCTAAGGTAGCCCTTGCTGATGCCGCAGGCTTCTGCTACCTGCTGTAAGGTGCATCCCTGCTGCTTGATAGCGTTTTTCAGATAGTTGAACGACAACATATATTCCTCAGCGTCAGAGTTCTTCCAGTATCGCCAGCGCGTCGGCTAGTTTTTTTACGCCGAAGATCTGCATATTGTCCGGCGTTTTTTTCGGCACGTTCGCATGTGGCACGATGGCGAGGCGAAAACCATGTTTGGTGGCCTCAGTGATCCGCTCCTGGCCACTTGGAACCGGGCGGATCTCCCCCGCCAAACCAACTTCGCCGAATACTACTAGATTTTTTGGCAATGCGCTGTCGCGTAAACTGGATACCATCGCTAGCATCAGCGCCAAATCGGCGCTGGTTTCGCTGACCTTCACGCCTCCGACCACGTTAACAAAGACGTCTTGATCCGCCATCTGTAGCCCGCCGTGGCGGTGTAGCACCGCCAGCAGGATCGNCGCCAGCCGGTTTTTCTCAAGCCCCACTGCCACCCGGCTTGGATTGGCCATCATCGAATGATCCACCAGTGCTTGGATCTCGACTAGCAGTGGCCTAGTGCCCTCCCAAGCTACCATCACGCTGCTGCCTGGCGTCATCTCCTCCCCGCGGTTTAGGAATATCGCCGAGGGATTGCTGACTTCACGCAGCCCTTGCTCAGTCATGGCGAACACGCCAAGCTCATTTACTGCACCGAACCGGTTTTTATGACTACGCAGAGCACGGAAACGGGAATCGGAATCGCCGTCAAGCATCATGGAACAATCGATACAGTGCTCAAGTACTTTTGGACCCGCCAACGAGCCGTCTTTAGTCACATGACCGACCATGATTACTGCCACGCCTTGAGTTTTGGCGAAGCGGGTTAGATAGGCGGCGGATTCCCGCACCTGGGCGACGCTGCCCGGAGAAGACTGCACATCGTCCATGTGCATGACCTGAATCGAGTCAATGACCATCAAACGTGGTTTTTCCTGCGACGCGATCAGGCAAATTTTCTCAATGCTAGTTTCCGACAGCATATTCAGATTGCCGGTAGGCAGCCCAAGCCGGTGGGCACGCATCGCTACCTGTTGTAGGGACTCCTCACCGGTAACGTACAGGGTTTTCATTTCGCCGGCCAGCTTGCAGAGCGTTTGCAACAGCAACGTACTTTTCCCGGTGCCAGGGCTGCCGCCAATCAAAATTGCGCTACCCGGCACCATGCCGCCGCCCAGCACGCGATCCAGCTCTTTGAAACCTGTGGAGAAACGAGGCAGAGCTTCCAGGCTGATGTCCGAAAGCTTTTGCACTCTGCTCACTTCTCTCTCGCCGGCGTAGCCGCTGAACCGTTCGTTGCGCGCCGACGGCATCGTGGCGGCAAGGCCAAGGCGAACTTCGGTGATAATGTTCCAAGCATGGCAGGCGGTACATTGCCCCTGCCAGCGGGGATAAACCGCACCGCATTCGTTACAAACAAAAGCACATTTTACCGCTTTAGCCACAGATTACCTCGGCAAGATAGGGCGCGCCAGACGCTGCTGGCGGGCACGCTCAGCGTTCATCGTGTTTGATATTGCCGCTCAGAATGCACAGCACTCCCAGCAGATCTGCGCGAAGAATCGTCACCTTACTCTACTCTATATTGACTTTCGGCTTGGCATGGAACGCGATGCCAGACCCACTGATTGTATCATCAATACGCTTTTATGATCCCAAACGAAACGCGCTAGTGTATCTCTCCTATTCAGATCGGGTGGTGTAAGGTTCACCCAAGAATGTGCTGAGCGCAGCGCCGATTATTTCCTGGGGCGAATCGCGTCCGTAACCGGCTTGTCCGGCACCGTGCGTGAGGCTATGGTGTCATATGCACCGCTATATTTCTGTGCGAAGGAATTCAACTTTAACGGAAATGGGCGACCGTGGCTATCTGGCATATCGGGCGGCGGCTGATAGGGGCGACGCGAAGCCGTTTACTAGTGGGTGACGAAAGGGTCATCGGACCTCCTCCTCCCCTGCGAGGAGGAGGTCGTCGTCAATTAAAGCTTACTCTTCTAAATCGCCGCAGAAACGATAACCTTCACCATGAACGGTGGCGATGATTTCCGGCGTATCCTGCAAAGATTCAAAATGTTTTCGGATGCGACGGATAGTGACGTCCACAGTGCGGTCGTGAACTTTAAGCTCGCGGCCTGTCATTTTTTTCAACAGCTCTGCGCGGGATTGGATCTTGCCTGGATTCTCGCAGAAATGCAGCATAGCGCGGAATTCACTGCGCGGCAACTTATGACTCTTGCCATGGGGACTGAGCAGAGAACGGCTATTGATATCAAGCTCCCAGCCGTTGAATTTATAGCTTTCCACCAATTTGCGCTCTTCAAGAGCGCCGCCCAGATTCATGGTACGGGACAGCAAATTGCGTGCGCGTATAGTAAGTTCGCGGGGGTTAAAGGGCTTGGTAATATAGTCGTCGGCACCGATTTCCAGCCCAAGGATCTTGTCAACTTCGTTATCGCGGCCAGTAAGAAACATCAATGCAACACCGGCATGCTCTCGAAGCTCTCGCGCCAGCAACAAGCCATTTTTACCCGGTAGGTTGATATCCATGATGACCAAATTAATATCATGTTCCGACAGGGCGTGATGCATCTCTGCGCCGTCGGTAGCTTCATGAACCATATAGCCTTCAGCTTCAAAAATGCTTTTGAGGGTATTACGGGTGACTGACTCGTCTTCAACGATAAGAATGTGCGGGGTCTGCATGGGTTGCTACCTAAAATTACTAAAATAATTGAAAGAGGAGGTACTCAAGCCACTGTTGTCTTTAACAGTAGCGGAGGAATAAGACGTATACTTCAAGGCTTCTGACCTGAGCACTTTATCGTGCTCTATCGTGATTAATGCTCTGTTACCTACCGGCGACGCTTACCTGGATTCAGGGCCTGATTTCTCAGGATTAAATACTACATAGCCTACCTATATTAACAATAATATAACAGCGTCAACCGAATTTACCACTCGAGAAAATATTATTTTGATGACGTATATCAAAATAAACCTTAATACTTATATTATTTCTGCAGACAAGATTAACAGCACGGCCCGTTAGATAATTTTCACATCTCTTTATGTACTAATATCCTATATTATTTAACCTAACAGGGCAGCTAGGAGAAAATAACCAACAGCACGGACGCCGCTCGCGGTATAAGGGCGCTGAGGTCCCGAGACGCGGCGCTTGGTCTAGAGCTGATGGATAACTTTTACTTATCGATTAGCATTATAATTGGCGGGACAATGGTGTGAAATATTCTGTTTCTCCTGTCGCTATTTTCCACAATTGACAATAGCTTTTGTCTAATAACTTAAGTGACTACGTAATTTCGCCCTACCCCAGGCTTGACGGCGTACCCTGTCCGTTCCTGGGTGCAAGAAGCGGCGCCAAGTCTAATTGGTGGCCAACCTCTTCTACCGGTAATTCTTATCTTGGTTGCGTTAACCGTTAGCATATATAGGCTGGGTTATGGGCGATAGTGGCACTTTCCGGCGAGCACTCAGGCCGCGTTCAGAGAGCCGCAAAATTATCACCACTACTGATACCACTACAGGTAGCGTCGTGAGCTGAGACGCATACAGGAATCCAGAAAAAAGCCCGCACCTTGATACTGCTGGCTTTTATTAAGCTTAATTCAGGAGATGAAATAGAAATGCGAGTGCTGAAATTCGGCAGTATCTTCCTCTGTCGACAACGTGGAATGTTTTATCCGCGTCGCTGATATCCTTGAGAGTAATAGCCACCAAGGACAGGTGGCAGTAGTATTATCCGCTCCGGCCAAAATTACCAATCACCTGTTTATGATGATAATAGACCGTACGCTCAACGGCATTGATATCCAGATGAATATCCTTGACTCCGAACACATCTTTACCCGGCTGTTGGACGGACTGGCCGCCGCGCAGACGGCGTTTGACACCCGGAGCTGCGTAGCCAGGTGGAACAGGAGTTCGCACAACTCAAACAATTACTGCACGGCCATTCCACTGCTGAAATACTGCCATGATAGCGTTAATTCCGCGATCATCAGCCGCGGCGAAAACTGTCTATCGTGCTAATTAATGGAAGCGCTATTGTGCGCGGTTTCAACGTGACGATTATCGCCCGGTGGAGAAGCTGCTGGTGTAGGGGGTGCTACCTGGAATAGACGGTGGATATCGCCGATTCCATCCGGCGCATCAACTATGTTGCCATCGCTGCCGATCACATTATTCTGATTATTTGATGGCAGGCTTTACCGTCGGTAACGAGCGCGGTGAACTGGTGGTGCTGGGCCGTAATGAATCCGATTACTCCGAGGAGGTTCTAACATCCTATCTGTATGCCGATTGCTGAGAAATCTGGACGGACATGGGCGGCGTTCATACCAGAGACCTCATCAAGTACCGGATGCTTGTTTACTCAGTAATATTTCCTATTTACTCAGTTAGCTTTCCTATTAGGAGGCGATGGAACTTTCCTACTTCGGTACCAAGGTTCTTCATCCCCGTACTATTGTCCACATTGCTCAGTTCCAAATTCTCCGTCTTGTTAAAAACACTACCAATCATCAGTCTCCAAGCACATTGATCTGACCCGCCATCGGCGAGCAAGGTGACCCGGTCAAAGGCATAACCCATCTAAATAATATGGCGATGATCAACATTTCCGGCCTGAGAATAAAAATATGATTGGTATGGCGGTACGGGTTTTTTCGGCTATGTCTCGCGCTGGAAGCTCCGTAGTGCTGATTACACAATCCTCGTCGGAATCCAGCATCAGTTTTTTTGCGTGCCGCAGTATGAGTTGGTGGACAGGAATTCTACCTGGAGCTGAAGACGGTCTGCTGGAGTCACTGGATTTAATCTCCTGCTTGGCGATTATTTCGGTGGTCGGCGACGAGATACGCAAGCCGCGTGGTCTGTCCGCCAAGTTTTTTGCGGCGCTGGCGCGCGCCAAAATATCAATATCATCGCTATCGCCTAGGGATCCTCCTAGCATTCCATCCAGTGGTAGTGAATAATGACACAGCACTAACATCTGTGTTTTGGTCGCGTATCAGATGCTGTTTAATACCGATCAGGCCATTGAAGTCTTCGTCATCGGCGCGTGCCGATGACTGGCTGACGCAGCACTACCTGCAAAAAAGCTGAAGGTTTTCTGCAAAAAAGCTGAAGGTTTTGTTCATATTTGCTGCCTGGATACCTACGTCGCCCATATGATGATGAATTAAAAGATGAAATTGTTCAATATAAAGGAACACAACGAGCAGGTCAGATTTTACCAAGCGATATAAAGTAGGGTCTTGGCCGTCAGTAGAGGTTATTTTTTCCATAGAACTGCTCGAATTAGCCCTGACCGAGATAGACGAGTTGCTGAAAATGGATTTCGTTAGCTACAGCACGCGTATTTTATCGGCTTATATCAAGTGAAGGATTGCTACTGGAACGCGTATTGGAGCGCGTGGCGGCAGCCCTTGAATTCCCGGCGCCTGTGGTGGCAGGAGCCGAAGATATCGCCAAGTTATAACTATTTTACGGATAAGTATTTCAGCGGCCGCCTTATGGCACAGATGCTCACCTAAGTTGGCCAGGGCTAGCCGGTGACTATCATTGTCACGACCTCCGATGACACCGGTGCCTCAGTGGCCCACGCGTTTTACGAGCTTAAGAATGTGTAGGTCGTAATCCTCTACTCCGAAGGCAAAATCAGCCCGCTGCAGGAAAAGCTCTTTTGCACGCTGGGCGGCAATATTCATACCGTGGCGGTAGAGGGGTTTCGATGTCTGCCAGGCGCTGGTGAAGCAGGTATTCGATGATGGAGAGCTGAAACAAACGTTATGGCTGAACTTCGCTAACTCCATCAATATCCACCGGCTGCTGGCGTAAGATTTGCTACTCTTTTAAAGAGGTAGCACAGTTTCTGCAGCAGGCGCACAGATCGGTGATTTCGGTACCGAGGGGCAAATTTCGGCGATCCCACTGCCGGCCTGCTGGCCAAAACCTTGGGGCTACCGGTGAAGTAATTGCCGACACGAACGCCAAAGATACTATACCGCGGTTTCTGAGCAGCACAAAACTGACAG
>NZ_LECR01000010.1:51679-52994 GCF_001602625.1 Sodalis-like endosymbiont of Proechinophthirus fluctus
GGCTATATTTCCAAGCCACATGCTGTTCGAGGAGTTTAGTTTATTCCTCAGCACTGCTCATTCGGCCAAGTTTAAGGAATCTGTAGAATCAATCCTCGGCTAAAATCCGCTGCTATCGTTGCTGTCGCTGCGCATGTGCCGGCGTCGTTCAGCGACCTGCGTTTTAGTTGGAATTGCCGCGATAGTATCCTGCCAGCAGCTCGGTTCTCGCCAGCTCCGAGCCGCTAGCAATATCAAAGCGCCGGCGTCTGCTATCCTCGTGGCGCTAACCGGCCTGCTGCGGTTGCTTAAATACCCACTCATTTTCGCTCGACGCCGCGGCATCAAATCTATAACCGCTAGCATTGAACGCTTGCAAAGACTAGGGCTGCATAAAATGCAGAGGACACAATATGCTGTACAAGCCCTGACAGCATCTGCAGGTGCCGCTGGGCAAAATAGAATTACGCCTCGCTAAAGGTTTCCGCTGCCAGAACCTGGAAGCGGGCAGCATTCAGATCAGTCAGTTTATCACTGATACCCATCAATGTGCCGAGAAGTGATGGTATCAGCTTGTCGGCACACGTCGATAAGTGCTGCCGACTTGGGCAGCAATTCCGGCTGTGTGTAGCGACGGGTCGCTAGCGGACTTTAATAATCCAGCGTTTTTTCCGGAGAAATAACCATTACCATTGTGGGTTCTTGTTAAAGCGAAAAAATATGGGCGACGGTCGTGGCGTGGCGTTCTAGTCATCAATGGGATTCTGTGTGGATACCTCGGCTGTTTTTATCGCGCAACATCGCCGGACGTACCCATAGATCCAGTGCCATATGCGGCGCGATAGTGGGAAAATTAACCACACAAAAAGTCGGCAGCTTACCTATGGCGTGTTAGTATTGTAATTGTTCGCCAGCATAAACACGACCGGCGACAAATAAAAGGGCGATAATATCGTCATTAAGCCCATAGCCAGATCTGCCGTCGTCATACCACCGATGCCTCCTCCACGCAACCAAATAACACCATGCTAAGCGTTAACAGACGTAACAGCTATTTCAGTTTCACCGATTGCGGCACGAAAAAGCGCAGGCTGCTATCTAAATAGGCGTAATTACTAACAATAGCGGTGAAGGAAAATATAAACACCAGCGCCATCAGTAGCGGCATGCTCCAATATCCTGTCATCGTGGCCAGCGATTGATAAATAAACGTGATGCCGGTGAATATCGGCATGTACGTGTTTGAGTGTGCCGGAAGTGAGGATAATCGCCGCCGTGGCGCTGCATATCACCAGTGTGTAATACAGCTAGTATCTGAATATAGCCCTGTGAGGAG
>NZ_LECR01000010.1:53219-59792 GCF_001602625.1 Sodalis-like endosymbiont of Proechinophthirus fluctus
GTGGGATGCAGCACTACCAAGCCTGCCAGCAGCTAATTGCTGTGCCGATAGCGTAGTCGCACTGGCCTGAACGACGCTGAAAAATCTGCCATAGTCCGCCAGAAAAAAGAGGGGGTAATAGCGTGCTTGTTCAGCGCAGACCGAGCCAGTTGGCCATATACCAGGCCGGCCCGCTGTAATTGTCGCGTATTTGTACAGCTGTGCCAGGGTACTTTCCACAAAGGAGGTCGCTATGCTAATAAATGCCGCTAGCCACATCCATAAGGTAGAGCCGGCCCGCCCAGGATCAAGGCGATGGGGATACTCATCAAATTACCGCAACCGATACGGGCGGCAAGAGAGGTGCATAAATCTTGGAATGGCGAAATGCTGTCACTACCGCGCGTTCCTGAATCTTTGAGGATAGTGAAGGTATGGCAGAAATAGCGTATCTAGATGAAGCTGGTGCGCAGTGTGAACAAAATCCTGGTACCTAAAAACAGATAAATTAATAGTGAATCCCATAGCATGGTTTTTGATAAAATTCAGTGGCTCAGCCATCGTTCCTTTTATCCCACTCCAGCGTGTCCCGGCTGGGAATTGTAGGGTCTTGGCGCTTATTTTACCTATTTTACGCATAATTTCATCGATAGGTGCGACAGGTAAAAAAAGCCAGCGTCCAGCAGCTTTCCGCCGCAACCCGTGCTATCCATTCTCGCGCTGCTGTACTGCCCTCTTTGTGATGCACGAGACAAAAGGTGTGGCCGATACCGGCGATGTTGCCACTATCAAGCGCCATCGGCCTCAGTATTCGACCACCAACCATCAAACCGTTGCCTATTCCTAACGCTGCCAAAATCCCGGAATGCCGCAGCTACATCGACGATGCCCTCTCCTAGGCGCGCGGCCAAAGAGACGGTCGGACTGCACAGGTGAATTATGCCGCCGACCGGCTAGCGGTCAAAATCAGTTGAAATGGGTGCCTTTCTGTGTCTCCACCGAAGTGGAGACTCTTGGCTATTCTACAACACTGAGGGGCAGCGTTGCCAAGGCTAAGAACCTGGTGAAACTTTACAACAATGCCTATATCGGCAACGAACGCATTTTAATCAAACTGACCTCGACCTAGCAGGACATCCGCACCGATGAATAGCTGGAAAAGACGGAGATCAATTATAATTTGATACTACTGTTTTCATTTGCCCAGGCACGTGCGTGCGCCGAATAGGGCGTGTATTTGATTTCGCCGTTCATCGGCTGAATTCTCGACTGGCATAAGGCTAACGGCAAACGCCGCCAGACCTTCACACCTGATGACGATCCCGGCATAGTGTCAATTACCCCTCACCTATCGCTATTGTAAAGAACACGGTTATGACACCGTTATATAGGCGCCAGTTTTCGCAATAGCGGCGAAATCCTGTAACTGGCCGGCTGCGACCAGCTCACCATCGCGCCAGCGCGTTGCTTAAAGAGCTGACGGACAGTGAGGGGGAGGGAGTATAAACTTTCTTATATAGGAAAGGTCAAGGAGCGTCCGGAAAAGTTAACGGAAGTGGTATTTCTTTGGCAGCGTCATCAGGATCTGATGACGGTAGATAAACTGGCGCAAGGCATCCATAAATTCGCCGTCGACCAGGAAAAACTGGAAAAATGCTGGATGAACTGCTATAATGCACGCCGTCGGCTTTCCCAGCGGCGTGGGGGGAAAGAGAACGCTTACAGCCCCTGCGGGGGTTTCTTTATGGCGCTGTTGATTGGCACCCGAGATTGTGGTTAAAGAGAACATCATGCAAACATATCGAATCGGCCTAGTATGTATTTCAAACCGTGCCGCACGTGGTGTCTCTGTCGACCAGATGGGCTGCTACTCGAGGCTTAGCCTGAACGCCCTGGACAACCAGGTTCACCCTTGAGACCCGATTAGTGACGGACGAGCGCAGACCCTGATCGAGTAAAACGCTGAGCGAACTGGTGGACGAAAGCGGTTACCATTTGGTGCTGACCAAATGGTGGCACCAGGCTAGCGCTGCATGATATCACGCCCGACGCAACGCTGGCAGTGGCCGGTCGTGAAATTCCGGGCTTCGGTGAAATAGGTATGGCAAATCAGTTTGCACTTTGTTTCCACAGATATATTGTTGCGCCAGACAGCCGTCATTCGTAAGCAGTTAATTATCATAAACTTTCCAGGTCAGATAAAATCGATTCAGGAAACACTGGAAGGCATGAAGAACGGCAGCATTGCCATCAAGGGGATTTTCGCCAGTGTGTCTTATTACATTATTCAACTATTGGATGGCCCATATCTGGAAACTGAGCCATCGGTGGTCACGGCGTTTAGACTTAGACTTATAAGCGCCTACCAGGCCGCCGAAGAATGAATACCTTTGCGAAAATGCGCCACCTGCGCCGCGAACATGGCTTATTGCTTGCAGAGTAAATATTTTACCGTGTCAGTAAGTTTAAGTTTACAAACCGTGGTATATTATTGTCATTAACCTCGTTAAGCGCAGATGATTATACATATTTGTGTTTTTCGCCGCGGTAGGGCAGTTATTTTCCCCGCTGTATATGCAGAGCAGTGGCTGCACCAAATGCAAACCTACGGCATTTTTGCCGCGCGCTGTCTGGCGCGCCCGCTGGGCGGCATTGTCATGGCAGACCTTGGCGATAACGTGAGGCGTAAGAAAATATTTACCCTGCCTATCTTTTTGATGGTGATACTGGCGATGGCGATCGGGCTGTTACCGATCTTTATGCGGCGCTCGGCATCATGGTGCTGCCATTACTGGTGTTGCTTCGGATCCTGCAAGGTGTGGCCATTGGCGGCGAGGTTTCCAGTGCCTGGGTCTTTGTCGCCGAGCATGGGCCTTACCAGCGCATCAGCTTCCCCTGGCGGCGCCCTGACTGCTAAGATAACTGTCGGTATTCTGCTCCGCTCATTTATGGTCACTATTATTAACCAATTGCCCAACTGCCAGCACTATATCGCTACCGGAGGTTGAGGCATCTCTTTTTTATAAGCGGCGTCTTTGGCCTGTGTGCTATGCCGCTGGCTGTGGGAAACGCTGATCTTTATCGAGCTGCAGGTTCGCAAAGCGGCGGGGCCCGCGAGCTACCAAGTCAGTAATAGCTACCAAGTTGGTAGTTATGAGTCATAAAAAGCGGTCATAATATCCATATTACTGACCTGGCCTGCTTACCGCTGATATTGTGGTGATTATCGGGCGTCAGCGCGCCCGGCGCTATCGCAGGATTTTTTTGCCGTTACCCCTTGATGCAGAGCGGCGTGACCCCATCTCACTTACATTCAATGTTGTTGAACCTGGGAAATAATCGAGCGGCGAAAACTTGAAAAGTTTTTTTTTGGCCGCATATCAGGTTTACGACCACAACGAAATTGAACTTTTAGTGGAGATGTTTAGATGGGAAAAATCATTGGTATCGACTTGGGTACGACCAACTCCTGCATCGCAATTATCGAAGGTAGCAAACCTCACGTACTTGAAAACAGCGAAGGCGATCGCACGACTCCTTCCATCATTGCATATACGCAGGATGGTGAAATTCTGGTTGGCCAACCGGCTAAACGTCAGTCCGTCACTAACCCGCAGAATACACTATTCGCCATCAAGCGTCTGATCGGCCGTCGTTTCAAGGACGAAGAAGTACAACGCGATGTTAGCATCATGCCGTACAAAATTATCGCAGCAGACAACGGCGACGCCTGGTTGGAAGTCAAAGGCCAGAAAATGGCGCCGCCACAAATTTCCGCTGAAATCCTGAAGAAAATGAAAAAGACCGCGGAAGATTATCTGGGAGAACCGGTCATCGATGCGGTTATTACCGTGCCGGCTTATTTTAACGATACACAGCGACAGGCGACCAAAGACGCCGGCCGTATCGCTGGTTTGGATGTTAAGCGTATCATCAACGAACCGACCGCAGCCGCTCTGGCCTATGGCCTCGACAAAGAAACTGGCAACCGCACCATCGCGGTGTATGACCTGGGCGGCGGGACCTTCGATATTTCGATTATCGAAATTGACGATGTCGACGGTGAAAAAACTTTTGAAGTGCTGGCGACCAATGGCGACACCCATTTGGGTGGTGAAGACTTTGACAGCCGCTTGATCAACTATCTGGTGGATGAATTCAAAAAAGATCAGGGTATCGATCTGCGCAACGATCCGCTGGCGATGCAGCGCCTGAAGGAGGCCGCTGAAAAAGCCAAGATCGAACTGTCTTCTGCGCAGCAGACCGACGTCAACCTACCGTACATCACGGCCGACGGTTCCGGTCCGAAGCATATGAACCTAAAAGTGACACGCGCCAAGCTAGAGTCGCTGGTGGAAGAGTTGGTCAACCGCACTCTTGAGCCGCTGAAAGTGGCACTGAAGGATGCGGGCCTGTCGGTTTCGGACATCAAAGACGTTATCTTGGTAGGCGGGCAGACTCGTATGCCGCTGGTGCAGAAGAAAGTCACCGATTTCTTCGGTAAGGAGCCGCGTAAAGATGTTAACCCAGATGAAGCGGTTGCCATCGGCGCTGCGGTTCAGGGTGGTGTACTGGCCGGAGATGTGAAAGACGTGCTGTTGCTTGACGTGACCCCGCTGTCGCTGGGTATTGAAACTATGGGCGGCGTGATGACGCCGTTGATTGCCAAGAACACTACCATCCCGACCAAACACAGCCAGGTGTTCTCTACGGCGGAGGACAATCAGTCCGCTGTGACCATCCATGTTCTTCAGGGCGAACGTAAGCGCGCCGTCGATAATAAATCCCTGGGTCAGTTCAACCTGGACGGAATTGCGCCTGCCATGCGCGGCACGCCACAGATTGAAGTGACGTTCGATATAGACGCCGATGGGATTCTACATGTCTCCGCTAAGGACAAGAACAGCGGCCGTGAACAGAAGATCACCATAAAAGCTTCCTCGGGTCTGAACGAAGAAGAAATCCAGAAGATGGTACAGGAAGCGGAAGCTAACGCCGAATCAGACCGCAAGTTTGAAGATCTGGTGCGGACCCGCAACCAGGCTGATCATCTGCTTCACAGCACCCGTAAGCAACTGGAAGACGCAGGCGATAAACTGCCGGCAGGCGACAAGAACGTTATCGAGGATGTGCTGAAAAATCTGGACACCGCGCTGAAAGGAGAGGACAAAGCCGATATCGAAGCGAAAATGCAGGCGCTTATCCAGGTGTCCGGAAAACTGCTTAAAGTGGCTCAGCAACAGGCTCAGGCGGCGGGCGAAGGTGGAACGGACGGCGGCGCCAAGGCGGACGACGATGTAGTCGACGCCGAGTTTGAAGAAGTTAAAGACAAAAAATAATTGCCCTGAATGGGGTGCGGCGGCGTATACCGCTGCTACTGGCAACAGGCACGGGCGTCGAGGCAACTCTACGCCCGTGTAAGCGTATTGAGGGCAGGAAGAGAAGACGATGGCGAAATCAGACTACTACGAGATTTTGGGCGTTTCCCGGGATACGGAAGAGCGTGAAATCAAAAAGGCCTATAAACGCCTGGCGATGAAATTCCACCCGGATCGAAACCCAGGGAATGCCAAAGCTGAAGCGAAATTTAAAGAGATCAAAGAAGCCTATGAAGTGCTGACAGACGCGCAGAAGCGCGCCGCCTACGACCAATATGGTCATGCGGCCTTTGAACAGGGCGGCGTGGGCGGCAGTTTCGGGGGCGGCGCTGCCGGCGCAGATTTCAGCAATATTTTTGGGGATGTTTTTGGCGATATCTTTGGAGGTACCCGGCGTCACGTTAGCCGGGGCTCGGATTTACGCTATAACATGGAGCTGTCCCTTGAGGATGCCGTGCGTGGCGTCACCCGAGAAATTCGTATCCCAACGCTGGAAGAGTGCGATGTCTGCCGCGGCAGCGGCGCGAAGCTAGGCACCTCGGCGGTGACATGTCCAACCTGTCACGGCCAGGGTCAGGTGCAGATGCGCCAGGGCTTTTTCGCTGTGCAGCAGACATGTCCAACCTGTCACGGCCAGGGCAAGATTATCAAGGATCCTTGTACCAAGTGCCACGGCCATGGCCGTGTAGAGAAATCTAAGACGCTATCGGTTAAGATCCCAGCCGGCGTGGATACCGGCGATCGAATCCGTTTGTCGGGTGAGGGCGAAGCCGGCGAGCATGGGGCAGCCGCTGGGGATCTGTACGTACAGGTCCAGGTGCATAAACATCCCATTTTTGAACGTGAAGAAAATAACCTTTACTGTGAAGTGCCGATCAACTTCGCCATAGCGGCGCTGGGCGGCGAGATCGAAGTCCCGACGCTCGACGGTCGGGTCAAGCTGAAAGTGCCGGCAGAAACGCAGACTGGTAAATTATTCCGTATGCGTGGTAAAGGCGCGAAATCCGTGCGAAGCGGGTCGCAGGGCGATTTACTGTGCCGGGTCGTGGTAGAAACGCCCGTTAAGCTTAATGAACATCAGAAACAGCTGCTGCGGGAGCTGGAGGATAGCTTTGGTGGACCGAGTGGTGAACAGAACAGTCCACGCTCAAAAAGCTTTCTCGACGGCGTGAAAAAGTTTTTTGACGATTTAACCCGCTGATATAGGCTCCTCCTC
>NZ_LECR01000010.1:59824-63779 GCF_001602625.1 Sodalis-like endosymbiont of Proechinophthirus fluctus
TTTTTTATCGTGCCGGTGCCGCCGTAAGCGATTTTTTGCCGGCAAGAGGGGTGTTTTCATTTACTCCCGTCGTCGCCTGTCGCACAATAATCCCTTCTCCGCCAAAATTGAGGATCATTATGTTCGCAGAGTCTTTACTCCGCTTGTTTGCCCACCCAGCCGTCGGCGGCGTATTGCTTTTCAGCGGCGCGCTTGCCGCTATCGTGATGGCCAATACCGGCGCCAGCGCGCTCTATGACGCCATCATTTATTTTCCCGCACAACTAGGCGGAGAAACGTCTGCCCATCTGACCGTACAGTTGATCGTTAACGATGGATTGATGGCAGTATTTTTCCTGGCTGTCGGTCTGGAAGTCAAATACGAACTGCTGGAGGGTACGCTCAATAGCCGAGAGCGGGCAGCCTTTCCCGCCATTGCAGCGCTGGGGGGGATGGTGGCACCCGCGTTTATTTATAGCCTGGTCACCGCCAGTACGCCCGCATTGCGTGCCGGATGGGCGATTCCCGCTGCTACCGATATCTCCTTCGCCATCGGTGTGCTGGCCTTGCTGGGAACTCGGGTGCCGACCAGCCTGAAAGTGTTTCTGCTGGCGTTGGCGATTATTGATGATCTTGGCGCGATAGTGATTATCGCGCTATTCTACAATAGCGAGCTTAATCCCCTGGCGTTAGCTGCGGCAGGGTGCGTCATCGGGGTAATGGCATTGATGAACCGCGCCAACGTCCGGTCTCTCGTGCTTTACCTGCTGCTGGGCACGACACTGTGGGGCTGTATCTTGCTTTCAGGTATTCATGCGACGCTCGCTGGCGTGATAGTGGGCGGGCTTATCCCGCTCAGGCTGCCGGAAACCAGCGAATCGCCAGCGCGCGCTCTAGAGCACCGGCTGCAGCCGTGGCTGGTGTATTTGATTTTGTCCCTGTTTGCTTTCGCTAACTCTGGTATCTCGCTGCGGGATGTGGCGCCAGAGAATTTGGTCTCACTTTTGCCATTGGGGATTGCCGCAGGGCTAGTAATCGGCAAACCGCTGGGGATAGTGCTGTTTACTGCCGCGGCGGTGAAACTCAAACTGGCGCGGCTTCCCGTTGGCATTGCGTTTCGCCACATTACGGCGGCGGCTGTGCTGTGTGGTATCGGTTTTACGATGTCGATTTTTATCGCTAATCTAGCGTTCTGGCAGGAGGATCCGACCACTATCGTGCTAGCGAAGGTCGGGATTTTATCCGGATCGGTGACCGCGGCGTTTTTAGGCTACCTGCTGCTGCGTGCGGTCCTGCCGTCGCCGAAAGCGAGCGGGGCATCTGTCACCCTGGCGTTCTCTGGTGAAAGCAATACCCGCACCTAATTCGCAAACTGCCGGAGATAATAGAGGTATTTATTAGGGCCCGTTGCGAGCCAGGAGATAAAGCGATTGGGTGACTCATTTGCGCGTGGTAAGTATTTAAATCCGGTTTACCGGCCTATATATTTGCCGGCCTATATAACCGGCCAGGGCCGGTTATATCAACAAAGCACAATGTTACCTAAATTACTGCATAGCGTTAATTTGCGCGGTCAGGTTCGATTTATGACGTGCTACTTTATTTTTGTGGATCAACCCCTTGCTGGCCTGACGGTCAGCAATCGGCTGCATGGCAGAAAACGCATTCTGCGCAGCTTCTTTATCGCCGGCAGCGATAGCAATGTAAACCTTTTTCACAAAGGTGCGCATCATAGAGCGACGGCTTGCATTATGCTGACGACGCCTCTCAGATTGCACGGCGCGCTTTTTAGCTGATTTGATATTGGCCAAGGTCCAACCTCCCACACTTTTTCTATGAAACAGTTTAAAGACCGAAGGATATGCCTGTTCGGTCTTCTTTTGTCAATGGATTTGTGCAAATAAACGCCGCTTAAACGCGCGGAGCCTGTCACAATGTGACAGCGCGGGATTGTATCAGTTTCCGCCGACAAAATATAGTTCTTCATGTAGTGCTTCCAGTGCTTCATGAGAAAAAAGCGTTTACTGGCGTACTAAATCGGCGCTTCGCAGCAGCATAACCTGTGTGAAAACAGGGCGATGGCGAAATAAGCGCGGTTTTCTCTGCGCATAATATCAAAGATTAGAATCTCAGGTTAACCTTAGTGGTGGTACAAGGTATAATCCGCCGATTTCCACTGTCTTAGGTGTCTTGAGTCTACTATGGAGCTTATTCGCGGTATACATAATTTACAGCCACGCCACCATGGGTGTGTGCTGACCATCGGCAATTTCGACGGCTTTCACCGCGGACACCAAGCGCTTATAACAGAATTGCAGGTTGAGGGCCGCCGTCGCCGTCTACCGGTTATGGTGATGATATTTGAGCCTCATCCGCGGGAATATTTCGCCGGTAATGCCGCGCCGGCGCGCTTGACCCGGCTGCGCGACAAAGTGAAATACCTGGCGGCCTCTGGCGTGGATGCAGTGGTCTGCGTCACATTCAATAAGCGGTTTGCCACGCTCGGCGCTGGCGCTTTCGTGACGGATCTGCTAGTGCAAAAAATGGGGGTGCGTTTCATCGGCGTCGGCGACGATTTTCGCTTTGGCGCTCAGCGGCGCGGGGATTACGCCTTCCTTCAGCAGGCGGGGAAAGCGGCCGGATTTGAGGTGATGAGCATCGTCACCTACACCGAAGGTGGCCGGCGCATTAGCAGCACCGCTGTACGCAAGGCGCTAGCGCAGGATCGTCTGGTGGAGGCGGAAATACTGCTCGGGCATCCCTATCGCCTTTCTGGCCGGGTAGTACATGGCGACGCGCTAGGGCGGACGATCGGCTTCCTGACCGCCAACTTGTCGTTAAAAGGGAGGAAAGCGCCCATCAACGGCGTGTATGCGGTGGAGGTTTACGGCATCACCGCCAAGCCGTTGCCTGGCGTGGCGAATATCGGCACCCGGCCCACGGTCGCCGGTTTTCGCCAGCGGCTGGAAGTGCATTTGCTAGATGTGGCCATGAATCTATACGGTCGCTATGTCGAGGTGGTGATCCGCACGAAAGTGCGTAATGAACAACGGTTTGATTCGCTTGACGACTTAAAGCGGCAAATCGCAAATGATGTGGTGAGCGCCCGTGACTATTTCGTGCTGGCAGCGCCTCAATAATACTCAAACTGAAAACGGAACCGAGAATCGAATGACTGATTACAAAAATACCCTGAATTTGCCGGACACAGGATTTCCCATGCGCGGTGATTTAGCCAAGCGTGAGCCTGGTATGCTGAAGCGCTGGTATGAACAGGATCTGTACGGGATTATTCGTCACGCCAGGAAAGGTAAGAAAACGTTCATTCTGCATGACGGCCCGCTGTATGCGAACGGTAGCATACATATCGGTCACTCTGTCAATAAAATTCTTAAAGATATTATCATTAAATCCAAAGGGTTAATGGGCTATGACTCGCCTTATATCCCGGGCTGGGATTGCCATGGTCTGCCGATTGAGATGAAGGTTGAGCAGCTGATTGGCAAGCCGGGCGAGAAGGTCAGCGCTGCGGAATTCCGCGCTGCCTGCCGTCGTTATGCCACTGAACAGGTGGAAGGGCAGAAAAAGGACTTCATCCGTCTAGGCGTGCTCGGCGACTGGGAACACCCTTACCTAACGATGGATTTTACAACAGAAGCGAATATCATTCGCGCTCTCGGCAAGATCATCACCAACGGCCACCTGCATAAAGGTGCTAAGCCGGTGCATTGGTGTATAGATTGCGGTTCTGCGCTGGCAGAGGCAGAAGTGGAGTATTACGAACGGACTTCGCCGTCCATCGATGTGGCTTTCACAGCTACAGACGCCGGCGCGGTCGCCGCCAAGTTCGGCATCTCTGATTTTACCGGTCAAGTGTCACTGGTGATCTTGACCACCACGCCATGGACCCTGCCGGCCAACCGTGCCATCGCCGTCCACCCCAATTTCGGCTATCAATGGGTTGATGTGGAAGGAC
>NZ_LECR01000010.1:63798-73933 GCF_001602625.1 Sodalis-like endosymbiont of Proechinophthirus fluctus
GATCTGGTTGATAGCGTGATGGCGCGCGCTGGCATTACGCGCTGGACGCTGCTCGGTAGTACCAAAGGCAGCTCGCTGGAGCTGTTGCGGTTCCGACATCCGTTCATGAGCTTCGATGTGCCGGTCATCCTGGGTCAACATGTCACGCTGGACGTGGGTACTGGGGCGGTGCATACAGCCCCAGGGCATGGCCCAGAAGACTACGTCGTCGGCCAGCAATACAGTCTGGAAGTCGCTAATCCGGTCGGTCCCGATGGCTGCTATCTGCCAGGTACGCTGCCTGCGCTGGACGATTTGCAGGTCTTTAAAGCCGATGATGTAGTCATCAGCCTGCTTCGCGACAGTGGTGCCTTACTGCACGCAGAAAGGATACAGCACAGCTATCCGCACTGCTGGCGCCATAAAACGCCGATTATCTTTCGCGCCACGCCGCAGTGGTTCGTTAGCATGGATCAGCGCGGCCTGCGCAAGCAGTCGCTGGCAGAGATCAAAGACGTGCAGTGGATCCCCGGCTGGGGTCAGGCACGCATTAAAACCATGGTCGCCAACCGTCCCGACTGGTGTATTTCACGTCAGCGCACCTGGGGCGTGCCGATGGCACTGTTCATGCATAACGAGACCGAAGCGTTGCATCCGCGCACTATCGAACTGATGGAAATGGTAGCGCAGCGGGTCGAGCAAGGTGGTATTCAGGCCTGGTGGGATTTGGAACCGGCTGAGATTTTAGGTGACGATGCCGCTCATTATCACAAAGTGCCGGATACTCTCGACGTTTGGTTCGACTCCGGCTCCACCCACTCCTCCGTGATGGCGGTGCGGCCAGAATTTAAAGGTCATGCGCTAGACATGTACCTGGAAGGATCTGACCAGTATCGCGGCTGGTTCATGTCATCGCTGATGATCTCAACCGCCATGCACGGCAAGACACCCTATCGACAGGTGTTGACCCACGGATTTACTGTCGATGGGCAGGGACGAAAAATGTCCAAATCGGTGGGCAATGTAGTCAGTCCGCAGCGGGTTATGGATAAGCTAGGAGCGGATATCCTTCGTCTCTGGGTTGCCTCCACCGATTATACTGGCGAGATGGCGGTGTCCGGTGAGATTCTCAAGCGATCCGCCGACGCCTATCGCCGCATTCGTAACACTGCGCGTTTCCTGCTGGCCAACCTGAATGGTTTCGATCCGGCGCGCCACAGCGTCAGCGCGGAGCAGATGGTGGTGCTGGACCGCTGGGCAGTGGGTCGGGCGCAGGCGGCGCAGGCGGAGATCGTCGCTGCTTATGACAGCTATGATTTCCATAATGTCGTGCAGTGCATGATGCAGTTCTGTTCCGTTGAGATGGGCTCTTTTTACCTGGATATCATCAAGGACCGCCAGTACACCACCAAAGCAGACAGTATCGCCCGCCACAGTTGCCAGACCGTGCTGTACCATATCATCGAGGCCCTAGTGCGCTGGATGGCGCCCATTATGTCGTTCACCGCTGATGAGATCTGGGGCTTTATGCCGGGTGAACGGGCGCAATATGTCTTTACCGAAGAGTGGTATGATGGTCTGTTCGGACTGGATGCTACCCAGCCGATGAACGATGCTTATTGGCAAACTTTTCTGCAGGTACGCAGCGAAACCAACAAGGTTATTGAGCAGGCTCGGGCGGACAAGCGTATCGGCGGTTCTCTGGAGGCCCACGTCACTCTGTATGCGGAACCAGCCCTTGCTGTCTTGCTGCGCGAATTGGGCGATGAACTCTACTTCGCGCTTCTGACCTCAAGCGCGGTCGTAGCGGATTATGGCGACGCCGGCGATGATGCGGTGCAGTGTGAGGGGCTTAAAGAGTTGAAGATTGCCTTGGCAAAAGCCGAAGGGGAAAAATGCCCGCGCTGCTGGCATTATGAGACGAATACAGGTCAGCATGACGATCATCCGGAAATTTGTGGTCGCTGTGTCACCAATGTGGCTGGCCCCGGCGAAGAGCGTAAGTTTGTCTAATGAATAAAACGATAATGTCCACGGGACTACGCTGGTTTTGGCTGGCGCTGTTGGTTCTAGTGCTGGATCTCGGCAGCAAACAGTGGGTCATGGCACATTTCTGGCTTGGCGAGTCGGTGCCGATTATCCCGTTTATCAATTTTACCTATGCCCATAATCCGGGCGCCGCCTTCAGTTTCCTAGCGGACAAAGGAGGATGGCAACGCTGGGCGTTCTCCTCTATAGCGGTGATCATCGCGGTGGTACTGATGGTGATGATGTATCGTTCAAATAAGCGGGCTAGGCTGTCTAACACCGCCTACGCGATGATTATCGGTGGCGCGTTGGGCAATCTTTTTGACCGGATGGTGCACAGCGTGGTGATCGACTTTATTGATTTCTATGTCAGCGATTGGCACTGGCCCACGTTTAACGTGGCGGATACAGGCATTTGCATTGGTGCCGTACTGATCGCGCTGGATGGCTTTTGTCGTCCCGCTGACAAAACTACCAGGCAGAAAGAGTGAATTGATGACTAATCATGCCGTACAACCGGGCAACGCAGTATTGCTGCATTTTGATCTTAAATTAGCAGGCAGGCAACTGGCCGATTCGACCCAGTGCGAGAATAAACCGGCGCTTTTTCAGCTCGAGGGGACGGCGGCAGCTTGTCCGCCGGGTTGGAGCAGGCACTGCTCGGCCTACTTGAAGGAGAACGGAAAAACTTCTCCTTGGCGCCGGAGTTGGCGTTCGGTCTGCCCAACCCCGATCTCATCTAGTTTTATTCGCGCCTTAATTTCATTGAGACCGGCGTGCCTGACATGGGTATCATTATGCTGTTTACCGGTATTAACAGCAACGAAATGTTGGGGCTGATTAGCGACGTGGTAGAAGGCTCTATCACCGTAGACTTCAATCATCATTTCGCCGGTAGAGTAGTTTAGTTCGATATCGAAGTACTGGCAATTGACCCGCAACTGGAGGCGAAAGATGCGTGTACTACTGGCTAATCCGCGCGGATTTTGCGCTGGTGTTGATCGGGCAATCAGTATCGTTGAGCGCGCGCTGGAAATTTATGGCGCGCCCATTTATGTGGGCCATGAAGTGGTACATAATCGCTACGTAGTCGATACGCTGCGCCAGCAGGGGGCTATTTTCATTGAGCAAATCGCTGAAGTGCCTGATGGCTCAATCCTGATTTTCTCCGCTCACGGCGTTTCCCAGGCGGTACGGGCAGAGGCGCGCGGCCGCGATTTGATCGTGTTTGACGCTACCTGCCCGTTAGTGACCAAGGTGCATATGGAGGTCGCCCGAGCCAGCCGTAAGGGGACTGAGGCCATTCTGATTGGCCATAAAGGTCATCCAGAAGTGGAAGGCACCATGGGGCAATACAACAACCCAGACGGCGCGATGTATCTGGTCGAATCGCCGGAGGATATCTGGCATCTTAACGTCAAAAACGTCGATAATCTGTGCTTTATGACCCAGACGACGCTGTCGGTAGATGACACCTCTGATGTGATTGACGCGCTGCGCACGCGGTTCCCCACGATTATCGGGCCGCGCAAAGACGATATTTGCTACGCTACCACTAACCGCCAGGAAGCGGTGCGCAATCTGGCCACCGATGCCGATGTGGTGCTGGTGGTCGGCTCGAAAAACTCCTCTAACTCCAACCGGCTAGCGGAGCTGGTCCAGCGAATCGGAAAGCCGGCCTATCTGATTGACAGCGCCGGCGACATTCAGGAAAGCTGGCTGCAGGGCACACAGACAATCGGCGTCACCGCCGGCGCTTCGGCGCCGAATATCCTGGTGCAGCAGGTAATCGAACGCCTATTCTCACTGGGCGCCGAAGACGCTCAAGAGCTTATCGGCCGCGAGGAAAATATTGTCTTTGAAGTGCCGAAAGAGCTGCGGGTCGACGTAAAGGACGTAAAGATGGTAGAATAAGGCCACTATCGCCGTCTTGCCTGCCTTGTGCTTTCGTAACGGCGTTCACCTCGCCAGCGCGGATTAAGCGAACTGGAAACGGTATGTTGGCGTGCCAATAGTGCCAGTGACAACCTGTAGTAGCGCGCTGTCCCGCTCGCCGGACGTACCTGACCGATAAAATGTCTCCATCCTGACCTCATCTTTGGCTTCCTGATAAGTGCTAAGTGTAGTCGCCTTACGCGACATAGAAAGCTTAAATACGCATTTTATAAATATTCAATTTGCTCGGCGCAAAAATGTAGTCTGTATGCGGCGTAGCTTATCCTTTGCACGCCTGAGTGCAAATTTATAATCACTACGGATTTCTGCTGGCGGCGTCGCGTCGTCGCTCCGGAACGGGTTAAACCTGAGAATAACTGACAAGATAAAAAGTGAGAGGATCCATGAGTAACACAACAATCCGCATCGCGGTTTCCGGCGCGGGTGGCCGGATGGGGCGCCAACTTATTCAGGCGGTGGTGCAGTCGAAACAGGCGACGCTAGGCGCGGCGTTAAGCCGTGCCAGTTCGGGATTGTGTGAGGTGGACGCCGGTGAGTTGGCCGGTACCAGCGCCTTGGGCATCAAGATAAGAGACAATCTTACGGCGATAAAAGAAGATTTTGATATCCTCATTGATTTTACCCGTCCCGACGCCAGCCTGGCGTACCTGGATTTTTGCCGCCGGCATCGCAAAGGCATTGTCATTGGCACCACGGGGTTTAGTAATGCGCAGAAAGAGACCATTAACGCGGCGGCACAGGAGACAGGCATCGTTTTTGCTGCTAATTTTAGCGTCGGCGTCAATCTGATGCTGAAGCTGCTAGAAAAAACGGCGCAGGTGATGGGAGCGGAAGCGGATATTGAAATTATCGAAGCGCATCATCGCCATAAAGTGGATGCCCCGTCTGGTACCGCACTGGCCATGGGAGAAACGATCGCTGGTGCTCTTGGGAGCGATCTTGCTCATTGCGCAGTATATAGCCGTGAAGGGAATAGCGGTGAGCGTAAAGCGAAAAGCATAGGCTTTGCCACGGTGCGGGCCGGCGACATTGTAGGTGAGCATACCGCAATGTTCGCCAAGATCGGCGAGCGTCTGGAGATAACTCATAAAGCGTCAAGCAGAATGACTTTCGCCAGCGGAGCAGTGCGTGCCGCCGTTTGGCTTTTCGATCAGAAAAAGGGTCTTTACGATATGGTTAATGTGCTTGATCTTGACAAATTATAGGGAATTTATCTGAATTAATCGCCTGACGTATTCGTTTTAATAGATTATTTACAATGAATAATTATGGTAAAAGGCGCCATAGTTCTCTCTTTTTTTCTACTTAAGTTAATTTCATGCCTAAATGGCCATGTTTATCATTAAACGTAGGATTATGCAGCGCGATGGGCGGTTTTCTTCGCCAAAAGGTACGGAAGAGTATCCATTGCCCCCCGACGCTATTAAAATAGCCGAGCAGCCGTTTTCCTGGGCTTTTTTATCCTCTTTTTAAGCCGTTCATGCCATCATTAACATTAAAGTGGATGAAATCAGATAAAAAATCCTTTTAGGATAGAAAAGTACATGTTCATCATTTAGATTGTGCCCAATTTGCCAGAATTCTACCTTACAGGTGATTTTTGCATCGATTCATACCATTTGAATGAATTAATATATAAAATATAATAACGTAATATTAATTTTACGGTGTTGTTATAAGGTCAGCGCTGCTGCTTCTGGAAGATAGAACCCAATTCCACGGTCGGGCTATGGGGCAGAGGGCACGGCGGTAGGGGAAGTAGTTTTCAATACGTTACTTACTAGTTATCAAGAAATTCTCACTGATCCTTCTTATTTCTGTCAAATCGTTATCATCACTTATCTCCATATCGGCAATGCCGGCACTAACTAATGGAGCAGACAACAAATCACCTCGCGTGTAGGCGCTGGTGATTCGCGACCTGCCGACTCATCGCCAGCAAATTTAGAGATACGCTGTCGTCACTCTCGGACTACTTGAAGTAGCAGAATATTGTCGGCATCGCCGATATCGATACCCGTAAGCTGACGTGTCTATTGCGGAAAAAAGGGCGCCAAACGGCTGTATCATCGCTGGTGATAGTCCGAATGAGTAGCTGGCGCTTCGCAAGGCCAGCGAACTTATCATGTGGTTGCCTATGATTACGGGATTAAGTGCAATAGCATGCGCATACTAGTGGATCGCGGCTGCCGCTTGGCGGTTTATGCCGACGCAGACGACGGCTGATAACGGTGCTGGCGATGGATCCCGATGGCATTTTCCTAGCCATCGGTCCGGAAGATCCGGCGCCCTGCGATTACGCGATCACCGCTATCAAAACTTTCATTATCACCGATATTTCGCTGTTCGACATTTGCCTGGGCCACCAATTGCTGGCGCTGGGCCGGCCAGCGGCGCCAAGACGGTGAAGATGAAATTCGGTCACCACGGCGGGCAACATCCGGTAAAAAATCTTGCGGTCGACTACTTGGTGATGATTACTGCCTAGAACTACGGCTTCGCGGTGGATAAGAAAACGCTGCCTGCCATGTTGTAACTTATGCCTCACCGTTTGACGGCATGCTATAGGACTTGCACCGTACTGACAAACCGGCATTCAGCTTCCAAGGGTACCCCGAGCGAGGCCATCCCTGGCCCATACAAAACCACCCCATTATTCGACCATTTTATCGAGCTCATCAACGCTTATCGCTTACAACTTAGCGCAATCAGGAGCCTGAAATGCCAAAACGTACCAATATAATACAGTATCCTGATCCTGGGCGCTGGCCCGATCGTTATCGGACAGGTGTGCTAGTTCGATTGTTCCCGCACACAAGCGTGCAAAGCTCTGCTGCGCGAATAGGGCTATCGTGTGGTGTTGGTAACTTCTAACTCTGCCACCATTATTACTAACCACAGCACCAGTATAGCCGATGCAACCTATTTCGAGCCTATTTACTGGGAAGTAGTACGAAAAATTATCGAAAAAGAGCGGCCGGATGCGCTGTTTTGCCAACCATGCGCAGCCAAGACGGCGCTGAAATGTACCTTGAAGCTAGAGCGTGAAGAGGTACTAAAAGCGTTCGTCGTGGAGATGATTGTCACCACCGCTGACGTGATCGACATGGCGGAAAACCGCCATTGCTTTGATAATGCAATGACCGATAAAGAATATCAAATTATATATAACGCCTCGATGGCGGCATTGCGTGAAATAGGCGCCGAAACTGGCAAACGTCTAGTTAGTTCTCAGTCAATCCGAAAACAGGCTGGCTTATCATTATCGAGATGAACCCGTACATTTCCCTCTCCTCCGCGCTGGCGTCCAATACGACCACCGGCTTTCCCATCGCAAATGTGGCCGCCAAGTTGGCGGTAGGGTATATACCCTGATGAGCTGATGAACGACATTACCATCGGCTGCATGCCATCCTCCTTCGAGCTGTCAATCGACTATGTCGTGACCAAAATTCCGCGCTTCAACTTTGAGAAATTTATGGGCACCAACGATCGTCTGACCATACAGATGAAATCGGTGGATGAAGTCATAGCTATCAGCCGTATCCAGCAGGAGTCTCTGCAAAAATCGCTGCGTGGGATGGAAGTCGGCAGGCGCCAGCGGCTTCGATGATAATGCAATGACCGATAAAGAATATCAAATCCAAGGTCAATCTCGACGATCCTGAAGCGTTGACTATCCTGCGGCGCGAGCAGAAGGACGCGCCAGAGGCGAGCGTATTTGGTATGTGGCGGATGCTTTCCTCGCCAGCATGTCGGTGGACAGCGTGTTCAACCCGACTAATCTGCCGCTGGTTCCTTATGCAAATCGAGGAGCTGGTTAAGCTGGAAAACGACGTGGCGGAGTAGGGTATTGTTACCGCCATTAGCGCCGATTATCCGCGCCAGTTGAAACGCAAGGGCTCCGCCGATGCGGGGCTAGGGCTCCGCCGATGCGGGGCTGGCTGCTATGGTGAGCGTGGCAGAGGCGGAAATTCGCAAATTACGCGAAAGCTACAACCTGCACTTGGTCTATAAGCAGGTGAATACCTGAAAGCGGGTAGATTACCTGAGCCACTGAGTTCGCCACTTGGTACTAGAAATATAAATCCCAGCCTCATCAGAATCGCGAGAAAATCATGGTACTGGGCAGTAAAGTGGTCAGCACCGAATAGGGTATTGAGTTCGACTACTGCTGCGTACACGCCTAGTTAGCACTGCGAGAAGACAGTTATGAGACTATCATAGTCAACTGTAACCCAGAGAAGGTTTCCGCCGATTACGGCACATCGAACCGTCTTTATTTTGAGCCAGTGCTGCTTGACCAGTTCTTGGATGATGATGCGATGGAAATGGGTGTCGATGTGGTTTACGTCGGCGAAAACGTGCTGATTGGCGGCATACATAATGGAGCACATCGAGAAGACTGAGGTTCACTCCGTCGACTCGGCCTGTTGGTTGCCGGCGTATACGCTGATCCTTGAAATTCAGGATGTCATGCGCTAGCAGGTGGAAAAACTGGCGTTTGAGCTGTAGGTCAGGGAGCTGATGAAAATCCAGTTCACGGTGAATGATAATGAGGTGTACCTCATAGAGGTCAACCCTCGCGCCGCGCGTATGCGTATATGGTGCTGTTTGTTTCCACGGTCACCGGCGTGGCGTTGGCGAAGGTCGACGCCAGAGTGATTGTCGGCAAATCCTTGGTGAGCATGGAGTCACGCGCGAAGCATTCCTCCCTACTACTCAGTGAAAGAAGTGGTACTGCCGTTTAATAAATTCCCCGGCGTGGACCCGATTCTGGGACAGGAAATCCGCTCTGCTATCGAAGTCATGGGCGTTGGACCGGACCGTCTTGAAGCATTTGCCAAGGCGATTCTCGGCAAGCCAGTCGCACATGAAGAAAGGCAATCGCGCGCGCTGCTGTCAGTGCGTGAAGATGACAAAGACCTGAGGTAGACTTGGCGACTAAGCTGCTGAAACATAGCTTTGAGCTGGATACCACCTACGGCACGGCGGTGATCCTGGGCAAGGATGGTATCAATCTGCGTCTAGTGAATAAAATCTATGATGGACGGCGTATATTCAAGACCGGATTAAAATCGGCGAATACAACTATATCGTTAATACTACCCGCCGGCCGATCCAGGCGATTGATGATTCCAAACTCATCCGGCACAGCGTCTTGCAGTAAAAGTGCATTACGACACAACGCTGAACGATGGGTTTTCTACCGCGATGTCCCTCAATGGTGATGCTACCGCCCAAGTGATTTTGGTGTAGGAAATGCACGTGCAAATCAACGGCTGAATCCGGGTGTAATGGTGCCAAAAAAGGTGAGAAAACATCCTTTTTTATGGCTTTCTTGCTCGATTTTAATCGATTTCCTTCTATTGGCGCGGCACTTTTAAGTATTTTTGAAATTTATCACGCCTTACAAAACCAGCTATCGACGCCCCAGATCTCTTTCCGTATAGTGTTAACAATTTTGTTGCCTGTAAGGATTTTTATGATTATTAGCCTAATTGCCGCCCTAGCGGTAGATCGTGTGATTGGAATGGAAAATACCATGCCCTGGTATCTTTCCGCAGATCTGGCCTGGTTTAAGCGTAACACGCTCAACAAACCAGTTATCATGGGGCGCCGAACGTTTGAGTCCATTGGTATGCCGCTGTCGGGGAGGCACAATATTGTGCTGAGTAGCTGTCCCGGCGATAACGACAACGTGACCTGGGTGTCAACGCAGGCGCAGGCACAGGCTGCAGCAGGTATAGTGGCAGAAGTGATGGTGATCGGCGGCGGGAAAGTCTACGAGACTTTTTTGCCGCAGGCAGGGCGACTCTATCTGACCCATATCGATGCGGAAGTGGGTGGTGATACCTGGTTTCCCGACTATGAGCCAGATGAATGGCAATCTACCTTCAGCGAATTCCATGACGCCGACGAAAAAAATATCTACAGCTACTGCTTTGAAGTCCTAGATCGCCGCGGGTGATGCGCGGCTTGTCCTCGAGCGCTGCGGACGATGTGCAATCCGACCTACAGTGTCGTGGATGATTTGTAATTTTATGGCGCCATCCGTAATAAGGTCCATGCGGCCAGACACCCACCAAGCTGCCGGGTTTGACCTTAAGCGCTAATGGAATTTTCGATGACAGTCTCGTTTTGCCGATTGTTTTGCTGGTTAGAGGGTAGA
>NZ_LECR01000010.1:73994-76054 GCF_001602625.1 Sodalis-like endosymbiont of Proechinophthirus fluctus
TCGAGCCCATAGATATGCGCCGGTGTTCCCTGGCCCCTTAACGAAGCCCAGTGGCCGAAAACGATGCTATAGCACTTGGGCACCGGTCCCGGTATTGCAAACCAGGGCTGTAGCAACGGCGGTGCTTTCTCCGGTATATCCTTACAGTTCATTTCCAACTGGCCGTTGGAAAAGCAGTAGCGCATGCGGGTGAATACGTTGGTACTGAACCGCAAACGCGCCAAACCTCTCAACTCCGAACTCCAGTTGTTAGGCAGATCGCCGTACATGGCGTCGAGGAACAGCGGATAGCTGTCGCTACTGAGCGCTGCCTCCACCTCCCGTGCACACTGGCGCGCCGTCGCGATATCCCACTGCGGTGTGATGCCGGCGTGGACCATCAGTAATTTTTTCTCCTCATCCACCTGCAGTACCGGCTGACGGCGCAACCAATTGATTAATTTATCGGCGTCCGGCGCTTCCAGAAGCGGTGTAATTCGATCATTCGGCTTATTGCAACTGATACCGGCATAGACCGCCAATAAATTCAGTTCGTGATTGCCTAACACAATACGTACGCTATCGCCCAAACTATGCACCAGGCGCAGTACCTCTAGCGAACCGAGGCCGCGTGCGACCAGATCGCCGGTCAGCCACAGGGTGTCTAGCACCGGATTAAACTCAACCTGCGCCAATAGGATTTTCAGCTCGTCGAAGCAGCCGTGAATATCACCTATTAAATAAGTCGACATAATTAGTTTATAAGAGAAGGAATTGCCAGGCGGAAGACAGGGATCATAACGTGAAAATCTTGTCCCTGATCATCGACCATATTGTAATGGCCTTGCATGGTGCCGAGTGGGGTTTCCAACACTGCACCGCTGGTATATTGAAACTCGCCGCCGGGAAGGATGCGCGGTTTTTCTCCCACCACCCCTTCGCCCTGGACCTCGATCTCCTGGCCATTGGCGTTGGTGATAAGCCAATAACGCCCTATCAGCTGCACAGGATGCCGTCCTAAATTGCGTAGTGTGATGGTATAGGCGAAAACGTAACGATCCTTTTCCGGCTGAGACTGTGTCTCTATGTACATGCTCTGAACCTGAACGCAGACACGGGGCGAGTTAATCATCAAAGCACTCCTGTTAGTCTTGTGAAACGGGGCGCTCCGCTAGCACGTTAGCTAACTGGCAGTAATACTCAACGCTCAAATTTTCCGCACGCAGCGCCGCGTCGATACCCTGTTCCGCCAGCTGTTGCGCACTAAAAAGACTGCCCAAGCTATTGCGTAGCGTCTTGCGGCGCTGGTTGAATGCCAGGCTGGTCAACGTAGCCAGTTTACTCAAATCGCGGACCGGGAACGGCAGCGTAGCATAGGGCACCAGCCGCACTACCACTGAATCCACTTTCGGTGCAGGCCGAAACGAGGCTGGCGGCACTTCTAGTATCGGGATGATGTTGCAGTAGTACTGCGTCATCACGCTCAAACGGCCGTAGGCCTTGCTGTTCGGGCCAGCTACCAGTCGGTTGACTACCTCTTTTTGCAGCATAAAGTGCATATCGCGAATGGCATAAGTATAGTTGAAAAGGTGGAACATAAGCGGCGTAGAAATATTGTAGGGCAGATTGCCGAATATTCGCAGCGGCTGGCCCCGTTCGGCGGACAGCGCAGAGAAATCCACCGTTATAGCGTCCTGCTGCACGATGTTTAGCTTGGACTGAAAAAAAGGATAACTGGCTAAGCGAGCTGCCAAATCATAATCAAGCTCGATAATAGTCATGGCATCGACACGCTCCGCCACCGGCTTTGTCAGGGCGCCCAGGCCGGGACCAATTTCCACTATTGCCTGGCTGGGCTCAGGATGAATGGCAGCAACAATAGCATCAATAATTGAGCTATCGTGCAAAAAGTTTTGGCCAAAACGCTTGCGCGCCATATGGCACTGATGAACACAGTTATTCATTACGATGTTTTATCATGTCGATGGCGAGATCAAGCGCCGTTTTGATACTGCCGGCCTCTGCCTGTCCCGATCCAGCCAGCTCCAGGGCAGTGCCGTGATCGACGGAGGTACGGATGA
>NZ_LECR01000010.1:76166-76337 GCF_001602625.1 Sodalis-like endosymbiont of Proechinophthirus fluctus
GAAATAGCGTATCGGCAGGCAACGGACCAACCAGATTATACCCTTTGGTGCGCAGTGTATCCAGGGCAGGCGTGATCACTTCGATTTCTTCCCATCCCATATGGCCACCTTCGCCGGCGTGGGGGTTCAGTCCGCAGACATAGATGCACGGCTGCGCTATACCGAATTGCC
>NZ_LECR01000067.1:0-6730 GCF_001602625.1 Sodalis-like endosymbiont of Proechinophthirus fluctus
CCCGACCACCTCGCATTCGACCTGACTTACCGCCTTGCCGGTATAGCGTTCGATAAGGCAAGTGGCGCCGAGAGGCAATTGCAGCCCCACCGCTTCAAGCACCATGCCTGTTGCCCGCGTCAGCCGCCCATAGTGGCGGCAGTCCGGTAGGGCAGTAATCATACGTTCCTGGTGCGCCATCGCGTTAATCCAGCGTTCCAGCTGCACGGTCATGCGGCACCCTCCTTGAGTATCTGGCACAGCTGTTGCCAACGGGTTTCCAGGGTGGCATCCACTTCGCCATCCTCGGCGACAATCCGGCAGCCGCCGCGCAGCAGCTGACCATCGGCTATCAGGAGCCAGCCCTGGCTTTCCAGGGTGCTGCCTAAATTACTCTGTAACGATGGTAGATCGTCGGGATGGACATATAGCCGCAGGCAACCGGCGAACAAAGGCCGATCATGCAGCAGTTGCTGGATAGTACTCAGCACCACGCGGCTATCGCACACCGGCGACTGACCGAGGATTTTGCCCGCCGCTGTCAGCGCGATTTGCATCAGTCGCGTCGGCATCACCGCATCCATCCCTGCCAGGGTGGCTTTCAATTCGCGCAGAAAATCCGCCATCTGTACAGTGATACGCTCCTGCTCGGCTTGCGCATCCTGCAGTCCCTGTTCAAAACCGTCGCTGTGCCCCTTATCAAAACCTTGCTGGTAGCCCTGCTTTTCGCCTTCCTGCTTACCCTGCTTAAACCCGCGATGTTCCGCCTGGGTACGCAGGAGCGTCAGCTCCTCTTGCCAAGCTTTTTCATCGTGGTCCGCTGACAGTAGCGTCGCGGGGAGGCTATCGGTGAAAGCTATGGACAAATCCGCTGGTAGCCAGTTTTGCCAGCGCGTTTGTTCGGCGGGCTCAGACATAATTTTCCCCATCCTTGTTGATGAGTATCTCATCAACATCGGCCAGACGGCGTGCCACGGCCAGAATCGCTTTACGCTCGGTTTCAACCCGCGATTCTTTCACCGGCGCGCTGAGGTTAATGTCGTCGCGCAATATTTCCGCCTGGCGCTGTGACATATTGCTCAAGATCCTATCCACCAGCGGCTGAGCACAGCCTTTCAGGGCAATTACGAGCGCATCGGTGTCGATCTCCTGCAGGATCCGCCGTAGGCTGTGGTCGTCCAAATTCTCCAGATCATCGAACGTAAACATGTGCTCAACGATTTTCTCCGCCAGGCTTTCGTCGAGGGAGCGTACCGCATCGATTGCCGCCTCTTCCTGTCGGCTTTGCATATAATTAAGGATTTCTGCCGCTGGACGAACGCCGCCTTTGTTTCCTTGCCGGCTGCGCTGTCCGCGCAGCAAATCATTGAGGGCAAGGGCGAGCTCTTGCAGTGCGGCAGGTTGTAGACTGTCCAACGTAGCGATGCGCACTAGGATGTCGTTGCGCAGCGTTTCCTCGAAACTAGAGAGAATCTCGGCGGACAGGCTGCGCTTGAGCAGTACCAGAATGGCGGCGATTACCTGTGGATGTTCGGCCTGAATAAGCGCTGCTACCGCCTGCGGTTTCATGGCATTCAGGGCGTCAATCCCTTTCCCTTTGACATTGTCCTCGCTGGTAATATGCAGCTCTTCTAGCAGTAGCAGGGCACAATCCTCCCCCAGCGCGCTGATAAGGGCCCCGCGAAGGTAGTCGTAACCGTCCTTGTCTGGGTTTATCATCGTCTCGGCATCGAAATGAAACGCTTCAAGCACGCTAGTCAATTGCTGCCGGGAGTAAATACCCAGCGAGGCTATAGTTTTACCTATTGCTTCTACTTCCTTCTTACGCAGGTGTTTAAAGACGGCGGCGGCGCTCTCTTCCCCCAACGTCAGCATGACGATGGCGCTCTTTTCGATGGCATTCATGATGGTTGTTGCTCGCGGGTTATCCATTGACGCAGTATCCGTGCCACCATCTGTGGCCGGGCGGCGGCAATCTCACGCAACTTCTGGATACTGTCCTCCATTGCCTGGCAGGCTTTTTCTCGCGCTTCCTTTTCCAAATCGCTGCGCGAAACGGGGCAAGGCTCATCCCGCGGCTGGTTGGCTTCGTACTGCGCCCGGATACGTTCGCGCTCGATCTCCTGTTGTCGCTGCCAAAGTGGACGAAACCCTTTACGCCACGCCAGCCAGAACAGCAGTGCCACCAGTACATAGCGCAGCGTGCTGAAGGCCATAGCCTGTAGGCCGGGATCCTGCCAGAACGGTGGCGGCAGCATATCCTGATTAGTGACAAAGCGGGTGTTGACGATGTTGAGTGTATCGCCACGTTCTCTTGAAAAGCCCATGGCTTCGTGTACCAGCGAGGTCACATCCTGCATTTCCTGCGGCGTCAACCGTACTGGCTTGCCGGTTCCGTCCTCACGGTCGTTAACCACCACTGCCACCGACAGGCGTTTAAGCACGCCGGGACGAAATCTGCTATGGGTCAGTGTACGATCGACTTCGTAATTGATGGTTTTATCATTCTGGCTGCTGCGCGGCTGCTGCACGATGGGTGACCCAGAGGGGGTGGGCGCCTGGGCACTATCCTTGCCGGCAGCGGGGTTGGTAGAGGATTCAATAGGCGCTATGGCCGGCGGAGTAGGCTGATTGCTAAGCGCCCCCGGTACACCGCCAGGAGCCTGAATACCGATCTGGTCGCTGGCGCTCAGCTGTTGGCTGCGGATCGCCATTTCCTCCGGGCGCCCGTTGGGTTTATGCTGCTCCGCCGTTTGCTCCACCGTGGTAAAGTCCAATTGGGCAGTCACTTCCGCGCGCACGTTGGCTGCGCCTATCACCGGCGCAAGTATCGCGTTGATGCGCCGCTGATAATCACTCTCCACTTCACGGGTATAGGCAAGCTGGGCCTTGCTGAGGTTAAGCTCATTATTGCCCGGCTGGGCAAGTAATTGACCCTGGCTATCTACCAGGGTAATATTTCCGGCGGGTAAATCAGGTACGGTGCCGGATACCAACCAGGTAATAGCTTGAATTTGACCGGCGTCCAGCGTGCGCCCTGGATACAACGTCAACGTCACCGAAGCAGTCACTGGCTTATGTCCGCGCACAAACAGCGAGGGTTTCGGCATCGCGATATGAACCCTCGCCGATTTCACCGGGTTTAGCGTTTCAATAGTGCGGGCGATTTCGCCCTCCAGCGCCCGCTGATAATTGATCTGCTCGCTGAATTGGCTCATGCCGAATTTCTCGCGATCCAGCAGTTCAAACCCCAGTGTTCCCCCCTTCGGCAACCCCTTTCGTGCTAGAAGCAACCGGGTTTCATGGACCCGGTTGCTCGGCACCATAATGGCGCCACTGTTGTCGGCAAAACGGTAGGGGATATTCATCGTGGTCAGTTCCGCCACCACAGCGCCACCGTCCTGGTCGCTGATATTGCTATACAAAATGCGATAATCCGGCGTTCTGGCCCATAATAGCAGGACAATAGCCAGCGCGATCCCTGCGGCGCTAGCCGCTAGTAGCACATATTTCGGATGGCAGCGAAAACGCGCTATTATGTTGGTCAAGCTTATTGTCGATTTAGCATCGATATCCATGGCCGAAGCATTCATGCAGGATCCCTGAAGCAGAATTAAAAATAAAGAATCATGATGGTATGTGATAGGGTGAGGAAATAAAATCCCTGTGGGAATAGCGCTCCACTGCCCAACTATGTAATTTCCTAACCGTTGTCAATCTTGGCATAGAGAGACCAGATTGATAGGCAAATAAACTTGCGATTTTATTCTTAATTTCGCCATTTAGCGCTGCGTTGCCGTGCTAATGTCGCTGAAGTCAGGTATTTGAGGAGGTTGTATGACAACCAATGCTATCCATTCTGTTTTGGCTATGATGAAAGTGACGGCACAGAAGGCGGCTGGAAATGTGGTAACACTCTCCGCACCGACTACCGCCGGTGCGGGTTTTATTAGTGAATTAAATAGCAGTATTAAACAAATAAACGGAATGCAAGTAAATGCCCAGCGCAAGGCGGAGAAATTTGAGTTAGGTATGCCGGGAATCGCATTAAATGATGTTATAGTGGAAATGCAGAAGGCATCGCTAGCGCTGCATTTTGGAATTCAGATCAATAATAAATTGATTAATGCCTATCAAGAAGTGATGAATATGGCGGTATAAAATTTGGCGTTAGGCACTAGGCATTATACTCATTAAGTACTGAGCATCAGGCATTGGTCATCAAGCACAGGGTATGCGAACTGTAGGCTATGTTGGGCTGGGCTAGTATCGTATAAAATACCGTTATCTCGGTGGGGCTACTATATATCCGATAATAATAGGAATTTTTATTCAAATGGGGTATCGTGAATAACACGAATGTCATGGCTGTGGCGCCGACAGGAGGAAGCATGTAATACGACGGCTAATGCCGACATCGCGGAGATTAACTCCATCAATCATGGCCGGCGCTTATGCCAACGTTGCGGAAAATTTTGAAAGAGGTTTACAAGCACGTGCCGATGCCTAGGATTAAAAAAGCTGATTGTGATAAATTGTTACCTTGATAAGTTATTACCCTGGAAATTTCAGCGCAGTTGCCCGATCAATCGCACGAATCTCTCTCATTTTACGAATCTCTCGTTCTCCCTTCTTTTTCATGCGCGGCCATACCGGCAGATTGAATATAATCTATTACTTTACGTACAGCATGAGACTATTCAGCGCGACAATGCTATCTCAATCTTTTGAGCGTGCCGATTCGATAATCTGATACGTTAATTGTAACGGTAGGGAAAATGGGTGCTTAGTTCGGAATACCATTAGAATAGTATTATCCTTCTATCGTTGTGGAGTAATTTCTTTCCAGGCGCTGGAAATTTTTTTCAGCAAAGCATCTACATGTTTTATCGCTTCAGGGTCATTATTTAAATTAGCCTTCAGCAAGGTATAGATCATATAGCGGTAGAGATTTGCCAGATCCTGTGCCAGAGTTTTGCCTTTTTCGTAATCTAGCGTGGCTAGCAAACCGCATTCAATGATGGCAATAGCGCGGGAAACTTCCTCGCCACGCCGGGCGATGTTGCCACGTGCCATCCAGATACCTGCCTGGGCTAGCGCGCTATGAGCGCCATCAAAGAGCATGACAATCAACTGGTGCGGGGTCGCCCCGGCGATATCGGTTTGCAGACTGATTTGTTGGTAGGCGTTGATGCCCTGATCTGCAGACATCGTCTTTTCTCCCAAGTGGCAGCTTACTGTTGGTTTGTGTGCTGGCTGTTAGCATCAGGCGGGCGATTATTTTTTCGCGATCGACTGTATTGCGGCTAGAGGTGCCTGAAGCGACTCCAACTGCGCGAGCGCGACTTCCATCCGCTGGTATTGCTGTTGATAAGCCCGCATTTTTGCATTAATAGTGGCCTGTGTGCGTTCCAAATACTTTTCAATTTCTTTCTTCTGCTTTCCTAGATTTTCAGTTTCATCTTTAATGATATTGCTGTTGCCGTCACCACCAATATAACCCTTAATATGGTCGGCCATGCCGATTGCCATGCCTATTTCCCCTTCAGTGCCAAGAAACAGCCGCTGTACCCCCTCCAGGTTAGTATGGATAATGTTTTTCAGCTTGGTGCTATCCGGCTCGAGCTTGCCGGTTTTGACATCGACCTTAATACCGAGATCGGCTATTGACACTATGTTGTCATCGCCATAGTTATTGGCGGCGTCACGGCGCACAAGCGCTTTTAAGTTGCTTAATAAACTATCACTGGCCAAGGGACCATTGCTCGCATCAGGTAGTGAGACATCCTCGGGATTCAGATTGGAATAATCAGTGGGTTTAAATTTACTTAAGGACGATGAATGGGTAATGAACTCGTTGAAAGCTGTGACAAATTTCTCCACTGCTTTTTGCACGGCATTTTCGTCCGGACTCAGGGTCAGTACTTCTGATTCATCGGGTTTGGACTTTTGTTTGAGCGTGAGTGTGATGCCGGTCAGGATATCATTGATGCTGTTGTTGGAGCGGATATATTCATTGCCGTCAACTAAGACTCTGGCGTCGGTTGCCTCCAGATCTTGCTTCATTTTCTCACCAGAATTGCTCGAAGCAATCTTCAGTTTTGGATTGTATCCCATAATCTCTCTTAAGGTGTCATCGCCCTCGACGGAGAGGGTCATTTCCCCGGCGCTGCCGGATTCCTCCGCCCGCAACACCAAACGCAGCGTGCCGTCATTGTCCATATTTTTCACTTCAGCACGGACGCCGGCCTTCTGGTTATTGATGGCCTTAGCTATTCCCACCAGACTTGTTTCTTCTTGCGCAAGGGTAATACGGGATCCTTTAACCTCAACCTTACCATTCTCGCCCTTTTGACTGATTTTCAGCGTACGGGTTGCCGCGCTATTGCCCAGCGGCGTATCAATCCCTTTTTTAGTCTGAAAAGATAGGGTATGGTTTTGCGCCAGTTGATTTACATAGATATTGTGGGTGCCTGCTATGGTACCGCCGCTGGCGCTAAATGCCTTATTTTCACTGATTTTCATGGTATAAAATGCACCATCCTTCAGGGTATTGCTTTTCTCCAGCAAGGCCTGCAGGCTAGAGCGGATTTTACCCCAGGCGCTGATTTTACTCTCGGTGCTTTTTTGCTGTAACTGAATGGGTTGTAGCAACAATTGATAATGCTTGGCCTGCTTCACCATCAGCGCATCGCTGATGCCCGAAACTGATATACCCTCCATAGCTAACTCTCCTGTCAATCACCACGTG
>NZ_LECR01000067.1:6751-20994 GCF_001602625.1 Sodalis-like endosymbiont of Proechinophthirus fluctus
CAATCACCACGTGGATTTATGCACTGCTATCGGCTGCGAAGAAGAAAAAGTTTAATTTAATTGACGTGGGAGGCGTGGGATGGCGATGATAAGTTGACATAAGTCCTGTGCTGCGTGACGCGAAACGATAGCCTGTTTCCCGTATAACGATGGCCTGTTTCCCGTATGATAAAATGCGAGATCGCGTTTACGTCGTGACTTAATGGCGCGATTAGCCGCAGGTGCGCATGGCCGCGCATTAGTTGCAGGAAATACGCTTGATAAATATATTAATTAAATTGATTTACTTATGGGTTATGCATATATTGTAATATCATAAATTACTGTGATACTTATTTTAAGATCCTCGATGGACAGAGTTAGATTAAAGCTTTAGAACGTAGTGCCGATATTTATCGTGTCTGCAGATGTTACTGTAAACTCGTCAATGAGTTAACTTAAATTATTGCATTTAAAAAAGGAATTTATTATGTCACAGGTGATTAACACCAATATCCTCTCCATTGCCGCGCAAAATAACCTCAATAAATCACAGGCTTCTTTGGGTACCGCGATCCAGCGTCTTTCGTCGGGCTGGCGAATTAATAGCGCCAAGGATGACGCGGCCGGCCAAGCGATCGCTAACCGCTTTACCTCGTTAATTAACGGATTAACTCAGGCATCGCGCAATGCTAATGATGGTATCGCAGTGGCGCAAACCGCCGAAGGGGCAATTAATGAGATCAATGAAAACCTGCATGCGATCCGTCGCCTGACGGTACAGGTTAAATCCACCGCTACGATATCCGAAGCTGATAAAAAATCCATCCAAAATGAAATCGGTAAGCGTTTGGATGAAATAGACCGTATCGCCGCACAAACGGAATTTAACGGTGTGCGAATTTTGAGTAAAAATCAAAACTTGTCAATTCAGGTAGGCGCCAACGATGGTGAGACAGTGGATATAGAGCTCAAGCAATTAGATACCAAAGAACTGGGTATCGATACATACAGCGTGGTGCAGGTAATCAAATTGTCAGATATCAAGATAGAACAAACGAACAATGTCGACAACTGGGTAATGCCAACGATCGAGTTCGTGGGCGCCGACGCGAAAAAGATTGACATTGATGGCAAGGTTTACAGCAAGGGTTCTCAGTATTATGTTAAAAAATTAGGAACTGAAGAATATTATAAGGCAGATGTGGATGATGCCGTGTCTGGGAATGCAAAATTAACATATACTGCTACCACCGCAACTAAGCTGGAGGGAGATGCAGCAAAAGGTATTAACCATAGTCCTCAAGGCGTTAAATCCGGTACTACGTCAGTTGCACCGCCGAAGGGTATGACCGTTCATGCTTGCGCGGACAAATCCGTTCAATCAGGCTATATACTCAAAGGGACGGACAATGGTGAGACAGTCTACTATAGCGCCAGCATTGATGCTAAAGGAAAGGTGACGCAGGGAGAGAAAATAGAGGTGAGTGCGGAGGGTAAAGCCGCTACCCACAATCCACTGGAGAACTTGGACAAGGCCATCGCGAAGGTTGACGAAGTACGTGGTTTGCTGGGCGCTACCCAAAACCGTTTAAGTTCGGTGATCAATAGCCTGAGTACCACCGTAACGAACCTCAGCCAGTCGCGCTCCAATATTCTGGATGCGGACTTTGCTATCGAAATCTCCAATATGAACCGCGCCAACATCCTACAACAGGCTGGCACCGCAGTATTGGCGCAGGCTAATTCAGTGCCGCAGGGCGTCCTTTCATTGCTGCGTTAAATCGCTTTCGCTTCTAACTGACCCCGGCAAGCCGGGGTTTTTGCGTTAAATTACGCCAAATAACCGCATATTTGCCGTATTTTTCCGCCTTTATACGCCAGCGCACAGCTGATAATAATGTTTCACCGAACGGCCCGCGCGAGGTAAATGTGGAAGTCATATACAATCATCAAGGAAGGCCGGCTGACGATCGCGTCCTGTGGCAGCAGTACGCACCTATCATCCGTCATGAGGCGCTTCGATTACAGGTTCGTCTGCCGGCAAGTGTTGAACTTGAGGATCTTATCCAGGCGGGGATGATCGGTTTATTGGCGGCTATCGACAACTTTGATGCCACGCAGGGCGCCAGTTTCACCACATACGCCCGCTCGCGCATCCGCTGGGGCATGCTGGACGAACTGCGGGAGCGAGATTGGGTGCCGCGCAGCGTGCGGCGCAATGCGCGTGAGATCTCGGCGGCCATCCAGCGCCAGCGAACAGCAAATAGCCGACGAACTTAACATGCCACTGGCAGCATACCAAACCATGCTGCACGAAACCAACTGTAGCCAGTTGTTCTCGCTGGATGAGCTAATGGCCCAGGAAGCGCCGGACCGGTGCCCTGCACTTCCTGCCGACGCGGATCAAGATCCTTTTCAACGGCTTCTGGCCGGCGGGTTACATAAGCGGGTGAAGGATGAAATAAGCCGGTTGCCTGAACGTGAACAGCTGTTGCTTAACCTTTATTACCAGCAAGAGCTGAATCTCAAAGAAATCGGCGAGGTCCTAGGGGTTGGCGAATCAAGGGTGAGTCAGTTACACAGTCTGGCGATAAAACGGCTGCGTGCACGATTGATTACAGGAAGGCGTTGACTAGGGGTAATCTGATAAGGACCGCGGAAGGGGAGGCGCGTTGCTATTTTTACCGGACATATAGGCGTAAGGTAAAAAGCGCTAAACGGCCGTTTAAATGGTTATCCTACCCGCCCGATACTTGGTAGCATTTTACCCTGTACTTATGGGTGAAATCGGTACACTACCGTTCATATTCGCTATTCGAAAAGAAATTTTTTAGTAGCATAAATGACCGTTAAAATCTTGTTACATAATTTAAAGATGCGCTGTAGTCCATCCATTATTGCCTGCCGATCGTGCTTAATTTTCGCCTCAGCACCTCACTTTTATGTTCGTTTTTCGGCTCATAAAAGACATATAAATCCCCACAGGTTATATTATGAATTTTTGGAAAAATTTTGCCAAATTGGGAGCTTCGGAGAAGGTCAGGGAGGCGAAGAATTGTTTGAGTGTTTTAGTGTTTTTACGTGTTAAACCCCCGCTGGTCAATGCCTTTAATCCGTTTTGTCTCCCTCCCATTTTCTACTAATGCCCCAGAGCAATAATACTGCACACAGACCGCAGTCCAAAAAAACAGCGTCTGGCCGTGCGCAACATACAACATCACATCACATACTGGAGCAGAATAATAACAATGAGCAGAATAATGATAATTTCCTTTATCTCGGTGCTAATTTACAATCGTCTGATGGAATTCAAGCTGGGTACGATGGAAATCACACCCAGCCTGGGGGAAAAGTGGGACGTGAGCGACGACGGCAAGGTATATATATCTTCCATTTTCGCCACAGGGTAAAATGGCAGGACAGCAAAGATTTCAAACCGAGCCGTGATTTAACGCTGACGATGTCATCTCCTTCTTTAAGCGCTAAAAAGATTCCGCTGCGCCTTGTCATAAAATCCCCGGCGCGGCATCTACGAGTGTTTTGACGGCCGAGAAAATCGACGGCTACGCCGTCTCCGCTTTACCCTGACCCGAGAAGAAACGCCGTTTATCTCGCCGATTTGGCTATGGACTTCGGCCTCCACCTTGTCGGCGGAGTATGCTGATAAGATGACGAAAGCCAGCACGCCGGAAAAGCTGGACCTGAATTCCATCGGCACCGGCCAGTTCCAGCTTTTGCAGTGTCAGAAAGATTCCCGCATCCTGTATAAATCTTTCCTGGGCTACTGGGGCAACAAGCCGAAAATCGATCGTTTAGTTTTCTCCATTACCCCTATCCGTACGCTATGCTAAAATGCAGAAAAACGAATGCCAGGTCATGTCGGATCCCAATCCGGCCGAAATCGCGCGCATTATAGGCATCACCATCAATTTGCTGGAGCAGCCGGGGCTGAACGTAGGTTATTTGGCCCATAACGTTGAGAAGAAGCTGCTAGATAACGTTAAAGTCTGTCAAGCGTTGATCCTAGCAGTGAAGTAAAAAGCCATTATCGACGTGGTTTATCAGGGGGCTCCGGTCAGGCGGATCAAACTCTGATCCCGCCGACAATATGGAGCTACACAACGACGTTATACAGGATTACCCTAGAGCTGCTGAAAGAAGCGGGCCTGCCTGACGACTTCACCATTGATTTGTAAGCAATTCCTGCGCAGCGTCGTTACAACCCCAACGCGCCCAGAATGGCCGAGCTGACTCAAAACCGACTGGGCCAAAATTGGCGTGAAGGCCAACATCGTGACCTACGAATGGGACGAATACCTCAAGCGATCCAAGGCCGGCGAATATCAGACCGTGATGATACGCTGGACCGGCGACAATGGGGATCACGCCCAGGTAGTGTGATGCACGACGAAGCGCTGGCGATGATTATCGCTCGCTCGACGGTGTGTATGAGCCGGGGCGTAAAGAGATGAAGAGCTACGTGGTTGACACTCTCTCGGCAAATATAATTTCGATAACGTTTCTTTAGACTGATGATCTACTATCCCCTTTATCCTTGCAGGGAGCTTCCGACAGCTAGGCGGAAGCTGGAGTATTCCGAGTACTGCACTGGGGAACGGCCATGCGCCAAGCGGGGGCCAACGAAGGAAAATCATTAAGACATGAGCGTTAATCACCCGGATGATATCCACTGCGTCCAGGCAATTTTACAGAAATAGAGATTACGAAATATATTGCAGTTCATACTCCGACGTTTATTTGTATTACCTTGCGGACCTTTGCCTTCGTGAATCTGATCTCAGGAGATCCGGTGTTGATCATGGCCGGGAAGCGCGGTATTTCCCCGAGAGCTATGCGGAATTGATGACCTAGATGGGGCTGGATAAGCTGCTATTTCAATAATACTTTCACTACATCGCCAGGGTGCTCTGTAGGGGGATACAATCACCTCACTTAAAGACCAGCCAGCTTCCGGTATGGCAGGAATTTGTCCCGCCTTTCCAGGCGACTTTGGAACTGGAGATTTGCGCCATGATTTTCGCCGTACTGGTGGCATTCCCGTGGGGGCACTTGGCGGCGGTGATGAAGTGTGGTTCTATTTTCGATCATACCGTGGTGGGTGTTCTCGTTGACCGGCTATTCAATGCCCATTTTTTGTTGGGCATGATGTTGATTATGCTAGTGTCAGTGCATTTGAATCTTACGCCGGTGTTCGACGGGGAAACGGTGTTTCTTGACAACAACTAACCCCTGACCGGTTTCATGCTGATTGATACGCTGATTTGGGGCGAGTTGGCGGATTTCAAAGATGCCGTGATGCATATCATCACGCAGGCTATCGTGATGGGTGCTATTCCGCTGGCAGTCATCGTGCGTATGACCCGTTTGGCGATGATGGAGGTGCTGAGCGAGGATTATATTCGCACCGCGCGTGCCAAAGCGCTGAGCTGTCTGCGGGTGATCATCATTCATGTGCTGCGTAACGCGCCGCTGTCGGTCGTAACGGTTATTGGCCTGCATGTGGGGACGCTGCTGGAGTTACTACTTTGACCGAAACCATCTTTTATCCTGGGCAGACATCAGCTGCTGGCTGATTGAGGTGCTGCAGCGCAGCGACTATCCGGTGATCCAGGGCGGTTTGTTTCTGGTAGCGACGTTGATCATTTTGGACAACCTGATGGTGGACGTCCTGTACAGGGTAGTGAACTCGCGTATCTGGTATAAGAAATAGAGGAACGGAAAATGACTCAAGCCATAGAGCCGGTGACACTGTGACTGGTGTGCTGAGGCCGATGACCCCATTTCAGGAGTTTTGGCACTATTTTAAGCACAATCAATAAAGACGCTGTTATCGGGCTGACCTATATTTCTGCATTCTGCTGATGTTCATCGTGGTCCTGGTGCCGGCTTACTAGCACCCAACGGTTCGGATAGAAGTTGGCAGCTGGCAGTTTATGCTCGGTACCGACGACATCGGCCTCGATATTCTTATTCGCCTGATGCGACCGCCTGTCTCTGCTGGTGGGATACCTGGTAGTTGCGCTGTCGCTGCGCTGCTGCTGGGGGGAGTCAACCTCGATTACGTTACCGCTTCAAGGGTAGCCGTCGCCGGCATGCTGACAGATGTTCGTCAATATTTTGCCCAGCTGTTGGCGCCGCTTATCGTTCAGGTCTCGCTGGGGGTTCTCCAATGCCATTAATGTCATTTTGGATATAGTAGCGATCGGTTTCCTGGGTATGAGTGCACAGCCACTTACGCCTGAGTAGGTCACAATGCTGGCAGACGTATTGCAGTTCGCCCAGAGTGCCTGGTGGTGGTAGCGTTCTCTGGATTCGTTATTCTACTTACTGTGTTGGCGTTTAATTTAATGGGGGACGGCCTGCGTACGCCATCGATCTCAAACTCAAGCAGTAACGAGAATCTAATGGTGTTACTGTCCATAGACAAAATATCGGTCCATTTCGGTGATGAGGGCCACCCTTCCGCTCCGTTGACAGAATCTTCTACCAGGTGGAAATAAGGCCAGGTGCTGAGCATCGTCAGCGAATCCGGCTCGGGTAAATCGGTCAGCTCGCTGGCCGTGATAGGATTAATTGATTATCCCGGCAAAGCTATAAGCTGATAATCTGGTGTTCAATGGCCGCGATTTACAGAAAATCTCTGACAACGAGCACCACCAACTTATCGGCGCCGATATAACCATGATTTTCTAGGATCTGATGACCAGTTTGAACCCCTGCTACACGGTGGCTTCCAGGTCATGGAAGCCACCGTGTAGCAGGGCGGCAACCACAGGACCCAGTGCCAGTGCGCCATTGATGCTGACGCTGGTGGGTATTCCAGATCTGGCCTCCCGGCTGGACGTATATCCGCATCAACGTGTCCGGCGGTATCAAGCCAGAGCATGATGATAGCCATGATCATCGCTTGTCGTACCAAGCTGCTGATTGCCGATGAACCCACTATCGCGCTAGATGTAACCATCCCCAAGCGCAAATTATCGAGCTGTTGTGGACCTCTGCAGCAGATCGAGAATATGGCATTGGTACTAATTACCCATGATTTGATGCTGATAGCAAAAGCGGCACACTATATTATCGTGATGTACGCAGGACAAGGTGGTGGAAACCAACAAGGAAACGGAAATTTTCAGCGCGTCGCGTCCGTCATCCTTACACCTAGGCGCTGCTGTCCTCCAATCTCCGGCTTAATCCCGATCTGCATCCCGAGTGGATAAAACTAATTTGGCTCTTGCACCGCGCTGTAACCACGGCTGAAAGGCTACAGCGATCAACTGGTAGCATGCTTTGCCGTCAATCAGGATGAAGTACAAACAAGACGATAACTACCGACTCTGGGGACAGTGTCCCCAGAAATACCTCCAAGCGTCCCTCCATTAGATGAACAATCGCTGGTTTTTGTCAGGGCCAGAACGACCCGAGATAATCCGTCGTTTCGCTATTAAACGGCTAGGATTCAACGGCGCCTATTATTAATGGTCGGTTAAAAGTCGGCTGTCCGATTATTGACGTAGGAATAAAAGGCATGTTCCCAAAAGGTGAACTTCATCCCTATAAAATGCAGACAAAAATTCAAAGCATATAAATCATTAACGTCTAAGTGTATGGCTAGTCAATCAATTGCATTCCTTTGCGGATAAAATCCATAAGTATATATTTATCAAGGTCAGTATGCCGATAATATTCAACAAGCTGAATGAGACTGTGAACGCCGGCTTTATTGTAAATATTCATAAGATGCACTTCAATCATCTTTTAGCAATTTCTTTGGCGATTAGCCTCCGTTGCTCCCAAAAAATAATTTCAAGCTCACTTTTAGTGAAAAGTTCATTTTCAATATCTATTTGAATGATATTTTTATTAAGTAGATTCATATAATATAATAATTCATGTACATCAAGTTTCCTTCCATAAACGATACCAATGAGTTTATTATCATCATTATAAAGTGGTGCTCTTTCAGCATAGTGTGATACAAGCTTAGTGGTGTTTCCTTTACCATAATGATGAATAACTATGGAAATTATTTTCTATTTTATTTGATAAACTTTTCGTCGCTGGCGATAAATTCTGGCTAAAGTTATTGCCATATGTCAGTAGAGACTTCTTTATCCGCCCGTCCTTCCACATTAAATTTCTTAGGAAATCTAAAGAACTTAGTATCAGAATCTTTTACGACTACGTATTTTTTCTCATTGTTTTTAATTAACCAATGTTCTGAGCTTTTTTTGATGAATTATACAAACTACTTAGGTGATTTTAAGTAAAATTTAAAATTATTTTAAATATTTTTATGATATTAATTTCCTCGTGAAGCTAACTGAGAAAAGTTATGAATAGTAAATATTATAAAATAATTACCTATAAAAATATCGAAAATATTTATCGAAATAGTTATCGATAGAATCGGTTTGATAATATTGGCAAATATGTTTAAATATTAGCAAAATAGTATTTATGTCAGCAATGGATTGTCAAGTTCAGAACATCACAATTATATATATTTTCTCTTGTAAAATGAATATGAAATAAAAAAATAGATTATTTCATGGAATAAAATAAACAAAATTTCTATGCTATCAATAGAATAAAAATAAAATAAATAGTTGTTTTATTTAATGTGACTATTGTTCTTATAGGTATGATAACGTCACTAGCACAATGCATGCTGGGTACTATATTAGGTCATAGTATGACATTTTTTCAGGCTATTTTGGCGACGTCTTTAGGTAGTATCATATTAGTCTTTGTCATTTTTAGTTTAGGACGTGCCGGTATGAAAGAAGATCTTTCCACCAGTGTGTTATCCCGATGATACGACTTTATGAAGTCATGATCTATGTTTATCAGACTTGATATTTCAATCATCATATTATACTGGTTTGGCGTAAACATAGCGCTGATTTCCTAAAGCTTTCTCACCGTGATAGGAAATCATATCAATTATTTCTAGTGATCAGAAATAAGCTGGGTAGTGTTTTCATTGCTGGTAGCTTTTAGTTTTAACGCACTTAAGCATAACGGTAAAGATCGTGGTTAAGATTTTTTTTCAGTGACATTTTATGTGTATTACGACGAAATTGTGAAATATAATATCGACAGATTTTATTCTTCCTCTCCCTTGGGTGAGACTATCTCGATAGGAAGGGTTTGATAATAGTTACTGGTATGTTTATCGTAGGATCCTTAATCACACCTGACACAAGCAGATATTGCAAGAACCAAAAACACGTATTATGGATGATTACGTACTCAGTAATTATCTTTGATTTTATTATTAATGGGATAGATATTTTAGTCACTCATGCGTTAGGTACATCGAATGTTGTAGAGATCATGATTCATACAGTGGGTTAGATTGGCGTACTTACGTTTATATTGTCCGCTATTAAGGTTAATGATAATAATTTATATTCCGTATCTAATAATATTATTGGATTTATTGAGATGCTGACCGGTAAGAAGTTCAATTATACAGAAATAAAATTGCTGATATGGTTACTAGGCATATTATTTTAATTATCATAAATTTTATGATGCTTTCATCCACTTTTTGATAGCGCTTGGTTTAATTTTTCCTCCCATCGCAGGGTAATTCTGGTTGACTATTATATTCTTACGTACTAGCCGATATCATCTAGAGATATCACGTAAAATTTGCAAGCTACCTAATGACGCGTCAATTCTATTCACTAATGTAATCGCCATTATATCCTGCGCTTTAGACAGTACGTCTGGCATGTATCTCCAATACATAATTCCTTCTGTGAATTCTATTTTTGCAGCAGGCATAGGTTATTAGTTATTGATGAAAATAAAATCTTCTATGAGAAATAACTTTGCTCTATTATCTTGATCCTAGAGAAAATCAGGCTAAAATTTAATAATAAAATATTATAAAACTATAATTTTAATACACTTCACTGTATGTAAACATACAGTGAAGTGCGAAGTTATCCGCATGAAGAATAAGGATGACGATGATTGCATTTATAGGTAACAAGTTTCGAGTAACTTTGGTTTAGTTATTAAATTTGCCAACAAGAATGCTTCTTGATAGATTATGGAATATAAATGATCCACCTAGGTAAGTTTGACCTGCTAGCATGCCAAAATCGCTATGTCAATAAGGTAAATTCAATGATGTAATTTTATCCTACTGTCGTCAATACTGATCACTACTTAAATAGTATGTTAATTCTCAAGGGTGATGTTTAATGAGTAGTAAATGTATCCACTTCAAAAGGGAAAGTATCTCTAGGAAGTTTATTTATATCTATGAAAATCAAGATGATGCTTGTTTTATTCGCGATAAAGAAGCTAGGTATGTTTATATTAATCCAGCGAGCGATGTTTACACTACTAGATTTTCATGCATCCTTTAGTATGGAAGGAAAATTACTCTTACAAGTCCCTCACTGGATAAATTTTTTTAGGATGAGTTTATATATTATGATAACATGGTGATGGAAAAGAGCATTTCGCTATCGTTAGTTGTCACATCGGCGTTCGGCAGAGAAAACTGTATCCATCCTTATGTTTTTATATCAAACTTTCTTTGATAAACATGGCAATGTTGTTGGTACCTTTTCTGAAGCCCAAGCCCTTGCTTTTTTCTCAGCTATGAATTATATTAACGGTGAGGTGAATCGCCGGTTAAACTGATAACGCATCTATCAGATAATACTTTTACGGAGAAAGAGCTTGAAATTATCTTCTTTTCTTATCAATGACTTATCGGCAAGGAAATAGCGATACGTTTGGGAATTTCGCACTGCACAGTAGAAAACAGGTTTTGCGGCCTTTATCAAAGGGCAAATGTTCATAATATTCAACAATTCAAAGAGTTTTTCAAGGATTTAAGCTTTGATTATTACATCCCGGAGTCTTTTCTACATCCTAGAATCATCGTCATAGATGCTATTAACACGTAATATTTTTGAGATATTGTCCATATATTATTTTTATCATGTTCAATATTTGTTTTTGTCAAGTACATATTGAATGATTTACTAATTATAATTAGTATGCTGTAACTTACAGTGTCGTTTACTTATTACTCTAATAAGTATGATATGTATATTACAATGCTTGTTATCGCCGAGAGCGAATATCACGGGTTGCGACATTTGTGAAAGGTCTGCGCTAAATTGGATTCATCAATCCGAATACGTTGTTGTCAATATAATGAATTTTGCTGTGGGCTCTGAGAATAACAGCTAATCGAGTTTATCTCATGGCGTAAGCAAGCGCTTGTCAAAAGGGTACTTCAGCGCTATGACCTTGAGATAAGGAAACTGAATTCTTATCTGGTTTGTAAACAAAACAAATCGGATGCTGCTATTAGCGTGATGAGATGATAGTCGATGTTTCACACCGCAAGCCAACGTTTCCACGCTTTGGCGGATGGCTTCGCTTGATAGATGAATCCATTAGAGGCAGGGCTGTTTCATACTAGTGGCAATGGCCTGTAATACGATTCCGCTGGCAGCGGAATCGTATAATGCTCAATTACGTTGCTAAATAGTGCGTTGTGAATGAGTGAAAAGAATAATTATATCTTAACTAGCGATAAAATAAGGGATCACAAGCCGTCAGATCCCCGCGTGCCGGATCATCCACACTCTGCATAGATAGTCCTCAGGCTCTTTCTCGGGCTTTCAAGCTCAACGGGCATGCTCTGAGGGGGAACACTCCTACTGCGAGAGCGGCCATTCGTAGACGTGCGGTGGAGAACGTGAGTAATGTCCGGGGCACCTAGATCTGGTAGAGGTATCTTTCTCGTGGCTTAAATGCCGTTTTGCCTGTCTGCTGAGTGAGCGCGCGATCCGTGCCGTTTGGTAATGTAAGTCGCCAGAAACAGGCTGAAGGTTGCTGGTATCATTAGAATTAATTTGTAATATATATTTCTATCATATTTCCTTTTATATTTTATATAAATAAAGTTCGTTGAATTTGACATGTATCATGCAATAAAACTTTTTAATGTTATCATATACGGGATTAATAGTGTTAGGAATTTTTCGATTTAATATCGAGATTATTTCACTCTCATGAATGATTCTTGCTATGTCGTGTCATCATCATTAACAAGCCAACTTCATGAGAAGAAAATAGTCGGATGAAAATTTTCTATATAAGAAAATATCCGCTGCAAACGCTCTCATTTTATAGCGTAAAAATATAATCTTATCGAGTATCCATGAGATGGATAAGGATTTATTATCGGAGTTACTAGTAGGACGTTTCTTATAGGGTTTAGTAGTTGGTTTATACGCCAGTATATTATTTCAACTTTACAGGAATATTAATTATCCTACTGTTTTCATGCGACTTATTTTATTTTATTCACTTCATTCATTTATGAATATGGTAGTCATGCTGTATCACGATAAGGTGATTATAATCACAGATCTCGGCGAAGTTATAGGCGATAACAATTGATACTGCCTATGCCATTATTAATGGCTAAAATCACGGCGCCAAATAAAATACCGTCGATAATGCACTCGGTATTTGTCGCTATAGCCTTATTTTCTCAGACTGACCTGGCTTCGCTGAAAACGGCAAGGCTTGACGCCGGGTGCCACAAAGGGATTTTTTGCAAAACCCTGAAGCGACTAGTTATTCATCGAGGGTTAGAAGATTGCGGCTGAGAGGATTTTCCTGTTGCCGATATCAGGTGTTCGTTATTAATTTCTAAAGATAATTAAGCTGTCAGCGAAACATTATTCTTCTTGGCAAAAAAGTCATCTGATAGGGCTTGCGCCCTTACTGGAGAAGCGCCATGAGTAAAATCCTCAACCGCTTTCGCTATTTCAAACAGAAAAAGGAAACTTTTTCTGAGGGGCATGGGCAGGTGTGCCATACTAATCGTGACTGGGAAGACAGTTATCGCTAACGTTGGCAATATGGCAACATTACGCGTTTTACCTACGGTGTTAACCGTACCGGCTCTCCTGTGGCTAGAAGATCTATGCCAAAAACAGCTTGGTGACGTAGGAAACGCGGCAAACGGACTATCCACATACCATGACAAAGCGCGAGCCGCGCGGTGTCAGCACTACGTCCGGTAGCGGCCTGGCTGTCAATCGTAGCCGATAAGTAAAAATGTCAGCAATATAAAATGCAGCGTGGGCATGGCGGATTTATCCGTGCGCCAAGCTGGCAGGAGATTAATCCTGGTTTGTTGCCGTGGCTAATATTTGGGCGATTAAAAATGTCTGGTCAGATCGAATGGTGGGGTTTTCGCCCATCCCCGCTATGTCGATAGTGTCTTACGCTGCGCAGACGCGCTATCTGTGGCTGCTTATTGGAACCTGTTTGAGCTTCTACGACTAGTATTGTGTACCCCCAGCCCCGCATCTCCAATGACCTGGGGTGAACAGACCGATGTGTCGGAATCCGCCGACTGGTACAATGCCAGAGCTATATCATCGTCTGTGGGTCCGAACGTACCGCAAACACGTACGCCAAACACGCATTTTTTACTTGAGGTGTGTTACAAATGCACAAAACCGTCGCGGTTACGCCTGATTATGCGGAAATCGCTAAACTTAGCGACCAGTAGCTGCTAACCTACTTGAGCAGCGAGATGGATGTGTAATCTTTGCGTATTTTTAGGGCTGGAGAATCCGCATTATTTTCGTCATGTGAAGCATGACACCATCCTGGTGTATAAACTGCAGGTAAAATTTCTGTGGCTGACTGAAGCTTCCAGCTTCCCGAGTGCCAGTCGCCACGGCTTATAATCTCACCCTAGACGGCGTCGATCGCGGTCTTGATAACGATAACTGCGCGCGGCTATCATAAGATACACACGTATTCACTTGCATGGGGCGAGTAGTAGATTTGCGGCGTCTCTAGTGAGCAGATTGCGCAAATCTCCTGTGAGTTTGGCGCCACAGCGGCTACAAAACCCATAGCCTGGCGATGATTATCCTCGGCGCGGGCATTAACTGCTGGTATCACATGGATATGAGCTACCGCGCGCTCATCAAAATGCTTATGGCTGCGTCGACCATCTCGGTCGTGAAACCAATGTCATGCTGCAGCCTATCCAGTATGATACTCCGGCGGAACTGGTCCAAAGCGGCGAAATTCGCGACTGGAAAAAGGGAAGTGCGGTCTGATCCCTGGCCAGACCGCGCCGCATATCATCCGCGTGCAGTGTGATTATCCGGCGACCTACGAACTCTTTATCGCGTCTGCCTTGCGGGATCCAAGCCAGCAATTGGGCA
>NZ_LECR01000059.1:0-118 GCF_001602625.1 Sodalis-like endosymbiont of Proechinophthirus fluctus
TCAGACGCTATGAAGTTTTCGTCGCTACCATGGGAAACTGCCGCCCTGTCAGAGGCCGCCAGAAGGGTTAGGCCGGGCGCAGCGCTGTGCCAGCAGCCCTTAAACAGAGGGGAGATAT
>NZ_LECR01000059.1:220-11325 GCF_001602625.1 Sodalis-like endosymbiont of Proechinophthirus fluctus
GGCCGTCCTGGCCGGCGTCGGAGTTAAATTCAGCAGTTTTTTTTTCCGCGTTGGCAGGTATCACTGCCGCTTCCACCGCGGCAGGATGAAACGCCAGCGCGCGTAGTAGGGTCATTTCAACCCCCATCCGGGGGTCCGGTGCAAAAGGCAGCTCTTTGCGCCCTATAAGCAGAGTTTGGTAATACAGCTGCAAATCATCCGGGGGAAGGCGACGGGCCAATTCCCGCAAACGCGGCACAATGGCAGGGTCTTCCTCATCGTTCAATTGGTCAGGCAATAGCTGCCCCATCGCGAGACGGTGTAGCAAAGAGAGCATCTCAAGGAGCAGAGTTTCCCAATCCATACCGTGAGTGGCGCATTGCGCAAGCTGCGCCACCATCGCGCCGCCGTCGGCATCGGCCAGCGCTTCGATAAGTGCTAGCGGCTGCTCGGTGTTCAACGTGCCGAGCATCAGGTTTACTACCTCAGCGCTAATTTCCCCGTGCCCCATGGCAATAGACTGATCAGTCAGGCTCAAGGCGTCACGCATACTGCCGTAGGCAGCTCGAGCCAGTAGCTGCAGCGCGCGTGGCTCAGCGGCGATATGTTCCTGCTGTAACACCGTCGACAGCTGGCCGCGGATTTGCTCGACGTCGAGCGCCTTTAAATGGAATTGCAAACAGCGAGAAAGAATGGTCGCCGGCAGTTTCTGCGGATCGGTGGTGGCCAGTAAAAATTTGACGTGTGCCGGCGGCTCTTCCAGAGTTTTTAGTAGAGCGTTGAAGCTATGGCGGGACAGCATATGTACTTCATCGATGAGATACACCTTAAAGCGACCGCGCACTGGCGCGTACTGTATGTTATCCAACATCTCGCGGGTATCTTCTACTTTGGTCCGCGAAGCGGCATCAATTTCAATCAGATCGACGAAGCAGCCCTGCTCGATTTCGTGGCAATTATCGCACTGACCACAGGGAGTGGCAGTGATACCTGTTTCGCAATTCAGCCCTTTCGCCAGAAGACGGGCGATGGTGGTTTTACCCACGCCGCGGGTGCCTGATAATAAATATGCATGATGGATCCTACCCAGTGATAGGCCGTTCGTCAGCGCCTTCAGGACATGCTCCTGACCTACTATATTGGAAAATTTTTGCGGACGCCACTTACGGGCAAGCACTTGATAGCTCATGAGTCGCGATTCATATCGAAGGAACAGAGGCCCATGCTAACACAGCCTCACACTACAGAGCGAGGCTGTTGTCATCAGTGATCATGGAAGAACACTAGGCTGTAACTCGTTACACCGATACTGTTGAGAAGAGTTTCACCGCCGAGGTCTGCCAGATTGATTATGAAAGCCGCATCCTGCACATCGCCGCCGAGCCGCCGGATAAGTTTCACCGTGGCGCCGATTGTCCCGCCGGTGGCGAGCAGATCGTCCACCACCAGCACTTTATCGCCGGGGACGATGGCGGCTTTATGGATTTCGAGACTGTCGGTACCGTATTCCAACACGTAGCTTTCGCTGATAGTTTCACGCGGCAGTTTGCCGGGCTTGCGCACCGGAACGAACCCTAGCCCCAACGCTAGTGCGACCGGCGCTCCGAACAAAAATCCGCGTGCTTCGGTGCCGGCGATTTTGGTCAGCCCTTCATCGCGATAACGATCGGCCAGCAACGCGATGCTGGCGGCATAGGCATGCGGATCTTCGAGCAGACTAGTGACATCGCGAAATAATATACCGGGTTTCGGATAGTCCGGTACCGACTTAATACTTTGCTTGATTAATGCTAATTGTTGTTCCGTAGCAGTCATAATGGGTATGCTTGGAAAGCCTTTATTCATCATTAGCGCGGATCTTATCATAGTAAATAAAACTTACCGCGCACAAAAGCGCATAAATCTATGTAAACTGCCACGAAGATGCAACTTTCCGGCCAAAGTAGAGAAGATAAATATTGACGTGGCGCAAGCCGCGCCGGCTTCTTCCCCTGCGCATTAATGCTGCGCACCGCAGAAAACGACGGATATTATCATAAAAGTCGACTCTGATATCATTCATTATAGGTAAATTGACGTGCACGCATCTCAACTAATTACCATTCTTGGTGCTAGTCTTAACGATTTAGCCGTGCGCATCGAAGCCCAGAGACACACTGTTGTTAAAAAATACCGTTTCGATACATCTGCTATTTAGCACCTGCGGCCAATCGCCTTGGCGATTTTATTTATCCGAGAGTCGCGCAACGCTTGCGCATTTTACCAGCGCGGTGAAAAAGGGCCGTACCAAGCGTGTAGCCTAGCTGGCCCAGCGGCTAACCGATCAAATGTTGGCGCTTTCCCAGTGAACTCGCTACGCAAAATCTGCGCCAGGGAGTACCCGGGTTAGGTCCCCCGGTCCCCCGGTCCCCCGGTCCCCCGGTCTCCCGCCGCCACGCCGGAAGATATTTACGCCCGCCTGGCCGAGCATCAGAATTATGAGCGGTAGCTGGCGATGATCCGCGATCTCGATAGCCTGTTCGCCGCCGCGGACGATCTTGCCCGCGTACGGCGGCAGCTTCAGCAGAAAATCACCGAGCTTGAAGGCCGCTTACAGCGTTGCTGGTAGGCGCTGACCCGTCTTGAGTACCAAATAGAGCGGTGCAGGTGGGGTGAATAAAAAATAATCCGCCCGGTAGCACAACTTGGTTATTTTATTATCTTTTATAGTGTAAATAATATCCTCTGTACTTGAGTTTACAGCCTGAGTTAAGCATGAGAGCGAGGTGACCCTCAAAGATGAATCCCGGAAATCAAACTGGCAATCGATTTGATTATACTGCTTGAGAGGAACGAACTGGCACTGAAGCTAGCGCTGGCGGCTCTAGAGATTGTCAATAATGATTATTTACGCAAAGCGAACTACTACTGTCTCTGCCTGAGTATACTGTCAGACGGTTTGGGATTCATCGTTTTGCTCGCAGCACAACATCGAGATCATGCGCAACATGTCGATCAGCGAGAAAACTTAGGATGCACGACTCTATCTGCAGATCAAAACTCCCAGGAATGAACAGCCAGTTTTCCATGAGGCCAGACATAGAAGTGCGCAACATGATCGCCGCACGGTGGCAGTGCAGGGTTGCGGGTAGTTGCCGTTGTTCGATGTAGCGCCCGAGCGTGACCTAAAACCGGCCGTAAAATTCGTCGAAAAGCTGCGAACGCACTTCTTGATACAGTGCCATTTCACCCACAAACTCACATGTAGAAAATACCATTTCTATAAAGCTCACACTACTGGTGATTAGATACAGTAGCATAAAGAATGTAATTCATTGTCTCGTTTAACATATACAGTATATTGTCTGGATATTTTATCTGATACTCTGTTTCAAAATCTCGAACCTTACTGTCAGCTGTATGAATTATTTCTTTAAATAACTCGGCCTTATTTTTGAAGTGCCAATAAATCGCGCCGCGGCACCCTAGACAGCGCCGCGATATCATTGAGCGAAGTAACGGATACCTCTCTCAGAGAAGGTCTTGATTGTGGCGTTCAATATATGCTTGTGGGTTTCCCCTAGCCTGTCGTTTGGGTTTTCTTGCTACAGTGCCATTTTAGAGTGATCTTTGGATTTACATACATTCAAGAATATTGGATTTACATACATTCAAGAATATATGTAACATAGTATCCGGGATCTTAGGATTTATCTATGAATAAAGACAGAGGGCTATTGCCTCTGGCAGTTGTTCTGATGCTTTCCGTCAGGTTTATTATCGCAGGCTGTAATAAAAGAAGCTGCGCAGACAGGTAATCATTAGCAGCCTCCAGCAGTGGGCATTGTGACGCTAAAAAAACTCTTAATGTCAACACTGACTTACCTGGCTGTACTGCCGCTTTCCGGGTATCAGAAGTCTGACCACAGGTAGATGGCACTATTCTGAAACGTAATTTCGTCGAAGGAAGCGATGTCAAGGCAGTCTTCTATTTATATCATATTGATCCAACTACTTATCAGGCCGCCTATAACAGCACCAAGGGCGATCTAGAGCAGGCTCAGGAGAATACCAGCATCGCGCGGGTGATGGTAAACCGCTATGAGAAACTGTTCTCAACTAGCTATGTCAGCTGCCAGGACTATAATCAGGTGGTGGAAACGCTGGCGAAAAAAGATGCGCCCGTGCGCAGGCGGCGCTGGAAACTGCCCGCATCAATCTAGCCTACACCCGTGTCACCTCCCCGATAAGCGGCCGCATCGGTAAGTCCTTCTTTGCCGAAGGCGCCTTAGTCACCAGCGCGTAAACAACCGCGATGGCGACCGTTCAGCAGTTGAACCCGATATATGTCGATTTTACCTAGTCGAGTAATAATTTCATGCGTCTGCGTCAAGAGCTGGAAACCGTCATGCTGAAACAGCATGACGGTAAAGTGATGGTGCGCCTGCTGATGGAAAACGGCGGCGAGAGTATGCACAACGGGTACGTTGGAATTCTTCGATGTCATAATGGGTTAAACCGCCGACTATTACACTGCGCTCTATTTTTTCCCGAATCCGCAGTATTCGTTATTACCGGGTATGTTTGTACGCGCCAAATTGGACCAGGGTATATAGATGAAAGCGCTTTACTCCGTGCCTCAACAATGCGTCGCCCATACGCCCTGTTGCGAGGCGATCACTATGGTGGTTATGAGCGACAATAAAGTTGCGATCCGCCAAATTAGGGCGTCGCAGACCGTCGACGATAAATGGTTAGTCACCTCTGGATTACAAGAAGGTGACAGAGTCATCGTCGCCGGCGTATGAAAGGTGAAACCGGCATGCAGGTTACCCAGAAAGGGGTAACCAACCAGAAAATACAATCGGAACAACCGCATCTTGACACCGCCAGAAAGTCTTAACAGGTACGGTTAACCCTTATGTCTAAGTACGTTATCGATCGTCCTATCTTCACATAGGTAATTACCATTATCATCATACTGGCAGGGGCGGGCTCTGTCGGTACTCAAGCTGCCCATCGGACAGTATCCGGCTATCACGCCGCCGACGATCCGTATCATCGCAGCCTAACCGGCCGTGGACGCCTACGCCTCAACGCTGCAGGATAGAGCGTGACGCAGATAATCGAGCAGATGAACGGCATCTACCATCTGATGTACATGGCGTCCGACAGAGACTCGTCAGGTACCGCGATCATCATCCTACCTTTGAGTCGGATGCCGATCTGGATATCGCCCACGTCCAAGTGCAGAAATCCAGCTTTAGCTTCTTTAATGGTTGCCGGTTTTTATCAGCAATGATAAAAACATGACCCAGGAAGATACCGCGGATTATGTCCGTTCCTCCATCAAGGATCCCATAAGGCAGACCAACAGCGTGGACGAAGTGCAGAAGTTGTTCGGCGCCCAATGTGTGATGCGTATCTAGCTCGATCCCAATAAGCTAAATAATTTTCAGCTAACACTAGTGGATGTCATCAGCGCGCTGGAGGTCCAGAACAACCAAATCGCCGCAGGCCAGCCGGGCGGTTCGGCGCCGGTGAAGGGGCAACAGCTTAACACCCTGATTATCGTGCAGACCCGAATGAAAACCGCCTAGAGGAGTTCAGCAAAATTCAGTTGAAAGTCAATCCCGACGGGATCGCAGGTGCATCTGAAAAATATGGCCACTATCGCGCTGGGCAGGGAAGGTTACGATATTATCTCCCATATCAACAGCCAGTCTGCCACAGGCCTGGGGGTTAAGCTCACCACAGGCGCCAACGCGCTGGATACCGCCAACACGGTAAAAGCCGAGCTGGTGCGGCTTCAGCCTAACTTTCCCGCCGGGATGAAAGTGGTTTACCCTTACGACACCACATCGTTTGTGAAGATCTTCATCACCGAACTGGTGAAAACGCTGATGAAAGCTACCATCCTGGTGTTCCTAGTGATTTATCTGTTCTTGCAGAATTTCCACGCGACGCTTATCCCGACCATTGTGGCGCCAGTAGTCCTGCTGTGAACATTCGCCATCCTAGTGGCGTTTGGTTATACCATTAACACACTGACGATGTTCTCTTGCATGCTCACCATCGGGCTGCTGGTAGATTACGCCATCGTAGTTGTGGAAAACTTCGAACGCGTGATGGCTAAGGAGGGATTCAGGCCAATTGAAGCCACGTGGAAATCAATGGGCCAGATCCAGGTCGCCCTGGTGGGGATTGCTATGGTACTGTCCGGCGTGTTCTTTCCGATAGAGTTTTTCGGCGGCTCGACCAGCGCTTTTACCGTCAGATCTCTAATCACCATCGTGTCGGCGATGATTTTGTCAGTTATAATGGCGCTGATTCTGAACCCGGATATGCCGTACCATTGCTCAAGCCTATCAAAAAAGGCGATCATGGCAAAAGCACCGGTTTTTTCGTCTGGTTTAATAAAAAGTTTGAAATCACTCACCACTACACCGACAGCATCGGACGCTATTTTTTGATTTATCTGATGATTGTAGTGGGTATTGGCGTTACTATTTATTCGCCTGCCTACCTCGTTCCTACCGGATAAGGATCAAGGCGTCTTCCTGGCGATGACTCTGCTGCCGGTAGTCGCCCACCCTATGCGCGTACCCAGAAAGTTGCTGGATAATGTCAGGTCGGTGTCGGTGTCTGTGTTCATGGTCAACGGCTTTGGTTTCGCCAGGCGTGATTAGAGCTCCGGTATCGTATTCATCAGCTTGAAGGATCAGGGTGAGCGTTCCTGGGCAGAAAACAAAGTACTCGTGATCGTCAAACTTGGGGACCCTCAGCCGGTTTCGACTTTGAATTTATCGATGCGAACAATCTGGGGCATAAACAACCTTACCGCCGCGCGCAATCAGCTGTTGGGTATAGTGGAGCAGAATCCTGAATGTGTTGCGGGGCGTCCGGCTAAACGGTCTGGAAGATACCCCGAGTACAAGCTGGATATCGACCAAGAGAAAGTCGAAGCGCTTGGATCTCTCTGTCCGATATCAACATCACCATCGGTGCAACACTAGGCGGCTGCTATGTTAATAACTTCATTGACTGCGGCCGCATGAAAAAAGTCTATGTACAGGGCAAAGCGACCTATACCTTATGCTGCCGCAGGATATTAGCGACTAGTATGTGCGCAGTTCAGATAAACAAGTAGTGCCCTTATCAGCGGTCACTACTTCATGCTGGCAATACGGTTCACCCCGTCTGGAGTGTTATAACGGGCTGTAGTCGATGGAGATCCAAGGGGCGGGCGCACCCGGTAAGAGTACCGGTGAAGCCATAGTATTGGAAGCCATGGTATTGATGGAACAGTTGGCGGACAAACTACGGCGGGAATCGGCTACGACCGGACCGGCATGTCCTACTAGGAACGGTTGTCCGAAAACCAGGCCCCAGCGTTTTATACAATATCGCTTATCGTGGTGTTTTTATGTTTGGCAGCGCTGTATGAGAGCTGGTCTATTCCCTTCTCGGTCATGCTAGTGGTGCCGTTGGGGTTATCGGCGCCCTGCTGGTGGTGGCGCTATGCGGCTTGAACAATAACGATTATTTCTAGGTTAGTCTTCTGACCACCATCGTACTGTTGGACAAAAACGCCATACTGATCGTGGAATTCTCCAGGGACCTGATGGAGAAAAAAGGTAATGGGCTGATAGAAGCTACTTTGGAAGCGGTACGTATACGTTTACGACCTATTCTGATAACCTCCCCGGCCTTCTCAGCGTATTGTCATTGGCGATCAGCACCTGCGCCGGCTCAGGCTCAGGCTCGCAAAATGCGTTCAGAACCGGCGTCATATGCGGGATGGTCACCGCTACCCTGTTGGCGATTTTCTTCGTACCAGTGTTCTTTTTGGTAGTACGTCGCCGCTTCGGTAAAAAGGGTCTTACAGGACGATCTGGAGCATGGACATCCCGTGGAAACCTCTCTGTCGCGGCCATAAGCGCAACATCGTCATCCCCTAAAACTAATGCCGCTTTTGCGGCTCATTTTCATGTCTTGCGGGGTAGGCGGTACCACCCTGCCCGGCGATTGTATTATGTCTTCCCTGATGCCATAATAATTACATTATAACATAATGATAGGAGAAGTATGATGAAGCCCAATATTCCCCGTATCGTCAGGTAATTTTTCACGACACCACGGCCAACGTCTACTTTTAAGGTTAGTTCTATCATCGCCACGACACGCTCAGTGGAATACCTGGGGGCGACACCTACCTGTATGTCACCCTGGACGTTTCCAGCGCGTCGCATCCTCATTACACCGGGAAGCAGCGAACGGTAGCCAAAGACGGGAGTACCGCACGCTTTAATTAACGTATTGGCTGTCTCCTCGGTTAACAGGGATAACCCTCAGGAGAAGCTAGTAGATGCAGTATTAAGTCCCTCAAGAGCTCTAAAACGTGTCATCCTGACTGTCAAATTGTTCGCCGACGCGGGCTCGTGTATGTCATATGAAAATCCAACCCTACTTTAAAGGCAGTACAGGGACGCAAAACACACCGCTGACAATTATGGGCATGATAGTATGTGCCGGGACTGGGATAGAAAGTCAGTATAGCTGCGCCGATGGAATACGAATACCTTCGGTGCTTTTTATTTGTATCGTTAGGACATGAAACAGCATATGTCTGATAACAGTAGGAGAAATGCGGAAGATTTATGCACATTTATAAACAAATATTATAATTTGGTGAATAAGAAGAAAACACTCTTTTATTTAGCAGACATGTCTGCTAAATTTGGAGCGTCCATCATGCATCAGTACTGATAAAGTAATTCAGATGTGCTATTTCATTCCGCACTAGCACGCCGGCAACGAGAGAACGCTGAGACTCCCATCCCAGCGCGGTTTGCCTGAGTCTCATTGTCACGACTGACTTTGATTTAAGGACTGTAAGTTAATGTAAGCAAGGGATGCCAAACTGTCCAAAATATCCTATCTTTAATCTGGAATGGGCGAAATTAAGCAGTGGGTATCAATCTTTGTCCCCAGCCGGGGTTTTAATATTACTGCAATTTCTATGTGTTAGGAGGGCTAATATGGATGAGTATTCACCCAAACGCTGCAATATTGTGCAACTGAAATACCTATGTGAAAATCATCTACGATGAAGGCATTGCTAGTCTGGGCGACAGTTATCATAGCTGGGTAAATGACCCAGGTTCCGCCGTCAATTTACAGATTGACGAATTAATTGAGCACATAGCGACGAATATTTTTATCTTCAAACTTACATACCATAATGAAAGTGATCTTACCAATCGGGTTGAAACTTTTTCATACGATAATTTTACCCTATTCAGTAGCTATGGTATCAATAATTACGATATCCAGCGCTGGTATCTCAGCCGCAGGCGTTTATTCAGAACATTCTCGGAGACAGAGTCTATACAACCTGAGAAAGTAGGAACAAACCTGTTCAACTGACTGTATAAAAAGGTAAAAATGAAAAAGATTGACTATCTAATGCGCTTGAGGAAGTGCCGAACGCTGGAAACCCTCGAGCGTGTGATTGAAAAAAACAAATATGAACTGTCTGATGACGAACTGGAGATATTCAATTCTGCCGCCGATCATCGCCTGGCGGAACTGACGATGAACAAGTTGTACGACAAAGTTCCAGTTTCTGTATGGAAGTATGTACGTTAAAACTGATTATTACAAACATAATGTTATGTGTTAATAAATATTACTATTGATACTTTTTTCCCCGGTGGCAATTAAATAATCTATTGCTTGCCTCTGCTGATAACCGTTCTTTTTCGCACCATTGACGTCAGGTTAACCTCCTATCGTCTGGCGCGCGATGCGGATGTAAATGGCCAGTGCGTTATCATACTGTTTAATAACATTATTCGTATTCTCTAAGCATAGGTCCGAAGCGGTGATGTCGAGCGCTTATTGCGTCTAATTTCCCTCATCTTTACGGGGTGGTCTTGGTATTATTTCGTACAATTGTATTTTACAGATGTCGGACGGGGGAGCTGACCGGCAGATACTATTTCAAGGCGTCAATAAAGAACAATTGCGGAAAAAAACACTGCTTATTTCCCTGTAAAAAAAGGGATAGTCTTGGCCCAACGGGTAGGCAGGTCTAAGAAAGGGCAAGACGAATACGGGCTGAATTGGGTGGAGACCCCGCCAGAGACATCTCGGCACACACGTCGCCTGCTACGGCTGCTTCCTTCCAGACCTGACCGAGTTCACAAGGTAGTGTTGCGAGAGCACCCACAGGGCCTCCATTGACAGCTCGTTTCAAAAGAAGGCAGGGCATTATCAATTAAGGTTGGGGTAATTGCAAGCCAGGGCGGTTTAAGCGACATTTTCTTATCCAATATATTACACGTAACTCTTCGCCACCGCCGGGTTTTGCGGTCGCCACTCTAAATGTGACAGGATAATTCCCACGCTAAATTTAACTGCAGAATTAAAATATGCCCGATCCCACTCACGATAATTTTCGTCAGAGCATATAATCAGATTGTGGCCACCATCCTCTATAAAACTGTATGCGTTGCGCTGACAAGCACTGTGATTGTCCTTCATGGTGCTGGATAGCCTAGCATGTCTTATACAGCCGCCGTGGGATTAGGTATCGTTACAGTGCGATCTTCATTGGCGTCTGGACCTATAAGCGTAGGCGCTGTTAAAAGGCTATAATCACCACGACCACGGTGAACACGGGCCACCTTAGGAGTCCGCTCGTTGCCGGAAGCGGCCATTGGGATTTACGGTAGCCAGAACATGTGGTCGCGGTATGAGTGCTGTCGGATAGACGTTAGAAAGATGTGGGCGATGGGATGCTTTCCGAAAGGGTCACCTGCGTCGGCAAAGCGACCGACTCAACCGGTACCAAGATCAACGTGACACGTTCCGTCTTGGGTAGCCGCCGTTTTTACTGCTCGGTGATCATTACCACTCTGCCATCGACGATAATGGCAGCGCTTTAACAGAATGCGGGTGTTGGACTGAATATCCGAGGGATTAAACGTCAACAAAAAGCTGAACGGGGCCGGCCTGCTTGCCGTCCGTATGCGCCACGCGCTGCGCGATGACTTTGGATGAAGTGTCATAAATAGTGATATTGGATAGCGTCAGCGCCGTGTTCGGCGCCAGCGTGATGCGCTTTCGAATATACACCGTAC
>NZ_LECR01000087.1:0-133 GCF_001602625.1 Sodalis-like endosymbiont of Proechinophthirus fluctus
GCATTCCCCCATGGCCAGATACATCTACCTTGAAGCCAGCGTGATAATTATCGGCCTGAGTAATCTCGGCCATGCGCTGGAGAGCCGAAAAAGCTGGCACGCGTCCGGGGCGCTGGCGCGGCTTCTGGATCTG
>NZ_LECR01000087.1:239-2841 GCF_001602625.1 Sodalis-like endosymbiont of Proechinophthirus fluctus
GGCCGGCGATCTGGTGTATGCCGGCACTGCCGTGAAGGACGACAGTATGTTATTCACTGCCCGAGCTACCGGAAATCGAACCACGCTCGCCAGAATTATCCGGATGGTGCAGCAGGCGAAAAACAGCAAACCCGCCACGGGACAATTGGCCGACCGGATTTCAGCAGTGTTTGTATCCCGTCGTGGTGGCTATTGCGTTGGTGAGAGCCGCCCTTTTGTTGGTGGCTGGACCGGAATCGCGTATTGCCTATTCGCTGGTAGTCACCACGACGGTGCTCAGTCCGGTGGTGGCCACCACGGGTATCGTGCTCTCTTCCATTACCGTGGTGAGCAACGCCAACCAGCTCATTCGCTTTAAACCCGTCTCCGCCGTCGACGCCAGCGCGCGAACCCGGCGGAGGCAGATTCCTAACCGTCCTTCCGTCGCTTAATTCTACTCTTGCTTAATAAATAAGTACTGGAGTGATAGGTGTAAAAATGGTATTATGGCGCCTGGTGAATCTGCTGGGTTGATTTAACGCTGGTGGCGTTTCCATGGCCAGTTATGGATATCATCCTGGCATAGGGGTGATAATTTTACCTGGTAGATAGTATTCATATGGAAACGTCGGCGATGGTTATACCATGCCCGCGCGCCTGCTGGAACGCCTTGAACAGGCCCAGGTGCTCATCGTGGAGGCAGACATCACTGTCAGTTCGCCGCTACTAACTGGCGTCGGTGGTGGGGGCGTAAATCCCGCTGGCGAAACGACTCAGTGCTGCCAACTATGATCGTGTATGCTAAATAAGCCAAGACTATCAGTTGGATCTCGCGGCGCTTGACGGTCTGTTTCCCTGGCACGTAGCCCTACTACTGCAATCACGCCAGGCGGAGCGGGCTGGGTTTACACGTCGATTTTGGCATCAATTATCAATTGATCTAGGCCCGCACGCGTCAATAACCAACCGTTTATCGAACTGGAAATGCCAGAGGAACAGCTGGCGCTACTGCGACGGCTGCCGGCTCAGGGAATGGACACTCTGACGCATTGGCATACCAACACACGCCTGTTGCAGGTGATGATCGGCTACATGGTCTTTTCCTCTGTCATGGACTCTGGACGTTACTCAATAGTCTGATGTTTACCCTGTGCCTGTCTATCGCCAGTACCGTGTGGTGCTACTGCGCGCCCTGGAGGAACGGCAGCTGATTGACAGCCGCCGAGGCCAAATCGCCATCGGTTGGCTTATCGTTGAAGATTTAGTCATGGTGCTGACGCTAGTGCTGTTGCAAGCTTTAGGAGATATTCCTAGGCACACAAGGTACCGGCGGCGCTCAACTCTGGCACGAGCTGGCATTGCGTTGACCATCGCTGTTAGCCTGGCGGCGCAACTCGGGGAATTAACGCTTATTCTTCTGGAAATCGCGCTCAATATGCTTTTCGAACAAAGGCATCACTTATTAGTCCTGGTCGGCATGATTCTGTCAATCATGATCAATCCGCTGATGTTAGCCATGTTGGAGCCTATCTGACGTGCTACGATAATGAAAGCGATGCCAGAGAACCACAGAGAGAACCACAGTAGGAGGAGAATGCTGCCCCTTACCGCCTCGATAAGCCACCACGCGCTGCTAGTAGGCTATATGGCCACTGGGTGGGCAGCTCAATCGGAGCAAAACTGCTGCAGGCGGGCGCGTTGCCGATGGTGGTGGAAAATACCCGCACCCGCGTGTATGCGCCGCGTGATCAAGGGGTCAATGTATGCTGGGCAACGCTGCCTGTGCCAAGATCATGGCGCTGGCGAGGCTGGAAACCGCATGCTGGCTACTCGTGACTATTCCCAACGGTTTCGAGGCAGGAGAAATTGTGACACTGGCGCGCGAACGGTATCCCGATTTGACCATCATCGTTCGCGCACACTATGAAGATGAGGTGAACTACATCACCGGAGGCGGGGCTCCACGCAGGTGGAAAGCTCAGCAGCCGCAAACGCAGGCTATCTGCGGCCTCAGGCGTCAAGTAACAGTTATCGTAGCTCCGCTATAACGAGCTGACGCAGCATCTCCACATGGGCAGCATCATCGTTCAAAGCCGGAATATAGTGGAACTCGCCACCGCCGGCATGTTCAAATATTTCCCTATTTTGTACCTGGATCTCTTCTAGAGTTTCCAGGCAATCGGCGGCGAAGCCGGGGCAAATAACCTGCACCCGATTCACCCCCTGCGACGGTAGGTTTTTCATCGTTTCATCCGTGGCGGGCAGTAGCCAGTGATCGCGACCAAAGCGTGACTGAAAAGTCATCAGCACCTGTTCTGCCGGATAATCCAGCGCCGCGGCCAGGGCCTGGCGCGTGACATCGCACCGCTGAGGATAATCGTCTCCCTCTTCGGCGTATCGCTGAGGTATACCGTGGAAAGAGAGCACCAGGCGATCCGGCCTACCGTGCCGGACAAACGCGTGCGCAACGCTGGCACTCAGTGCGGCAATATACGCCGGATGTGCCGCATAATCGCGAATGAAGCTTATCGACGGTAAGCATCGGTATCCCATAAGGCTGTAAGCCACTGCATCCCAAATCGCAGCGCTGGTGGAGCAGGAATACTGTGGATAAAGCGGCAGG
>NZ_LECR01000087.1:2949-8298 GCF_001602625.1 Sodalis-like endosymbiont of Proechinophthirus fluctus
GGCCAGCGCCTGCTGCTGACGACGGCTGTAAACCAAAAGCGGCGAACCCTCCTCCATCCAGATACTTTGATATAACTTTGCTACCCTCGGCGAACGCAACGGCAGGATAACGCCGTACAGCAGTGGTAACCACAACGCGCGCGGCGTATCCACCACGCGCTTGTCGCTGAGAAATTCAGCTAAATGGCGCTTAACTGCCTTAGGGGTGGGGGCTTCCGGCGTGCCCAGATTGACCATCAATACGCCGTATTTTTCCTGCCTCATTGCTGTTTCCTTATCGATTCGTCGCTGGTGCTCTAACTCCATGAATTTATCATGGCTAAAACTGCCGTCGAAGAGAAGGTATTGTAGCGAAAAATCGGCCTTTGAGAATGGTTATTATCCATTATCTTTACAATAGGTGATGTCTGATACAGCGTACTAGGGCGCGTCGCCGGGGTACAGGGGAGTCGTTCGCAATGTCGTTATTCCTTCGCAGGTGCACCGTACGATGGTCGTTAGGTGAGAGTACGTCGTTCAATTCAAAGGTAAGACATAAGAAAGCGCGTCGCCAGCAAAACGCCCAGGCAAGCACCTAGCTGCTCATGACGACAGCACTCTCCTTAGCTGACGCATCTGGCTTAGGGTCTGCGCCCGTGCATAAGCAACACCGCTGCCTTGCTAGGCGTCAACTAGCTCCCGATATCAACCCAGGTAAACAAATCGCCCTGCAAGGTCACTGCCGTCCTCGCGCTGGCCAACAGCTCGCACGGTGAAAAGGTTTATCGCCGTAGAGGACATTCAGGTCTGTGCGCCAACCGAGAACAGCAGGCCGAACGGCTGGTATCGATCACTATTTCCGCACACTACGCTGCTTGATAATGGCAAGAACGGCGAAAAATCCGGGGGTGAATCAGCCGAGAATATCAGCCAGAGCGGCGCTAACCTCGTTCACATTATGGGTGCCGTCGATCGTGAAATAGCAGGTATTACCTGCATCTGCTTCTTTACGGTAATAGTTGATCAGGGGCGCAGTCTGTTGATGGTATTCTACCAGACGCTTGCATACTGTGTCCTCCAGATCATCCTTGCGGGTAGTCAACGGCTCTCCGGTGACATCATCCTTGCCCTCTTTTTTAGGCGGGTTGAACTTCACGTGGAAAACCCGGCCTGAAGGCGAATGCACTCGGCGACCGACGATACGGTCGATGATAAGCGAATCGGGCACTATGAATTCCAACACATAATCCACTGCGATACCAGCCCTTTTCATAGCATCCGCTTGAGGAAGGGTACGGGGAAACCCATCTAATAGGAACCCATTGCAGCAATCATCTTGTTTAATGCGTTCTTTAACCAGTGCGATTACTATTTCATCTGTCACCAGTTTGCCAGCATCCATAAGCACTTTGGCCTGCGTACCGAGTACGGATTGCGCCTTCACCGCAGCACGTAGCATATCGCCGGTGGAAATCTGTGGAATGCCGTATTTCTCCATGATAAATTGTGCCTGAGTGCCTTTACCAGCACCCGGAGCGCCCAACAAAATGATACGCATTGCGTAAATCTCCTTTACTAATCCAAAATATTTTAAAATCTGAAAAAAGGAAAACTATATACTATTACTGGCACACATTTGTCGTTGTCGCTGGCTAGTCTGCAACTTTCGGATTTTCCTGAGGAAAACTGCCATCCGCTAACCAATGTGATCACAACACAAAGCCGTTCTGGCAGCATGGGAATACCATGGTATAGGGAAAATTTTAGCGCCTAGCAGCCAGAGAAAACCGCCTATGGAGATAGGTAGGAGGCGTGCTTCGCGCGACCGAGGCTCATACGAGGCTATTCTGCCTGCACACGCAGAGAGGGCGGCAAATCCTTCCTTAGTAGGGACATACCGCGCTGCCATTAGGCATTCAACAGTTGGTTTATACGACGGATGAACTGGTTAGGATCCTCAAGCGTACCGCGCTCGGCCAGCAACGCCTGATCTAGCAGCAGCTCTACCCACTCGCTAAACGCGCCTTCATCAGTCATATCGGCGATGCGTTTTACCAGTGGGTGCTCCGGATTCAGTTCAAAGATATATTTGATCTCCGGCGCGGCTTGGCCCGCAGCGGTAAACAGTTTAGCCATTTGCGTCGTCATATCATTGGCGTCAGTGGTGACGACTGCGGGGGTATCTGTCAAGCGATGCGTGAGCCGCACCTCTTTGATGCGCTCCCCGAGATAAGTCTTCACGCGCTCAACGAAAGGCTCAAGCGCCTTTTCTGCCTCTTTTTGCTCTTCGTTTTCCTCGTCGGCTAATTTATCCAGTGCCGGATCGGCTTTGCTGACCAACTGGAAGGCTTTACCATCAAACTCCGTCAGATAGCTCATCATCCATTCATCGATACGATCAGAGAGCAGTAGCACTTCTATACCCTTCTTACGCAGCAGCTCCAGGTGGGGACTGCTCTTGGCGGCGGCATAGCTGTCGGCGGTGATATAGTAAATTTTCTCTTGCCCTTCCACCATACGGCCAACGTACTCTTCCAACGCGACGGTTTGCGCTGCGTTATCGCCGCGGGTTGAGGCAAAACGCAACAGTTTGGCCACCGCTTCACCGTTGGCAGGATCCTCGCTAGGCCCTTCTTTCAGCACCAATCCGAACGCCTGCCAGAATGATTGATACTGTTCAGCGTCGTCTTTGGCCAGCTTTTTCAGCATCGACAGGGCACGTTTGGTCAGCGCTCCTTTCAAATTCTGCGTAATACGACTGTCTTGCAAGATTTCCCGCGACACGTTCAGTGGCAAGTCTTTAGAATCAATTAACCCTTTCACAAAACGCAGATAGTTAGGGATGAATTGTTCGGCATCATCCATGATGAACACGCGCTGCACATAGAGTTTAATCCCATGTTTATGCTCACGGTTCCACATATCCCAAGGCGCCTTTGCCGGGATATAAAGCAAACTAGAATATTCCTGTTTGCCTTCAACGCGGTTGTGGCTCCAGCATAAAGGGTCGTTGAAGTCATGGGACAAATGCTTATAAAATTCTTTATATTCTTCGTCACTGATATCGGCCTTGTTGCGGGTCCACAGCGCCTGCGCTTTATTGATTTTTTCCCAAGTCACGACCTCTTCGTCGTTTTTGGTACGCGTCTCGATTTCCACCGGCAGCGCGATATGGTCTGAGTATTTACCGATGACTTTTTTAAGGCGCCAGTCATCGAGGAATTCGTCCTCTCCCTCACGCAAATGCAGGGTGATTTCCATTCCACGCTCCGGCTTGACGATATCAGCGATGGTGTAATCTCCCTCACCGGCGGATTCCCAAAACACCCCTTCGTCGGCATCCGCGCCAGCGGCCCGCGTTCGGACAGTGACTTTGTCCGCCACTATAAAGGCTGAATAGAACCCGACGCCGAATTGGCCGATAAGCTGGCTGTCTTTTAGCTGATCGTAACCCATCGATTCAAGAAAAGCCTTGGTGCCAGATTTAGCAATAGTTCCCAAATTATCGATCACTTCGTCTCGGCGCATGCCGATACCGTTATCGCTGAGCGTGATCGTGCGTTTTTCTTTATCGCAGGACAGACGAACGCGCAAATCGCCGTCCCCTTCGTATAAATCCGGCTGCGACAGGGCGAGAAAACGCAGTTTATCCGCCGAATCCGATGCATTGGAAATCAGCTCGCGTAAGAAGATTTCTTTATTGGAATAAAGGGAATGGATCATCAGATGAAGCATCTGCTTTACTTCAGATTGAAATCCGTGAGTTTCTTGTCCTTTCATATTCATGTCTTACCTCAATCTAAATACGACCAAACAGGCGGTTAAAGACGACAATGACGAGCAAATGGGGTTAAGACGGAGGGATTTCAAGCAGTAAGAAAAAAAAGCGCACTAACGGCCGACAAACCGGCGTAAGGCAAGGTTAGAATTTTATAGGATGACGGCCGACCAGCGAGTGCGACAACGTGGTGCCGTCCACCATTTCAAGCTCGCCGCCAACCGGTACGCCATGGGCGATGCGGCTGGCTATTACGCCGTAATACGCGCACATTTCGGCAATATAATTGGCGGTTGCTTCTCCCTCCACCGTCGGGTTGGTAGCGAGGATCACCTCCTGGATGCGCTCGCTTTCAAGCCTCTCCTGCAGCCGACTAAGACCAATATCGTCCGGGCCGATACCGTCAAGGGGCGACAGGTGCCCCATCAGTACGAAATAGCGCCCGGCAAATTGGCCAGTCTGCTCAATAGCGTGAATATCCACCGGGCTTTCCACCACGCAGATCTGGCCGGACTGCTGCCGGCGGGAATTCGCGCAAATATTGCAGATCGCTTGTTCGGTGAAGGTACGGCAATCGGAGCAGTAGCCGATTTCCGACATTGCGCGGGTCAACGCCTGCGCCAGGCGCATCCCGCCGCTGCGATCGCGCTGCAGCAAGTGGAAAACCATACGCTGCACCGATTTTGGCCCGACGCCAGGCAAGCAGCGCAAGGCCTCGGTTAATGCCTCTAGTAATGGACTAGTTTGCATCAGAACAGCATTTTAAAACCAGGAGGAAACTGCATGCCACTGGAGATGACGGCCATTTTTTCCTTCTGGGTTTCAGCGACTCGGTGGGCGGCGTCGTTGAACGCCGCGGCGATGAGATCCTCTAGCATGTCTTTATCATCTTCCAGCAGGGTGGGATCGATTTCGACACTGCGGCAATTGTGCATGCCATTGATGGTGATCTTGACCAGGCCAGCGCCCGACTCACCAATCACCTCCAGCTGCGCGATCTCTTCTTGCATACGCTGCATTTTTTCCTGCATTTGCTGGGCTTGCTTCATCAAATTACCCATTCCGCCTATACTAAACATAATCTTCTCTCTCAGTTACGTCGGAACGCACTGGCGGCAATGTTGCCCCAGCGCAGCTGGTTATACGGGTCGGATACTGTCTTCGTCCAACTCAGCGTCAAAATAGCGCCGCAGCATTTGAATGTGCGAATCGTTCATTATCGATTCCCGCGCCCGCATCAGTTTCTCTTCGTAAATTGCCTGGCGCCATTCCAACGGCGTTCTCATCGCTGAATTATCATCTTCTGTTATAGTTAATTCAACCGGTGCGCCAAAATCGGCACTTAGCGCGTCACGCAGGGCTTTTTGCGCCATCGCCGAGTTCAGATGACGCTGCGAGGCACGCAGGTGTAGACAGACCTTGCCCGGCGCCAAATCTTCTTTCCAGGCGTTAAGGGCAAGCTGTTGCACTGGCTTAGGCATCTCTAACCAATGCACTTGCGCAGCCCATGGATCGCGTTCCAGCAACTCTTCCGCCAGAGACAAGGCCAGTTCCGGCGTTTTTTCATGCTCCAGCGCCGTACGCAGCGCCTT
>NZ_LECR01000078.1:0-2263 GCF_001602625.1 Sodalis-like endosymbiont of Proechinophthirus fluctus
AGATGATACCGAAGATGAGCCGCCCACGCCGCCACGCGGCGGCGGTCGACCATCATTGCGCGTGGTGAAGTAATTACCCGGCGGCGGTGCACTAGCCGCCTTAGGTCGCCGGTTCCCGCCCCTATCAGAAACGCACAGGTTCCTGACCCTCACCCGCACAATAAAACGCCGTCCCGGCATTGCAGCGGGACGGCGTGGATTTTTGTCCAATGCGTAGATGGAAGCGCTTACACTTCCAGATAATCCATGATGCCTTCAGCCGCTTTACGCCTTTCAGCAATGGCGGTGACCACTAGATCGGAGCCGCGTACCTCATCCTCGTTGTCCAAACTACCGCAAATTGATTGATAGGTGCCGACGCCCAGGAACACTGCATCGTATTCGCCGAGCAGATCACTCAGCTGAACATCTTTACCGATTTCGGTATTCAATCGGAACTCGATGACCATGTCTCTGAATATTTCGTGGCGTTTTATCATCACCTATTTTTCCAGCTTGAAGGGAGGATGCCGAAAGTTAGTAAATCGCCGATTTCCAGATGAAGGTCAAACACTACCTTCTGCACGTCGTTGTGCGCCAGCACGTCAGCCCAGGCTAGCCCCGAGGGACCGGCGCCGACAATTGCCACCAGTTTGCCGGTGGGAACGATGCTAGCAACTCTTGATTTCCACCTTATTTCAATAGTTTTTTGTTATTAATATGGCGTTCAATGTTGCCGATAGTGACTGCGCTGAACTCGTCGTTGAGCGTGTAGGAACCCTCTAACAACTGGTCCTTCGGACGGATGGTCCTTCGGACGGATACGCCCGCACACTTCCGGCAGACTGTTGGTCTCATGCGAAAGTTCAGCCGCTTCGGTAATACTACATCCTTCGTTGGCAAGCTTCAGCCAATTTGGAATATAGTTATGGACCGGACATTATTTCCATTCAAAGCAAGGGTTACTGCAGGAGAGATAACGGTCCGCCTGCGCTTTGCTGAGAGTCGGAGAATGGCTCATAGATTTCCAAAAATTCAATTTTACGTACCTTCAGCGGTTTTTTATCGGATCCACACGCTGCAGGTTGATAAACTGATAGATATTTTTACTCATCATTAATTTCTACTGCGCTTACACGCATAATTCTGCCGCGGAGCGGCTGCGGTGGGCCCAACAACTCTTTCACATCCCTCGATTTTGGTTTCACCAGTGTGAAGCGCCCCACCCAAGCTGGCCAATAGGCCAACAGCTCCTCGCCGCGGTGTGAGACGGTCAAATGAAACGTGTTCGGTAATTAGCCTGCGCAGATGCTCTTCATGAATAGTCAAATTCGCCACGGCTGGGACTTTCCACCGGCTCCGGATTTACGCTCTTGGCAAAGTCGACATGCTTGTTGAGGAAGGATATAGATGAAGCTGCTGGTCATCCCATCAAGCTCATAAAGCAGATCGGTGCGGCCTATCAAGTCTACCAGACGAGTCACACACTCAGGCTTCACCATAATTTCGCGTGTTTCCTGAGCAATAAAGTGAAAATAATTCGTCACGCGTTCCGGCAGTCCGTGGTAATGGTCGTGGCGCAGTTATTATTAAGGTGGCAGATGCGCAAATATTTGCATCCAAGCGCCGCCACCTGAGACCGGGTCCCGAAGCCGAAGCTTTCGGCGCCTAGGATTGTCTTCTTAATTATATCCTGGCTGGTTTTAAAAGACCACCGTCCACCTGCAGGCGGATTTTATGCCGTAACCCGTTGACTACCAGCGCCTGCTGGGTTTCCACTAGGCCCAATTCCCAGGGCGAGCCGGTGTATTTCACTGAGGACAGCGGGCTGGCACCGGGGCCGCTGCCGTCTTAACCGGCAATTATTATCAAATCTGTATAGGTTTTGGCCACGCTGGTAGCGATGGTGGGTGCCGATGCCCCCGGCTCGGACACTAAGCTTGACTGAAATCAGCGCATTGGTGGCAGTTTACTTGCTTGAGATTAAAAATCATCTAAAAGTTATCTGTGCCAAGTCTACTATCGAGTAGATATCATGATACGGCGGTGGCGAAATCAGCGTGACACGCCGGGTATCGAATAACATAGACGCGCGATATACGGCGTGACCTTCTTGTAGCCAGGTAACTGACCGTCTTCTCCAAGCTTATCATCCTGCACTACCTTAATCTGGATGACATTGGTATTGACCAAATAGGTCGGCGTAACCCGGAATCGACCGGACGCGACCTATTTGATGCATGAGACTTTATCGGTGCGGTTTTATTGCCTGGGCCAGCGGCTC
>NZ_LECR01000078.1:2330-9252 GCF_001602625.1 Sodalis-like endosymbiont of Proechinophthirus fluctus
GCTCCACTTGATCCAGCGCGATCTCTTGGCTGTTGGGCTTCAATTGCAGCAAATCCATATCAGTGTCGAGACCGACGGCATACTGATGATAATCCTGCCCATCTCCGCTGTGGACGTATTTTAATAGCCTGCCCCGATTGAGGGTTTTGCATTTTCTATATAGGTTCAGTAAATCCAACTCGAAATCGCTAAAGCTGGCGACGCCGATGCGGCTGACTACGCTCTGGAAGCACAAATCGGTCAGATCGCAATGCAGGCCGACAGCTTCAAACAGCTTCGAGCAGCGGTACGAGGAGACGGTCAAAATGCCTATTTTGGACATAATTTTGTGTAGCCCCTTTATGATGCTATTGCTGAGGTTCATCATCACCGTGCGATAATCTTTATAGATGTGCTGTTGTTATCCACTATACCAGCCAGACTTTCATAAGCAAGGAAGGGAGATAGCGGTGATGCCTAAGCTCAGCAGCACCGCAAAGTGTTACAAATCGCGCGCACTGGCGGTTTCAATAATCAGGTTAGCGTCACAGCGAAAGTTTTTTCCACCAGGCGGGTTGAGTGGCGCCTTACCGCCATCGGCGTCGGTATTGTTATGCAGCCCAGTGCGATAGCGAGATAGGTCGGTACCAGTAGTACCCTGCCCTGGCGCACTATGTCTTCCGCTCGATCGCACAAGCCTAGCAGCGTGTCTTGCGGGTCCGCCTGCGTCGTCTCAAAGGTGATATCCAGCTTGTTGGTGTAGCAGTGATATCCTGCCTGAGTAGTGAGTTAGGTAAAAAGTCGGAATAGAGTAAGATGGGAGATTTGAACGCCAAAAGGTACGCCTAGATTTCCGCTTCGCTAAACACGTTCATTTCGCGGCCGATACAGGTGGCTAGCGAAATCACGTGGACCTCGTGCAACGAGTCGATAGGTGGGTTAGTCACCTAGGCGAACTGCTAGCAGAAATGATCATAAATCACACGCGATAGGCTGGAGAGAGCATAGCGAACGGCGTATCATCGCCCACATCGACCCGATGGCTTCCTGGCTATTTTCTCCTAGCACGTGCACGATAGCATACAGCTCTTCAAAGTATAACTGAACCGTTTTTGATAGCTTCGGAGGCGTAGGTGGTGGCAATGACGTAGCACGCCGGTGCACAGGCTTGTTACGATCCAGGTTACAGGCGGAGAAGTGATCATCGAACATCACTAGGCCGGCTGGACCGTCCTACCGTCCCAGGGCTCGATATGCATCGAGTTAAAATCGAAGAAGGCCTGCGCTCGGGATCCATATTCAGGTTGTTCTACCAGGCGGTCGGCACCAACAGGCGTATGATGGCGCGAATGAGATCCATCCCATCTGCTTAAAAACAGCTCCAGCATATTGTCCAGAGAACTGGAATCCGAGCCAGTTTCGTTAATGAATGGCGCGGCATCTTACAAATCGGGGATCAACGGCGTTTTCAACTTGTAGGCGCGAGCCCAACCACTGCCAGTCACCGGTTATAGTATTGATTTTATCATTATGGGCTAGTTAAGTAGCGGAATGGGCTAGTTAAGTAGCGGAACGTCTGGGACAGCCGGCCAATGTGGCACGGTGTTGGTTGAAAGGCGCTGATGGAATAGGCAGATGGCCGATTCCAGGCGAAGATCCGCCAGATAAAACAACGTCAAGGGTTCACTCCTCGCCGGCATGCAGAGGCCTTTATAAACGGAAATTGGACAGGCTACAGACGTAGAAACTGTCGTCGGTGCAGCGCTTTTCAATATTGTGGCGCGCCCAGATACAGGCAGAACTCCATATCACGCAGGAACTAGCCGGCAGGGACGTTACAAGGATTTGTTTGATACAAGGATTTGTTTGATACGTGGCAGTGACGATAGCATATCTCGCCCAGCATGTTGGCGTTGATGGGGATGTCAGTCACGCCAGCTTGCGATAGACAGAGTCTCGTTTTGCATCTCTTCTTCGACGATGCAGTGGCTGGCCGGCCGACGCGGCCTTCTTCCTTTTCATCTTGACTCAGGAACATCATACCGACGGCATAATTTTTCGCTAGCTTCTAGCCGCGATCCTACGCCACCATACGATAGAAGCGATCAGGTTTTTGCAATAGCAGGCCGCAGCCGTCGCCGGTCTTGCCGTCGGCCAGGTGTGTAGACTTTATAGCTGGGCTCTTCCTCTATTGTGAGCAATCAGACCGAATCTGCAGTTGTCCTTCTCGTGCGTAGAATCGCACAATATATCGTGAAACTCTCCCGGCTTCTGCTAACTCATACAACCTACCTGCTCCGAGAAGGAATCGGTATAGAACGACAACGGATAGTAGGATGAAATCATCTCTGCGCTCTGGCGTCCCGCTCTCACTCAATACCTCTCGGGGCGGTCTGACACTGATAAACGACTGGAATTATGAAGGAGTCTGCAATAACTGCATAAATATGACGAGTTGCTGCCCAGTCAGGATTTATTCTAGCGACCTTCCGAATTAACGATATTCACCAAGCAGGTATAAATATCTATGTAAAGGAAAATGATAAGGGAAATTTATAGATTAACTATTTTATAAAATAATTATAAAGTTTGATTTTACCCCGTTAGTGAGGCGTCGGAGGGGGTATGCGCATTGCGCTGTCTCATTTTAATGCAGTGCTACTATCTCTGTACCATGCTGTTTACTTGATATTTTATAGAATTTTTCTTCTGAAATAAAAATTATAACGACGTATAACAATATTTTTCAGGATTAGTGCGCATTTGAATAAATTACGGAGTAGGAATAATAATTATTAATATATAGTAAAGTGATATAATTAGCAATTATATTGAATATTTATGAAATTAAAATAGGACCGTTAAGGCAATTGATCGCGGTCAGCATTTGATAGTGGGGAAAAGCGTAAGATTCGGGTCGATGGAAATACCGGGTCCATAGCCTATGCAGTTACAGAATAGCCAATATATTTGGCAACGATCTCCAGCGCTGTTACGGCGAGAAGATCCATAAACTCAGCCTGCACAGCGGTTTTATCTGCCCCAATCGGGACGGCACACGGGGACCACAGGAGGCTGTACATTTTGCAATGTCGCGGCGTTCAGCGATCTGCAACGGCAATATTATCTATCCTATCGCCGAATAGCTGGCCGGTCAGGGTCACGGGTGTGGATTGCGCCAAACGCTATCTCGACTACTTCTAGGCCTATAATAGTACGTATGCAGAAGTGTATGTTTTGGACAGACTGTATCGAGAAGTGCTTAGCCAAGGGAATATCGCCGACTTATGTGTCGTCACCCGATAAGACTGCGTGTCGTTGTCGGTGCTGGATCTGCTAGTCAGTTACCAGGATAAGGGCTATCAAATCTGCCTGGAGCTGGGCTTACAGAGCGATCAGGATAAAAACCCTGCGGTGTATCAACCGCGGTCGTGATTTTGCCTGTTACCAACGTACCGTTGCTATGGAGCTGGATCGTGTTGCTATGGAGCGGAATTGTGGATTGAAGCGTATACTCACCTTAGTTATTGGTTTGCCAGGTGAGGACGCTACGACGTGCCTTGATACCCTGACAAAGTCATAGTGCAAGGCGTGGCAGTCTGAAAAATTGCATCCGCTGTATATCGTTAACGGCAGAGTAATAGCCTGCGCTTGGTAGGTGGGTAGGTTGATAACGTTGACGCTAGAGGTTTATGCGGCTGCGGCTATCGCCAGCGAAATGATTCGCTACATGCCCCTGACATTATATTTCATCGCGTATCCGCTAATATCTACTGTTACACACCACCGCAACGCAGGGCGATGCCAAACCTGAAAGGAAGCGGCGCATGCGCCACTAGCGCCCACTTGGCAACGTTTCGATCCCACCCGCACTTTCAACATCCCTGGCGTGGAGTAGCACAACCGGACTGATTCAGTAGAAAATATTTACGGTATGATTCATCTATTGCCCTTAAAGGAATCTTCCATGAAGCAAATTCGCCTATTGGCTCAATATTACGTCGACCTGATGGTGAAACTCGGCTTGGTACGCTTCTCCTTGTTGCTAGCCTCGGCGCTAGTGGTACTAGCTATGATCGTACAAATGGCCGTTACTATGGTACTCAGGGGCGAAGTGGAGAGTATTGATGTTGTGCGCTCCATCTTATTTGGCCTGTTAATCACTCCGTGGGCGGTCTACTTTTTGTCAGTGGTGGTGGAACAGCTTGAAGCGTCACGCCAGCGTCTGTCGCGGCTGGTGGATAAGCTAGAGGAAATGCGCAATCGCGATTTACAACTCAACGCTCAACTGCAAAATAACATCGCTCAGCTCAACCAGGAGATGGCAGACCGCGAAAAAGCCGAAGAAGCGCGGCGCGGGGCTATGGAGAAACTGACCGAGGAAATGGCGTGGCGGGAACGGGAACAGGCGCAGGTAGAGCTCGAGCAGCAGTCATCGCTATTACGCTCCTTTCTCGATGCGTCGCCCGACCTGGTATACTATCGTAATGAGAACAAAGAGTTTTCCAGCTGTAACCGCGCTACGGAGCTGTTAACCGGAAAAAGTGAGAAACAGTTGGTGGGGCTTACCCCGCGCGAGGTGTATCCCCCCGAGATCGCAGAAAAGGTGATCGAAACCGATGAAAAGGTCTTCCGTCATAATGTTTCACTCACTTATGAGCAATGGCTGGAATATCCCGACGGTCGCAAAGCCTGCTTTGAGTTGCGCAAAGTTCCGTTTTACGATCGTATCGGTAAGCGCCACGGCCTAATGGGATTTGGCCGCGATATTACCGAACGTAAGCGCTATCAGGACGCGTTGGAAAGCGCCAGCCGGGAGAAAACTACCTTTATCTCCACCATCAGCCATGAGCTGCGTACGCCGCTTAACAGCATCGTCGGCTTGAGCCGTATTTTGCTGGATACCCAACTAACGCAAGAGCAGCATAACTACCTGAAAACCATCCATGTCAGCGCGGTTACCCTAGGCTATATCTTCAACGATATTACCGAAATGGATAAACTGGAGCGCCGTAAGGTCTGTCTGGATAATCAGCCGCTAGATTTCACTGATTTCTTGATGGATTTAGAAAACCTTTCCAGCCTGCTGATGCAGCCAAAAGGGTTGAAGCTGTTGATGGCGCCGCATCAACCGCGGCCCCGCGCTATCATCGCCGACGGCACCCGCTTGCGGCAAATCCTGTGGAACCTCATTGGCAACGCGGTGAAATTCACCCAGCAGGGTGAGATCGTGATCCGCATCTGGCGTGAACAGAAGGACCGTTTGTGCTTTGATGTACAAGACTCTGGTGTCGGCATTCCCGAAGAGGAGCAAGAGAAGATTTTCGCTATGTACTACCAGGTGAAAGGGCAGCACGGCGGCAAGCCGGCGACCGGCACCGGGATTGGCCTGGCAGTCTCAAAACGGCTGGCGCAGGCGATGGGTGGCGATATCACTCTCAAGAGCCAACCCGGTCAGGGTTCTTGCTTCACGCTATCCATCGTGGCGCCAGAAGTGGCGCAGTTGCAAGAGCAGGCCGAGGATGAAGGGTCGATCCCGCTGCCGGCGCTAAATGTTCTGCTGGTGGAGGACATCGAACTCAACGTTCTGGTAGCACGCTCCGTATTGGAAAAGCTCGGCAGCAGCGTGGAAGTCGCGATGACAGGCAAGGACGCGCTGGCAATGTTCGATCCCGATGAATTCGACTTAGTATTTTTGGATATTCAACTGCCGGATATGACCGGTCTGGATATTGCCAGCCAGTTGAAGAGCCGCTATCAGGGGCGGCATATGCCGCCGCTCATCGCGCTGACCGCCAACGTATTGAAAAACAAAAAAGAGTACTTGGCGGCCGGCATGGACGATGTCCTGAGCAAGCCGCTGGAGGTTGCGGCGCTTACCCACGTGATAAAGACGTTTTGGGATCATGCCGACAGTAACGCTGGCAGTGTAGGTGGCGGTGGATAAAAACCGGCAGGTATTGGACACCGCCGTGCTGGAACAGTACCTGGAACTGGTAGGGCCGTCATTGATTATGCAAGGCCTGGCGATGTTTGAAAAAATGATGCCCAGCTACCTGGCGATCCTGGATTCCAACATGACCTCCCGTGATCGGCGAGGTATTGCGGAAGAGGGGCACAAAATCAAGGGCGCTGCGGGGTCGGTGGGGTTACGCCATTTGCAACAGTTGGCGCAGCAGATTCAAAGCCATGAGCTGCCTACCTGGTGGGATAACGTCCAGGAGTGGATCGACGAGTTAAAGCGCGAATGGCGACACGATGTGCAAACTTTGCGTGATTGGGTTCAGCAGGTAGAAAAAAATGATCCCGACTTATGTCTGAGTGTGCGAAGATTGCGTTAACGTCAGGGAAACTGTTAGCAGCCGAGATGACTCACCGGGGTGGTGGGACGGGGAAAAACATCACCAGTATCTATGAATAAACCATAGCAAAACAACAGTATTAAATTTGGGATGTAATCCAGATTTTATCAATGAAAAAAAAACAAGTTTACCTTCCAGACAGAAGGAATATAGCCAATGAAACGGATCAGTGTCGGTAAGGCGCTGCGGCGTCAATAACAGCAGTAAAATTCATGAAGTGGTATTTACTCTTTTGTCTATCGACCGTGCGGGGTCTGCGCTCCCCGTTTTGCGCTTGATAAACCACAGTTATAGGTGATAAATCTTCTTAGCGGCGGCAAGCCGTGCGACTAACACAGTGCAATATGCTGGTCGAGGCGGTGCAGATCGTGTGTAGGCACATCCAGCCGCTATAAGGCGGCCAGCACTGATGAATTCAATGCGCTTATCGTCCCCGGCGGCGACTTCGGTGTGGCAAAAACTTCAGTAATTTGGCACAAACGGACGCTAATTGTGAAGTCGATGCCCAACTGGCGCGTCTTCTTAGTGCAGGCGATGTATCAAAAGCGTAAGCCTTTAGGGTTTATCTGCATCGCGCCCGC
>NZ_LECR01000078.1:9261-10675 GCF_001602625.1 Sodalis-like endosymbiont of Proechinophthirus fluctus
CTATTACCCAAAGTCATGGCAGTCCCGCTATGGTTAACGCTGTGCACTGATGTCGATGGAGTCGAGATGGCGGACGACATGGGCGCGATCCATGTTACATGCCTGGTGGACTATATTATTATCGCTGTCGATAATAATATTATTACGACGCTAGCATATATGCAGGATACCTAGATTTCTGAGGTGTCTAATGGTATTGATAAACTGGTGGCGCGCGTGCTGGAATTTATCCCATGAAGGGCTGTGGTGGCGATCGCTCTATACTGCAGCGCATTTAGCGCTAGCTGTTAAGAGGCTGTCTGGACCTGGTTGCACTGTGGCTGCAGGCGATAGTGTTATTTGCCTTTGTGCCGGTGCCTTTCACCGCCGTTATGTCAGAGCGGCAGATAGATCACTGGCTAAGAGGGGATTTCTGCTATGTCGCCCACTTGCGCTGGGTGCCGATATGGGCCATTGCACCGCCGATAGCATTGGCAGTGATGGCGGTCGAGGACTAAAATTTTCCCGCCATTGGGGTTCGATATCACCGCTATTCGAGTCGAGATGCTCTCAACTATAAAATGCGCGCAGCCAGCATATATTCGCGGTGCGTTCCATCTCTATCGCAACAGACGGCGAAAAACCTGCTGCTGTGGGACGGACGCCGCTGGCTGCGTAAAGAGCTGGAGACTGACGTGACGCTCGAGATTGAGGGTCTGGACCAAGGGCGCATTTTGACCGTGTATCTAAATATTGCGGAATTTGGCACTGGCATATTTGGCGTGGAGGCGGTGGTATCACCCAACCAGCTAAGCTTACGCGGCGCCGCGCCCAGCGTCTATGCCCGCCAACGACAGCGCTGGATCTTACGCCAGATGCGGCAAATAGGCAGTCATGGTTATCTAGAGCAGGTAGGCCTGCGTTAAGATGTGAATAACACCGGTTGGCCTTAACTGCGTTTACTGTAAGTAGGTGAAGGCGGTTGTGACATGTTTCACGCCGTTCACTTTACTGGCAACTTCGGCCGCTGCCTTGCCTTCAGCGTTGGTCACTAGTCCCAGCAGAAAGACTTCGCCGTTCTCCGTGGTCACTTTGACGTTGGAAGACTTGACCGCGTCGCTGGCCAGCAGCTGCGAACGGATCTTTGTAGTGATCCAGGTATCCATTGACGCGCATCCCAGCGACACCGGCTTCCCCTGACGGATTTCGTTATAGACCTCGGTGGCGCCGTCGACACCCATCGCAATCTGTTTGGCGCGTTCAGCAAGCTCGGGGGTCGGCGCCTGGCCAGTAAGCAGGACTTTGCCCTGATAGGCCGTATCAACGATGTGTGCCTCTTTCCTCAGTTGCTGATCTTTTGCCAGCGCATTGGCGACCCGTGCTTCAAGCGTGCCGTCATCGACCTGGGTGCCGATGGTGCGGGGATCAGTGGCGG
>NZ_LECR01000078.1:10705-12802 GCF_001602625.1 Sodalis-like endosymbiont of Proechinophthirus fluctus
CACCGCGCCAACGCATCCTTGCAGCATCAAGGCGGTACACAGCAGTATTAATAGCGTATGAACCTTCATCTGGGCTCCTTAATCGTCCAGGTGGGGAAACAGCTTATTGTCTATCAAATCACATAGACAGCTCACGGTGAACATATGCATCTCCTGAATCCGCGCGCTGCGATGGGATGGGATGCGGATTTCAACGTCTTGTTGACCTAGCAGGCCGGCCAATTCGCCGCCGTCATAGCCCGTCAGGGCGATAATTTTCATGTCACGGGTGACGGCCGCCTCAACGGCTTTCACGATATCACGGCTGTTGCCGTGGGCGGAAATCGCCAGCAGAATATCGCCGAACTGCCCGAGCGCGTGCACTTGCTTAGCGTAGATTTCGTCATGCTGGCGATCGTTGGCGATGGCGGTCAATACCACGGTATCGGCATTCAACGCTATAGCCGGCAGGCTGGGGCGTTCGGCTTCAAAACGATTCAGCATACAGGCGGCGAAGTGCTGTGCGTTAGCGACGGCGGTGCTGTTGCCACAGCATAAGATTTTTTTATCGTCGAGCAGCGCCTGCACCAGCACGTTGGCAGCATGGGCAATGGCGTCTGGCAGGGCCTCTGCAGTCGCAATCTGGGTTTGGATGCTTTCGGTAAAACAGCCTCTTATTTTTTCCAGCACGTTTAACAACCTAAATAAGTTAAAAGATAAATGGGGAGTTATTACGGTGAGCCAAAGGCATCTTTTAATCATTCTACCCAGATTCCAGTAATGTCAATAATGTCGAAGTGACAAGTGGAAGTGTTAAAATTGGCGCGGCGCCAGACACAGACCTGCTCTACCCGTAGTAAACGGCGGCGCTTGCTGAGTGTTACGCTTTGAAAACCCAGGTATTACCCTCCTGCATGATTAGGTCAATCTCGCCTCCGCGCCCTGCATATTGGCGGAGACAAGGCGCAGACAGACCTGCGCCTGGCGTGAGCGGCAGATTACCGTGCCGATATTTATTTGACCCGCTGGTATTTCAGCTATGATAACGTCCTATTGATTATGCAATCCGGTGTTGTAATATAAAGTGCCAGTTGCGCCCACGAGATCTGGGAAGCCCGGAAGCCGGTGCATTTCTCTGAAGTGATTGGCCATCGTTCAGGCGTCCATGTCCATTTCATACAGCCGTACCAGCGAATAATTACCACGGAACTAGGCGCTTATCTTCGACAGCAACGCCGGGTTATCGCTGGTCAGCAGCGGGGGATATCGCTGAATTCCAGCCCCTCCATTTCCTGGCGGTATATAATTGGTACCAGCCTCGGCGTGATATCTGCGCGAATTGGCATACAGCGCCAGCCGTGCTCTCGAGCTGAAGCGCATATCGATCATCGGCCTAATCATAGCGCCAACTCGTCGGGGGTGGCTATGATATAAACCACATTGATACCCGCCATCGGCATTGGTGGACGTCGACACCGCGCTTTATCCTACAGTGCTGGATGGTAAGACCCGCAATGGTCACCGAGGTGTTGGCTGGCGCTTCGTCATCGGCTACCAGCGTGCCGGTCAGCTGGATGCCAGCGCCACTGTTGATGCTTTGTTTCAGATTGGCGAAGGATCCAAGGTGCTGTTCCAGCACCGTGGCGACGCCGACCTGGTGCCAGAAAACGCCTTCGCCACCCTGTACCCTAATGCGCTGCGCGGCAAAAATCGCTGCCGGTCTTGCTGGTGAATATGGTTGTCCTCGTTGCGCGTTTCATCTTCCGGAGACAGGGCAAAATATTCCGTAGATAGGGCAAAATAGCAAATATTTGGCCGAGACTGCAGATATTCCAGCTGATTGAGTGCTAGAATACTCAGCGTGCCGGCGGCTTTGGCGCTGGTATTATCGTTATCCAACTGCTCCATGTCGTTTTTCAAAAGCGGATCGAGTATCATACTGGTGCCGTCCCGCTGCGCCTGAGCCAGGAGCGCAGGCAGCGGGGCTGGAGGTATCATAAGCCTTTACATGCACGCTGCCTGCGCTTCGGCGTTTCGTCCGTCGAGGATTGTTGCCCGCGGGGCGCTGTGCCAGCGGTGGACTTTTGCCCGTCGTCTCCCGACGCGGCGGGCCAGGAG
>NZ_LECR01000078.1:12811-13627 GCF_001602625.1 Sodalis-like endosymbiont of Proechinophthirus fluctus
GGGGCGGTTACCGGTTCACTATAGTTTACGCTACCGAATTTACGCTACCGCTGTCGGCTGGTGTTCCTGCAGCACTGTCATTAAGGGTGACACCTTGGCGGTCATACTGGCGGCGTTCGGGTCCTGAACCTGGGCACTTTATTAAGTGGCCAGGTAATTTTTCGCCGCCGTAAATTCCTACTGAATCGCATTGGAAAACACCTGCGCCTTGACCATTCAGTGGTAGCAACTAAAGTAATGCCCCACCGAGGACGATGAATAGTTTTGCACCTGGCTTAGGGAGAAATAGGATTTTCGTCTTCAGATTTTTCGGATAGGGGGTCTGCCAGTCTTTGATTACCGTCTGCACAGCAAGGTAGGTCCTGGCGGTTGTCCTATTAGACCCGCAACAGATCCAGACAGCCCTGTAGCATGTTCTCATTGGTGTTGATGATCGGATTGCTCTACTGGGACGGGAGCGATACCAGAGGTTGCCAGATTTCATCAATATTCTGCTGGCTGGCCGGTAGTCGGGTCGGTCAGCAACGGTTCCTGAGCAATACAGGCTCGTACCAGATCTAACGAGGTCTGACTCTGGCAGGCATCGATCATCGCCATGGTTGTAGCGCATGCAAAGTTGCGCCAGCGGCAGGTGTCCTTCTTTAATCAGCGCGCGAATAGCGAGTAATTGGTAATCGGTCTTGGTATTATTGTGACTTTGCTGCATCTGCTGCAAACAACAGTCAGCATTGGCGTTGGTCGGAATGTACGCTCGGCCGGTCTGGCTTTCCGGATAGTGGGCAGTATACGCGACCAGGACAAACGAGACTAGCAAGA
>NZ_LECR01000078.1:13649-14260 GCF_001602625.1 Sodalis-like endosymbiont of Proechinophthirus fluctus
CCCAGTGAAAGTATACTGTATCCAGTGATGTTTTTTCAAGGTGCTCAATATTAAATTGGGAATCCGGATGAAACAATGAATCAACACCAACAAGCGGATATTTCCGCAGCAACGCTGTATGTGGTACCGACTCCTATTGGTAATCTGGAGGACATCACCCGGCGGGCGCTGTCTGTCCTGCAGCGCGTTGATCTTATTGCAGCTGAGGATACCCGTCATACCGGTCTATTGTTACAACATTTTGCCATAAATGCGCGACTGTTCGCGTTGCATGACCATAATGAACAGCAAAAGGTGGACGTTTTATTAGCGAAACTGCAAAACGGACAAAGTATAGCGCTGGTCTCTGATGCCGGCACACCGCTTATCAACGACCCGGGATATCATCTAGTGCGCCGCTGCTGCGAGGCCGGGATTCGCGTCGTGCCGTTGCCGGGCGCTTGCGCAGCCATTACTGCACTGTCCGGCGCCGGACTGCCCTCTGATCGTTTTTGTTATGAAGGGTTCCTGCCGGCGAAGCGCAAAGCACGTCTCGATTCTCTGCAAGCGCAGGCACAGGAGCCGCGTACGCTGATTTTCTACGAGTCTGCCCACCGGTTGCTGGAGAGCCT
>NZ_LECR01000078.1:14268-25509 GCF_001602625.1 Sodalis-like endosymbiont of Proechinophthirus fluctus
GGTTACCGCCTGGGGGCCGCTGCGCTATGTGGTGCTGGCGCGGGAGCTGACCAAAACCTGGGAGTCCTTCCACGGCGCGCCCATCGGGGAGCTTCTGACCTGGGTGCGGGAAGACGACATGCGCCGCCGCGGCGAAATGGTACTCGTCGTCGACGGCTATCGCGCGTCAGACGATGCGCTGCCGCCGGAGGCGCTGCGCACGTTATTACTGCTGCTGGCCGAATTGCCGCTGAAAAAAGCCGCGGCGCTGGCGGTGGAGATCCACGGTGTGAAAAAGAATGCGCTATACCGCTATGTCCTCGAGCGGCAACAAAAAGCGTAACGCGACTCGGCGGCTTAATCCTTGGACTGCATATCGCGGATGACAAGCGCCGGGAAAGTGTCTATACTCCGCCCAGGAGTTGACCAGACAGTCGCCGCTACGCCGTCGTCCCCACAAGGGGAAACAGGGGGGAGGAAAGTCCGGGCTCCATAGGGCAGGGTGCCAGGTAACGCCTGGGGGGTGCAAACCCACGACAAGTGCAACAGAGAGAAAACCGCCAATGGCCCACACAAGCGGGAACAGGTAAGGGTGAAAGGGTGCGGTAAGAGCGCACCGCGCGGCTGGTAACAGTTCGCGGCATGGTAAACTCCACCCGGAGCAAGGCCAAATAGGGGTTCACATGGTACGGCCCGTACTGAACCCGGGTAGGCTGCTTGAGCCAGCGCGCGAGCGCTGGTCTAGATGAATGACTGTCCACGACAGAACCCGGCTTAACGGTCAACTCCACTCTTGCGTTAACCCCGCGCCTCCACGCTGGCGCGGGTTTTTTTTGCCGTTTACGCCCACGGGCTTTACTACTGCCGGTCGGTCGTTGCCGGCCAAAAATCAACAGTGTCTGCAACGGCGCTGTGGCTCGCAATGTATCAGGGAGTGCTCATCATACTGGCCATACACCGATTGTAGATAAGCGCGCCGGCCGTTAAGTGTTACCGTCAGGCTCTTATCCCGCTGCCAGCGTCACCTGATGCACCTACGGTCTGATGCCGCAGACGTAGGCTCCCATGTTCCCCTTGTAGCGAGACCAGTAGAACATAGGCGGCTGAGGGTAGAATGAGCGATTGCACGGCGGGATTATTCCGCGTGGGGCAGTCATCGAGTCACAGTTACGCGAATTAGTGGTAGCACGCCGATATTATGCTCACTGTAGCTAACGCTTGGGCTGGGCAGCCAGCATCAACGATTCGCCGGGGTGGCGAAGTGGATATCATGACCGTTACTATCGCAGTATTCAGCTTCGCCCTACAAGACGATATTCAACACACCTACGGGATAGATCTGCAGCTAGAAGGTGGTGCTGACCGCCAGCACTTCCTGATCCAGCTCCAAGTACCAGAAGCGAGGCGTATTGCAAAAAGGCCGAATCGAAATAGTGGCCAAAAGAAAAGGTGTAGCGTGCCTACAACCATCCGAAGTCCTTTTAGCCATATTGTTGGCTATTCTACAAGTAATCATGGCATCATCTGTCTCCACATGGTCCGGATAAAGCGTAAGCGGCTGGACGGCGGATTGTTAGCAAGTTAATCTGGACGACATATACAAAATCCTGCATGAGAAGATCCGATGGCTAAAGACCGGATATTGACGCTAGAAGAGAAGCCATGCGGGTAATGGATGAGATCGATAGGCTCGGCAGCTGTGCCACTGCGGAGGATGAATTGGGGCGGGTGCCTTCAGTGCTAGCCATACTATGCAGAAATTCGAGGAGGAGCTGGATGTGGTCTTATTCGACCGGTTCGATCACCGCACAAAATACCAATGTCGGCCGTATGTTGCTGGAAGCGGCGGATAAGCTTACCACCGATGCGTAGGCACTGGTGCGCGGGTGGGCAATCCATTTAACGCTGGTGATCGAAGCTCTAGTCCCCGCTGAAAAACTGTTTCCTTTGAAAGACAAGTTGGCGCACAAAGCCAGCACCTAGGTTTTCGTTACTGATGAAATTCTGACCGGCGCTCGGGAGTGTCTGGAACAAAGGTAGGCCGATATCGTCATCGCGCCGGATTTATATTTCCGCGCGTCGTCAGAAATCAATAGCCGCAAACTTTGCCGCTTGCTCAATATTTACGTCGCCAGCACCAAACCATCCAATCTACCAGGAACCGGAGTCGCTTGTCCCAAGTCACCCGAGCCAAATATCGTGGGATCGCCATTTCCAATACTGCCCGCGAGCGGCCAGTGTTGAAGGTGCAATTGCTGGATAAACAGCAGCTCCTAACCGGTGAGCACGATAGCGGATAAACATAAAAACATAAGGCGTTGCTCACCGGATTCTGAGGTGGCGACGATGCCATACCCGATGATGAAGATATCGCCACCGGGCTGCTGGCGGGTGGTTAGAGCCCGGAATATAGCGCCGGCAGCGATGTCATCATGGCCTGGCGTCGAAATAGTATGGGCGAATCTAACTCGTAGTTCCTACGCGAAATTCCCAAATTGATTGGCCATCGTCTACTGCCGCAATCCGGCGATTGACGCGTCACGCCTCGCTGGCGTCTAAACGCTGCGAGCGGCCATGGAGTTTGCCGAGATCGAACTGTGGCCCGATAGAAATAATACCGTGCTGATTGAGAGTGGGATGACTGTGGAAATAATGGTGTCGAATGTGGGCGAAATCCACCGTTTCAGCAATACCAGGCAACTGATAAATATCGCGTAAAACTCTAATCAGTTCAAATAGTCGCTCAGGCGATGACGATCGCATTTGAAGTGGGTGTGGTACACTGCATCAAAGCGGATAAGCGTAGTCAACAACTGTAAATCCGCTTCGATCAGGCGGGGATCAGTCAGATAGTGATGCCAGCTGAGGATCTCATTAAGATGTGCCAAGGTCTAGAAAACTCCGTATGCGGCTTCATCGTAGGCCTCCTTGACAGGTGGTAAAGACGACTTTGTCAACGCTATTATTTCACCTGTGGGTGTAGACAACTGTTAATCTCGTCAATGGCGGTGCGCAGGTCAGGAGGATAATAATCGCCGGTCATCGTGCCGGCGCTGTCGAACGCGCTATTGAATATCCGCAGGATATTCGCCGATTCATTGCTGACAATGGTCTGTTGTTGCTTATCTACAGCACCGGCACCGTGACGCGGCAGCTTTAGCCGGGATCCACATGCAAATAGAGTTGATAAAGAAACGGTTTATTAAACAAAGGATCGCCGATCGCCGGTAGCACCGAGAAAATCCCGGCTGAAGGCCCCGCTGTTCTCGAGCATCAGCGGATGGGTCACCGAGACGAGGAATAACTGGATAATCCTTTCAATTGACGTACCAGAAGAGTGTAGTGCGCCCAATGAACAGGCAATGACACGTAAAATGGTAGCGGTCGGCTTCTTCGGCGAGAAATCTACAGAGCCCTTCAGGACCAGCGCTGCCGTCGGGCGTTATCCAGTTGCGGAACACTGACGATGAGCGATGAAAATATTCACCGATGGTGGAGGTATTGTGCTATTTTTCCTGCTACTATCCTTCAACGAGTAACCCTATTTTCACACTACTCTCAATATCATGCCGTTCTGTTTTTTGACTCCCCCTGAGGCCACCCCGTCCGGGAGAAAGTGCGGGGTGTCGGATTTTTTACCCACTTACTCCCTTCGCTCGCTTGGACCGACGGGCTTAGAGAGGTAGGCCCCTTGAGGTTCCCTCTTTCTAGTCGCTGGCAAGCCGATAGTATTAGTTTGCTACGCTCCTAGCGTATTGCATCACGTTAAGACCCTGGCGGAGAGTCGGCTGGTGGAGGGCGAGCATATCACGGTTTTTAGCAACACCGAGGGAAGCTAGCGTCGGATTGATCAAGGTTACGTCGTCTCTGATCTAAGATGAGATCAAGGATTTGAGCAGTCTTGTTTTTTTACCGATTCCGCGTGCTTGCTGCGGCTTCTTCTTTTTTAATTTCATCCTGAATATTTTCAGAATGTTACGATCTACCTACAGCTCCCCTCGCGCGTGGAGCTATGTGACGAGGATTTTCGTGCATTGGCTAAGGTCAACTGCTCCGACGATTGACAGCAATAGTAGTATGCCGGTTGTGGTGGCGATCGCCGTCAGGCGGTATTGCGGATCGATAGCTAGGATCACCAATACTAACAGACTCATCAGACTAAACACGGCAAACATCAGCGTTGTACTAACCATCATAACCATATGAATAATTTTTTATTATATTCCTAAAGCCCCACTAAGTCCAGGCGTAGGCGAGTCTCTACCACAACCTAAGGCAACCTAATCGCGTAACCCTTCCATCAGGTGACTTTGCAGCACTAAATTACGCCGCCTGTGCTTGTTCATGGGTGGTCCCAGACGAATAATCATACTGTTTTTGGCGGGGTAATGTTTTTCACGCAGATACCGCGATCTTTAAGTAGCTGATAGAGAAAAAACCAGCCGCCAGCGAACCCCGGCGTTCGCGGGCAACAGTGATTTACAGCATGCTGTCGTCGTGGCACAGTGTCCGCGACACAAACACCGCCACCGCCAGAAAACCGAGACGAAAGCGCTTCGTACGGCCAAAACCTGATACTTTCATCATTCTTTATCCGAATTGGTAAGCCGTTTATGGCGCCAGATGACCACCATTGAACTCAATAGCCCGATAGTCAAGAGCGCCAGCGGCAGCAGCATCAGGCACAGCATTAATACCTCTTCATAGCGCTGAAAAACTGGCGTTTTCTCGAGGATGAATCCGACTAGCATTAAGATAAAAACCCATAAAAAGGCGCTGATCCAATTGAAAAAATGAAAACGCGAACTTCCTAGGCCGGACAAACCGGCTATAGTCGGTAGCAGCGTACGTACAAACGCGACAAACCGGCCGATAAGCAAAGCCGAAAGTCCATGGCGATGAAACATCCGGTACGCCCGCTGATGATAATATGCAGGTAGATGCGTTAGCCAGCTCTTGACCACCCGGTTATTCTCCAGCCATTTCCCCTGTATATAGCTAATCCAACTGCCCAAACTGGCGGCAGCGGTCAGAAGCAACAGCACCAGAGGAAAATTCAGTGTCCCTTTCGCAATCAGTACGCCGATCAATATCAATAAACTGTCACCGGGTAGAAAGGCGGCGGGCAGTAGGCCGTTCTCCAAAAAAAGGATAATAAACACCAGTAAATAAATGATCCAAACCAGACTAGGATCGGAAAGTGTTTCAAAATCCTGTTGCCATAGTGCGTCAAAAAGTTCCTTAAATATATCCATTGTGTATTCTCAACCATTGACGGCATATCATCTACTGCTTGCCGACTAATCGGAACAGAGCAAGCGAACTCACGGTGTTAGATTTGGAACGCGAGCTTACGCTCCTATCAGCGGCAAACTGTGAGGCAAACGCTTCTCTATCCGCGCCGGCAAAACCTGTCCCTGCGTCTGAAGCGAGAGAAAAAACCGCGTGTAGAACGGCTAAAGTGTACAAAAAATATCCATACTGTAACAAAATCAACTCCATTGAGACAGTGAAAAATATAGCCGAAAATATCCTAAGATGGACGATATTAATGAGAATGCCAGTGCTATCAGTTTTAAATCAGCTGACATAAAATCACGCTTACCGATTTTAAACGCCGACGCTGCCCGGACTCTTGCGCTACAAAATAGCGGTGGCAAGTCTTTATTGACGCAAAACGGCAGCGCCCTTCATAGGGCGTGAAAATGAGTCTAAAGTGGCGACCAGCACGACAGGGAATGGGTGGAGGGTGGCAAGCGTTGCCGAACAAAAGAGAGCGTGTTTAGCCGGAAAAAGGGTCCCGTCGGTTAGCGGGCAAAAATGGCTATTTGTGGCACTATACGATAATTAAATAGCATAAAAAACCAGTGGTAAAGATATTTATGCCGGTAGACTTCCTTACATTGCAGATAGTTCACACTATAGCTATCCTGCACGCGTGCTCTAATCCCTTACGCATAGTGATGATAATTCCGTGCTTCGTTTCTCATCAGGCTGATTTTGCCCTGGTGACCAGCGTGCATTTTTATTCTTTTAAAAAAGTATTGGTAATTATATATTCTAATTAATTAGAATATATATTGTAAATTTTCCAATTTTTGAGATGGATAGCGTAAGGTTATTCCTTAAACCTTCAATCAGTTGGGTGAAGGCAATTCTCACCATTTTTAGAAGCATCATTATATTTTAATAGTTATCGTTATCGTTATCGTTATCGTTATCGTTATCGTTATCGTTATCGTTATCGTTATCGTTATTATCAGTTTTGCACTGTGTTTCAATCACATGGTAGTCGTAACGCTCTCGGGCCTTATCACAGCGATTTTGGCAGCGCCTATGTGCAAAATCGCTACTAAAATTGCTACCATATGATATGACGCTACTGGACTTGACGCACTCGGCGGCCACGTACAAATGATGCGTCCACTGATAACCCCTATGGCCGAAGGTGCGGCGGTAGCTATAATATCGGCATATTCTTCGGCGAAGATGTATTTACCACCATCTTATTGATAAAAGGGTTTATGGAGTAAAACGATTATATTATCGATTCCTTGTATGTTGCCGTCTGGGACATTCCCGCCGCCTTTTTCGCGTTTATTATTCATAGCTGCCGCGTGGCATTTTACCAGCACGCGCTTATCCGGCGCTATACCGCGCAGAGCAAAGCTCGATTGTCGGGGGAGTATAAATGAACAATTCTGGATGCGCTTTATTTTCTGGTGGGCATCAATGTTTGCCGCCACGGCTATAATCAACCTTCGTGATAGTTTTAATTCTAAACGTCGGAAAAGCGCCAGCTTTTTGGGCATTAATGCGATTATTTTCATTTTCTTCAGTTAGTAGTTGTGTGCCGGCGCTGGTAAATGTTCTGTTGGTGATAGTCGTGGCGCTGTTCTTGGAGCTCGGTGGATTAGGCCGCGGCAAGCAACCTGGAAACATCTCTCAAACAGCGGGAAGTGCGCGCTAGCCGCTTTGGCAACCGGTTATTCATTCTGGCGTTGCTGATTCCCCTGGTGAAGCTGCTCGGCACCTTTGTCTTTAAGGGCTTAATCTGGAACGTCGCAATTCTGATCCCCGGCGGTTCTTCCACACTGGCCGCACTGGACCTAGGTATTATCGTCGCGCACTTCGTAGCGCTGATGATATTGCGCGATAGACGTCCGCGCCAGCACGATGAAAGAAGGCCGGCGGCTGCTGGATGCCATCGTCTGGGACAGTGTTCTGCCGCAGGTGATGGTAGCACTGCGGAGAATTTTCGTCCTGGCTGGGGTGATTATCGATGTCATCCTGCTAGGCTAGGAATCCCGCTAGGCTAGGAATACCTATCATCACGGTGGTCGCCGCCTACTGCATCGGCATTGTGATGTTCACCATTATTATGGGCAACGCATTTGTGGCATTTCCTATCATAACCGCCAGCATTGATTTACCTATTATCGTCGGCCACACGGGAGGCAAACTGGCCATAATATCCAACATCGGCATGGTGGCNGCGGTTTTTATGGCACGTTAATGACCACTATGACGGACAATTTTAATATTGTTCCCGCTGCATTGCGGAAGTTTTCCGATCAGCATAGGGTCATCAAGGTGAAGTTTCCTACCACTATCATATTGTTAATCATTAATATTATTTTAATGTCGGTGCTGGTGTTCCGTTTTTTATTCAATCCAGAGAATAAGGAAAAGAGAATAACTACCATGTAAAGCGACGTGTTTCTATTGGACGGCGAACGGGCCCCGCAGCTATGCGCAGCTATGGCGCGCATTGCCCTGGGACATGTGGGGAGCGAATATACTAACTACATCATGCACAATGGCAGGACGAACGGGACATTAACGGACCGCGCGCCGCATCCGGTTTTTTCGGCAGTTATGACTGGCACTCCTTGCGTACATAACTATTTTGCGCGCACTGCCAACCGCTTTCCCTAGCTTGCGGAGGCGGAAGCCGCCCGCGCATTGCCTCAAGCCCGAGGCGATAGCGCAAGAACTGGCTATTTTACCAAGCCCAATCATAGCGGTTTTGAGCGGCCGCGGCCCTACGGCTGTGCTTGGCTGTTTAAAACTGGTCGCTGAGTTTAGCGCCGGTCACGACGATCATTTGAGCCGCTACCATCGAGGGCGCTGGCGCCGCTGGCGGATCACCGGATCACATGGTAACGAGTTTCAAAAGATTATGGCCGCTGCAAACCTATCCCTTTTATCCACACCGGTACGCACTTTAACAGTGCCTTTGCCGGCGTTGTTAGAGCTGGATTACGCGCGAGGCAACCCAGGATGCGCCGCTGGAATCGATGTTGGTCGAGGGAGAGAAGCTCTGGTTCAGCGGAGATCGTGCCTGCTAGGCATGCATGGTAGCTGGCGGGAGATGAATTTTTATCACCGACGCTGATAGAAGAGTCTATATTGTCCCGCTGTCTATCAGATACGGCGTTTAGCGCCTGGTAGCAGGCGTTCTTGCCAAAGCTTGACGCGCAACAGCCGGAAACACTGTTCCGTCCGGTCCTTTGTCAGCGATCGCTTTGACAGCAAAATTGCCCGTCTCGACGGCTTGAACCTCAGCTGTCCCTTGTGCTGGCGCACCCTCGCCCTGGCAGTGGTGGCGGGCGGCGCATTTGGATACCAACTATATGGATGCAAATTTTTTGCTACCTTCGCGCTTTGCTAACCTTCGAGGCCTGAGCTGGCGGCGGTGCGTTGGTTATTTTACCCCGGTGGTCCACAATGTCCGGGTGTACACCATGGGTTATCGCTAAAAACATAGCGGTCAATGCTGGATTCAAAATCGTCTGTGGTTGTATGGAACAGCATCTGCTTGGCATTTTCCAAATATTGCCACATCGCCAGTTTGGGCGCGTAGGGATCCTTGTGGATTAGCGCCTTGAGAATTTGGTCATGCTTTTCGCACCAGCTTTCTATCGCTTTATCGTCGATATGCTCGTGCAGTTTGATCCAGTAAGGGTTATACCCGCTGGATCCACATTTGTTCAACAATGGACGCTATCGCGCTGTTGCTGGTGCCCAGCGCCACACCTGGACGTGGAATTTCAGATCCTATTGCAAATCGCGAAATCTGTCTTCCTGGCACGTATTCTCCTGGATCTCCATCAACATAATGATGTCCTGTATGGACATCTGGGTCGCCGGGAACTAGGCAATATTACTTTCGATGAGCTGCCGCGCTTGCAGCATATCAAATGGACTGTTTGTGGCGGACTGAATTTCGCCGGCGAGACAAAAAGAAGGATTAGCACGTATCTATTTTACTACTTTTTCCTTGTAGGCCAGATCATCAGCCACCCGCACCCTGACTTACCGTTATTTAATTTCCCGATTCTATGGAGTAAAAATCCCTGGAGCGGTTGAAAACCGTTGCCGTGACGAAGTCACCTTTGAAAAGACCGTGCATATTCTTAAAGATTTTAAACAGTACCTTATCTCCTATAAACAGTCTATTTATGAAAACCCCTCTCCCGGAAATAAATCCAGCGGTATCACACGACGCTTAAGGAGAAATCCCTTGACTGTATGCAGAAAGCTGGTTAGAGCAAGATGGTCGACGTGCTGAAATTAAGCGTATAGGCAATGATGCGGTGGATACAAAGGCTGCTCTCACTGGCGCAGGCATATATGATGCTGTTCATCGCTGGTCGCGGTAACGACGCCCTACCGGCGGTTTTGTGCCGACCGTGAAATTGGCTACCAAAAGAGAGCTGGCAGAGAAAAAACCACACTAGATCGATTTCGATGCCGGGAGGTTTGATCTACAATATGAGTATGTTGTGGCCTTAACCGAGTTTGTCAAACTTATTATTACCTTCGCTAAATGGCAATTTTCAAAAGCGCCGTGATCTTGTAATTTTTAACGGTTTTTTTGTCGGCCAGGTAGCGGTATTTCGTATTATTACGAAATTACATTTTCATTTAATTTTCAATTATATTGGCATATATTTTCCATTATTAAATAGTATTAATTTTCCCAGTCGGTAGGCGGGCGTTCATCGTCGGCATTACCACTTTTTTAACCGCTTTAAGCTGCAGCTAGCGTTTTATAGCTTGATAATCGGCCTGCATTTCGTTTTATTGGGTGCTTAACACCGCCGGCATGAGTGCCGTACTGAATAAACTGCGTATGCTGGTGGGGAAACCAGCATACGCAGTTTATGGGCCATGCTAGTTTTATCCCTTTAATACTAGGACTCGATTTTTCGAAAGTTCGCTATGGGGTCGAATTATTGTCGATCGTCGGTACGATGGGCTAGTACCTGGGCGCTGTTTCGCTGTAGCAGTTTGACCACACGTTGCGTGATGTGGTGTTCGATCGCATGTCGGATTACCCACAATTATCTGGTCGGCTCCATTAGAGGTTCGTTGATAGAGGGGCTTTTTGGGCCCTAGGCGACGTGATCCTCGCGCTATTGTGCCGCCGCCGAGAACATGGGTGTTTTAATGCGCTGCTGGCACAGAAGCCAGAGCCATAGCGAGTAATGTCGGTTTCATTTCGCGTCAGGCGTATAACCCCAACGGAATAAACCTTTCCCACCGCCGGGTCGCCGCCCCGCTATGGTTGCCCGACTCGCTTTTGTCGCCGATTAACCAATGCGCTCAGCAGCGTTACCGTCAGCGTGAACACTACCATGACCAGCGAGACGGTGACCGGAATATGGATGATATCCACAATGAGCATCTTGATACCGATAAAGACTAAAATCACCGCTAGTCCGTATTTCAGCAGCGAGAAACGTTCGGCCACATTGGCCAAGAGAAAATACATTGTCCGCAGCCCCAGGATGGCAAACAAATTGGAGGTCAACACGATAAACGGATCGGTCGTAACCGCGAAAATCGCCGGTATGCTATCGAGAGAGAAAATGACGTCGCTGAATTCCACCATAATCAGCGCTAGTAATAGCGGCGTGGCGAACAGCAGACCGTCTCGGCGGATGAAAAATCGCTCGCCGTGCAGTTCATTTGTCACCCGCAGATGGTGGTAGAGCCAGCGGACTAGAGGGCGATTACCGATATCTCGATCTTTATGGCTGGGCAGGGCCATCTTGATGCCGGTGAATAGCAAAAAAGTGCCGAAGGCATAAAGCAGCCACTGGAATTCACTGATGAGCCAACTTCCGGCGAATACCATGACGGCACGCAGACCGATGGCGCCCAGAATGCCCCAGGTCAATAGGCGGCGCTGAAGCGAAATCGGTACGGCAAAATAGCTAAACAGTATCAGCCAGACGAACACATTATCGGCTG
>NZ_LECR01000078.1:25518-27361 GCF_001602625.1 Sodalis-like endosymbiont of Proechinophthirus fluctus
AAAAGGTAGCCGGTAAGGAATGCTAGCGCCAGGCTGTCGGCTACCTCTCGGGTTTCAATCTGCCGCAAATAGACCCAGGATAAAGCGTTAAACACCAGCGCCAGAGTGACCCAAAGCACCGACCACAGCGCCGCTTGTTTCATAGACGCCTCCCCCTCGCGGCGCTGCATTAATAATTCCACAGCCAGCATGATTATTATCACGACAGCGAAGCTGCCATACAGTAAGGTATTTCCGACGGTATGCATATCTGAGATAGTCCTTCTACAATGAACAACGGCTGACGTCAGAAGGCGCCAGCCGTTGTTCATTGCCTGAGCTATAAGCCAAGTCTCGCCTTCCGGCAAGGTCTTACTTACAACCCGCATGAAAAATCTGCAGTTGCCCGGCTACCGGATGCTTTGGCATCGTATTGACGGCTAGCCGGCGGAAAGTTACTCCCCTTTACTGTGAAGTACACTAATGTAAAAAAATGCAATCGTCAATATTAAACTGTAATATCACCGTGCAAACAGAGGCGGACGAATCGCGCTAGTAGAGCTCTGTCTGTGGGGCATAGTGGAGATCTGAACATCCAGATGCTGGAATAGTAACGCTGTTCCGGCTCCTTTGCGCCCATCATGCACGCCAAATAGCTGCGTACAGCAGGAGCGGTGAACTCAAGATGAAACTGGGTACTGATAGCATTGGACCCATAGCGCAGAATCTGGTGGAGTCATGGGCGAAATGGCTAGTCACTGTGGTATCTGTAGTAAAATTATGCACTTACTTATAATGATAATGCACTAGAATAATGATAATGCATCAGATTAGCGCCGAAACAGCGGGGCAGAGCCGTCAGCAGCACGCCATCCGACGATGGCAGCAGTTCGATGGCTTGGGGCTGCCCAGTTCCATGCAGTCTGGGTGATAGTCTACCTCGTCGCCAAACTCATAGGCCAGCAACTGATGACCATAACAGGCTCTAAAAACGGACGTGTTCGCTGATACTACCCGCTACCCGGCATAGCCAGTCGTTAGCGTACTCGCTCCAGGGCAGTTTGTCTGTCATCATTACGGTGGAGCCGGTAATCATGACGTCGACATAGGTTTCCGGCGCTTCAGGTCGCGCGCTGCTAGGTAAATAAACCACCTGAACGCCCGCCTCATTGAGTTTGCCGGCCCGTATAAACATGCGGTCAAAGTTAGTTACCGTGCTCTCGCTTAACCGATTCCGGAGCATCGCTAGTCTGTAAGATATGTAACTAATTACTATTATGCATTTTCTCGCCTCACATTCCACTGTCGTGTCGGCAGGGAAAACGCCCACGGATTGCCACCGGATTTCGATGAACAGCCGCACTCTGTGCTGCGGGTTGTCCATCAGCGAGGGATGTTCACTTAGCCGCTGGGTATTCGATCGGCGAACGCAAGTGCCTCATACAGTATACTATTTATATATTTCGGTTGGTTCAGATCTAGCTGATTGCAATTACGGGAAACTAATGTCAGGCGCTGTGGCATTCACCTATTTTCTTAATAAGAAGAGACCCAGTCCAGTCTCTCGCCGGATCTTGCTGGGCAGCACGGACTGACTCATTTTGGAATGCGGCAGGGTAATGTAAAAATCGCCGTAATCGAGAATGACCGTGCCGTGGCCCGTCCACACCACTTGTTACTAGCGATGCGCTGGGCTGCACCTGTACCGGCTCACCCCACAACGTCAACACAGCTGCCAGCGGATATGAAGCCAATATCCATGATCGAGCCGTTGGAGAAAGGTGGATTGAAGTTGTTAGGATTTTCGCTAGCAAGATATTTGTCGTAGTGCGAAGAGCACTGGCAGTAATTCAGAAGCCCTTTA
>NZ_LECR01000078.1:27379-44017 GCF_001602625.1 Sodalis-like endosymbiont of Proechinophthirus fluctus
TGCGCTCGGTAGCGCCTGCTGGAACGCCTGAGAATTAGGCAGATAGGCAGTTTTGAACGCCTCGAACAGTGCCACCGGATGCTATCAAGGGCACAGGCAATCATCTATTCTGCTTCAGTGAGCATGGAAGAGAGGGGTTTTTCACAGATCACGTGTTTACCCTATCATATAAACAGCAGGTTCTGATGACAATGTGGGGCGTTGCTGGCGATATACGCCGAGTCAATCAGATCAGAGCTGGAAAAGCTGCTCCAAGGAATCAAGACACTGTTTGACCGGATAATATACCGCCAGGGCGCAGACCTGCGTCAGCTAGCTCTAATAAATGGCGGTTAATTTCAGCTTACCGATTTCATGAGCGGCACCGATAAGCTGACGGGTGATCCAATTGGTACTTATGACTGCGAAATGAATCATCCTAAACCGACAACCTGCAGATTAAGGGAGGATAACAGCAGAGTAACATGCCCATCCGGCAAGTGAATTCTCCTATACTGGGTAAAAAAACAATATAATTCCGCCGTTATTACCGCTTAACTGCATAATTTTATCATCAGGTAGGGCGTGTGGGCCTTTTTAAGCACACGTTCGGCGCAGTCCTGCTGGAATGCTATCCGCCCAGCGCGGCTAATGACACCCTAAAAGCATGAGACACAGCGGATGAATATTTGCTGCAGTCGCGCCCGCTGGCGCAGGCGATAACCAGCCCGACGCTGATTTTCAATGACACCTTCGGCGCGCTGGCCTGCACACTAAGAGCGCGCTGAAGCTGAAGGTGTCAGCGATTCGTACCTGAGCCAGCTCGCCACCCGTAATAACATGGCGTAAAACAGTCAGGCAGAACCGGTCGCCCTGCTGAACAGTCTAGCGCCTCTGCCGCCGTCTTCCCGGGCTGGTGCTGTTAAAAATTCCCCAAAACCCTCTCGCTGCTTGAATATCAACTGCAAGCCCCGTGCGCCGGGTAGCAGGCCCTGACATAATGTTCCTTGCCGCCGGCAAGGTATGCAAGATCCATAGTTCCACGCTAGCGCTGCTTAGCGACATTATCGGCACACCTCGTTGGCGCAAAAGGCGCGGCTAATTCTACAGCACTTTGGCCGAGCAGACGCCTTTATCGCCGCTGCCCTACCTTTGGCTGCTGGAGGACAATACACTGTATCGGATCCACAATCAGACCAACGTCTTCTTCCGGACATTGCTGGATATCAGTACGCGTTTTTTCCTGTCATATTTGCCTTTGCCGCAATATTCCTATTTGCCGCAAGATGTTGAGGCACACTGGTGGATCTTGGGTGCAGCAATGGTATCCTGGGATTGATGGTGCTGACGGAAAATCTGCGGGCCGAGATACATTTTGTCGATGAGTTTTATATGGCAATCGCCTCCAGCCCGCTTAATATAAGCGAAAACTGGCCGGTGGATCTGCCGCGCTGCTGATTTCAGGTTGACAATTGTTTATCGGGCGTCACGGATGACAGTGTGCAGGCCATTATCTTTAATCCGCCTTTCCACCAACAGCAGGTGATAATGGATTATATCGCCCGGCAAATGTTCTGCGATGCACGGCGCAGCCTGCAGCAGGGCAGCCGAGCTGCGCATCTTAGCCCGTGGCTAATCGTCATTTGGATTATTTTCGTCAACTTAAGCGTTTGTTTGACAACTGCCCCAGGGCTTGGGCGCCAATCAGAAATTTGAGGTGATAAAAAGCGTAAAGATGCTCCAGGAGCGCTGACAGGAGGCTCGGGTCATAATGGATTTGTTACTACGCTGGATAATCATTATACTGTGCCAAAGACCGAGGAAAGGAACAGTCATGTTGTTGCAAGAGTTAGAGATGAGTTTAGATGCGGTCTTTTCTCTGCTAGAAAACAGTATAATACAGCGCTAGCATGTGTAGCGGCAGGAGTACCATTTGTTGCAGCACCAGTTAGAGCAATGCTTGGCGCGTGAGGCGTGGCTGCGGGAGCATAACGCTATGCTGGTGGGAAAATTGAATAGCTTAGACAGCTCTCCGAATCGCAATTACCTGTTTCACAAGATAAAATTATTATCACACATATCGATGCATTAGAGAAAGAGGCCGCGGTGTTTCGCCAGTCATGCCAGGACTGATAGGCAAGGATAGGCGCTTTGTCCTATTCCCGACCGGTGTGGGTGCACCTGTGCTGTTGCCGCGTCGGGCATTATTCATTACGCCCGCGCCACTGTGCTACAGTGAACCCTGCCATGCCAGCCGCGTCCAGTTTTTTTGTTATATCTCGGATGGCGCGGCTACAAAATGGCGTATACCCTCTACCCTCCCTTAATGCACCGAGGTTTTTTCTTTGTGCAACGCTAATTGTCTTCCGGCCACTGGGCCACTGATAGTGGCCGGTGCAAGCAGCCCAACAACTGATGGAAAGATTGCGACAAACCCAGACCGTGCCCCACAGGCCTCGCGCCGCAAAAAACTGGTTCATTTTGCATCAATGCCCATTCGTCGGGATGATAGCCGTTTATTAGACAATTCAGCATAAAATTGCGGCGCAACGTCGTGGCTGCTTAAGGCGCTATCTTCGCCCAGCATTATCGTCAATTCTGTGGCCTCTTGGCAATAGTTATCAAATAGTTGCTCCTATTTCCCCGGTCCGCCCAAATGCATTTCCTTCATGGTGAGACAGTAGCAGAAGAAATTAAAGGCACGAATGGTACATTTATTACGATGCTGTAAATGTTGATGAAAAAAATAATATCGCCGGCACTTTTTTGGCACTAACTAACTAAGTGCCGCTTCTTTTAGCGGCTCAGTATCACTACCGTCCAGACTATCGAAAATAGCGAAATGTCAATACTCCTCTTTTTTTCATCGCGCAACTACCGCGCTGAAATGCTCGGTCAGCACCTATTCCCTCATAAAGACAGACGGGGACAGACATTATCGGCAACAGCAGTATCTGCCTTTCTAATAGCTGTTTTAACTTTTCTCGTACTACGTTGAGGCCTGGCCTAGAGTCAATTCATCGCACAGGTAGCGCGCAACATCTTTGATACTGTCCTGGTGGATCGGATTGTAAAGTACGGTTGAGTTCACTATTACATTGTCATAGGGCCGTGCACAGTAGCGAAATACTCTGATGCAGCACATGCCAGTCGACCTGTTCCCTTGCGTGGCGCGATGGCGCTACGCTCCGCGGGCAGCCGTCGGTTGTATTATTTGCCACTTTAAGGCCATATGACACAACGTACGTGCCAAGTGCTTCAGCGGCGGTTGCGACACCGGAATCGAGCTGGAGGCGATGGAGAAAAGAACTTTATGGGCCCCGTGTACGCCAGATGGTGCTATACCACCGTGTATTTCCCGTCTTGCACCATGCGATCATGGAGCGCGAAGGCCCAGACCTAGTTGTCTTGCTGGGAGGCTTAGATCCTTGAGCTCGCCGCATGGTTCAGGTGACGTGGCCCACAGCCGCGCAATCACATCCGCTTTATCGGCGGGGATAAAACAGTTAAAATAGTCCTCCAATGACGTTGCAGCACCTGCTTTTTGCAGAGGTGCGGCGGAAAAATTTTAGCATTGATAACAGCGGGAGAGAAAAGAACAGGTTGCATAAAGCGTGTCCCTGATTTAATAGATAAATAAGCCAATGCAAAACCCTTTCGATCGGATTACAGGTGAATCCTGGCGGTGTTAATGTATTTCGGCTTGGCAACTCGCGTTAATAAAAGAAAATATACATAGTAAAAAATTTTTAATATATTGAATAATTTTATTAAATTAACATTTAATTAATAATGTATTTGATGACGATCGACACCTGTCACGCCTGTTTTCTCATCAGTAATGTAGCTTATTTTTTTACCTAGAATATTGTCTCGATAAATAAAAATAAGGTTAAAAATTTAACGCAGGAAATCACTTACTACAAACCGGCTCAAGCTGCGTAAAAATTTCACTTCCAACGAAATGTGTTGAGGATAAAAATTTTTAAGTAGAGGGTTGCTAGATTAAACTATCGCGGCTTACCAATCGGTAGCGGGAGCATCAGGATCTGAGACTGGCAAGGGCCATGTGGCGGCTATACGCAACTTGTTATCATTCGAGTAAGGATGCGGATATATTGTAAGTCGAAATCAAAATGTATCTCACCCCGCAGATTTTAACCTGCCCGACTGGCATGCGGAACGGGTCCCGTACAAAGGCGGCCTGCAATTTCCGTTAACCACCGGCCGCACAGCTGACGTCACTGAATTGATAATCGACGATAAAGCGTTTTCTACCTTCCATAAGCATACCGGGCCGCAGGCGGGGACATCAAGATCTGGTTTAAACCAACCAATATCCAAGAAAGACGTTCCCGCATCATAGATTTCACCCTTGATAAGGTTACTTGCCAGGAGTTTTCGAGCGTTTGTTGTTGACTTTGATTACGTATGTTCGGGCCGGAAAACATATCTCCCTGACCGCTAGTAAGCTATTCCAGACAGATGCCAGTATCCATCAGGCACTTGGCCACTAAATCAGATAAATCAGAAGGGTATAAATCTCTTTTATAGTGCAATGAAAGATTGCTAGCTGTGATACAAAGATGTTTACAATACTAGATTTTATTATAAAAACCATATTGTTATAGAATTCTGTTCAATACTACACCGCCGCCTCCCACTTTAAAATTTATACTTTAACATAGTATGGTTTTCGCAAAGATATATTATCTTTTTTAAATTATTATTGTCATCGCTTAGATTAACGCCTAGTTTTAACTGCTTATTCTTCTCTTTTATTCATAAAGAATGATGCCTTATTTTGCTAGAATTTTCAATTAACAGTTTTTCATTGTCCAACTATAATGGCGATGCCGTAAAAAATGGCAAATAAAAGGCTGCTATGAGCCGATATGCCGGCTGGAGTGATTCGCCTATTTTGAAGGATTAATTGTTCTTAGGTTTTATCTCCATGTGCAATGATTTTCATTGATGCTTATTGACGCAGGAGCGACAGCGTCATTATCCGAAATTTTTGCTCTCGGTGCGAGAATGCAGACACTAAACACTGAAAACAAGGCAGAAACGTATAGCAGCGGATCAACACTGATTTAATTCGACGACAGCTCGAGGATGCAGGCGTTGGACAAAATCATTAGGATGGTGCAAATGTCTTCGCCAGCATTCCCTGCAAGCTGTGATTGATTTCTTGTCAAGCACTTCCTCAGCGCAATTAATCAGGCGAAGAGCCCCATTATGGCTGTGGTAGAGACGCCGAAATCATTTTTCGTGTCTTATTATAGAAACTAAAGAAATTTTATGGAAATAAATTGCTCTATTTTAAAAGAATCTTCTCTGGCTCACCTCTATGATTCCGCTGCTGTATCGCGCCTATTTCCTTTTTTATATGAATGAATGCGGATGAATAGTGGTTTCGATTTTACAATTTCAACGCTATAAACATGATATTTCGCCTGATGTATTGGCATCTCTATTTTATTCGGTTAATGTGACAATTTACAAAAAAATCATGTTATAATGAAAATGGTCGATGGACCTCACGTTTGATAAGTTTGTGCTGTTAGAGTGAATGGAGTTAATAGCTAGATTGACGACTGCAGTAGAATATCGTGAAAAAGACAAGCAGATAGCTTTGATGATAATAGATGAAATTACGTATAACATCTTGAATATAGTTAAAATAGAGAGAGGTTGACCTTATAGAAAATTACTTTTTGCGCTATTTTCTGGCATGATCTGATAATCTACTGGAGGTGACCAACATGTTTTTTAACAGCAAAAAGATGATATTCTAATCATCGATTGAAAAAAATTTCATGCTGATTTTTATCATATAATTTTATTAATATAATTTTCGGTTTTACCGATCAGGAGAGTAAGCGTTGATGGATTGTTCTAATCCTCATAATTGTTAATCGCTTACCCAACAGAGATTAATCCCTATTGTTCCCTCTTGGTGATAGATGCACAACAATAATTGATAAATATATCAATATACGATGCCACGCTGTGCTAACCAGCGTAGGATAACTTGAGCGATACTTTTGCCATATTGGTTAGCGATAAGCTATCAGCCGCAGGTGGTGAAATATCTCCTGACACTCTTTAGCGAAAGGGGCTCAGGCTTGTGGTTGAATGTCTTTGCTTTATCATCTAAGTAACGGCATTAGGTTGCGCATGGAAAGGGTTAATTTCCACCTGGTTAACCACGCCGAGGGAAAGTGGTTGAACGCCATAATATCGGCAAGGCGATCGGGATAGAAATTGCTCACTCCAACCGCTAGAATCTTACCCTCCTGATACGACTTCTCCCGACCCGACCGCCAAGCACCGTGGATATCACAGTAGGGCTGATGAATCAGGTACAGATCCAAATAGTCAAGATACAGGCGATTAAAAGATCCCTTGAATTGCGCCTTAAATCCCCTCATAGTAGGCATCCTACAGCCAAAGTTTGGTGGTAACAAACAGCTCATGACGCGCGGTAATTCGTTTTATTTTAATGTGTTGCCTACCTGAATTTTATTTTCATAGGAAAAGTCGGTATCTGTTATCTATTAGGCGATAACTTACGGTAATGTTATCCGAAACCACGCGCTCGCATTTGGCAGGATCAGAGAGTTGGTAGACGCTAAATCCCGCCAGAGACACATGGCGCACCGTTGTGCTATGCATCAGGTTTTCCTATTTGTTTCATCCTTTCCAGACGCCGGCGGGTTTGCACTCAGTGGCGAAAGCGTCAGAGCCTGTCTTGCCAAGATTGGCATAGGAAAATGATACGTGAACCAGCGACAGCCCATTAGCCTCCTGTAACCGCTATTACGCTATTAATTGCTATTACGCTATTAATTGGTGTTAGCGATCGGGTTTGCATAAAATCGCCTAGTTTTACTGGTTGCAGTAAGTATTTTCTTATAGTTCGTTATAACGCTTGTTATCTTTGTCTTTTCCTGGTCACTGAATCGCTCAAGCTTAGCGGAAAGGTACACTCCACCTTAAGAGACATTAAATCGCGGCAAAAATGCGGCGCTTCGCCAAATTAAATAAAAAGCACTAAATGCCTGGCTAAATTTTCCCTGCCGTCCGCAGTTGTACACCGGACAAGATCAAGCGGATCCTGTTGCTACGTCTGGACGATAAAATTAGTGATATAATTATTACCCATTGGCACTGGCTGATAATTGGCCGACAATGGTTATCACATCTCAGTACTGACCTGTCTCCCACGTGTCAGATATTACTAGCCTGTTGTGATGCAGTACATCAAGCGTACCGATGAGATAAACGGATGTCGCTGAAGGTCCTGCCCCAAGCAGCGCTTTGATGTAATCATCGACTCTGATGATGTAGTAAGCTATGAAGGGCTAAGGCTCCGCTTGCTGCCTGGTGCCGCGTTATGTCATCAATTTCAATAAACAGAGTTCGTCGCCGTATGCGCCCTAAGCTGGCTTGGTGAGACAGTGAACGGCATATCACCGAACGACATCGAGCGGTATCGACACTGTTCAATTTACCGCCAGTGCTGTTTCTCTATATTCTGTCTGGCGCGATTCCCTCCGACCATCGCTGCTCTGGCGCCTTATTTATCACGACCCGCCAAAGAATGGTTTATTGCCATTAATCTGTTTACCGGCGCCGAAGATAAAGATTTTCCCTGCGAGCAGGTAGAAAGTTTGATCGCCCATTTACGCCGGCGCGAAGTATGTATTCGCGTGTTTTTGATCGGCCGCGGCGATTTTCTTAATCACTAGGGGATCGCCTATAGCACCATCAATACGGCGATGGAGATCGTGCGCAGCGCCGATCTAATGGTCATCACAGATACATCCATTATGCATATGACCTGCACTTTCAACACCCTGTTGGTCGTGGTATACAACACGCGTCGGCCTAAAGACAACAGGCTGGTAGGCTATAGCATCTGGGCATCGCATTACGATTAATATGGTACAGTTGGTCACCGATCGCGTTCTGCGGTACGAGACTTGCACGATAAACTGGCCTACATGACCCGCTTGCTGGCGTCGTCTACCACCGTCGCCATGGGAAATTAGGTGGAGGACTCGCGGCTTGCCGGCGCTGAACCATCACCGCTAGCGATAGCCAAATCAAAATCTACGTCTTGAGTGGATTGCATATCATAAATATGTCCTGCGAGGCGATAAACAGTAACATGAACATATACAGCACCGCGTCCAGGTGATATCCCGACCTATATACACGTAGAGTGTAGCGTAGGCCGACGCCGAGCAGCAGCGCCCAACAACACTAGGCCGACGGCTGATTCCCTTGTGAAGCATGCTGAGATAGGCTCTATGGGCAGTATGATATGTATGCTATCGTAAATTGACGAAGTTCAGCTCGTGGTTAAAAACCAGCCTGAACTGGGGATGTTAACCGCTTCCGTTAAAAACGGTGCCAGATGCTGATGCGAAAGTACGGATTCATTGCTCAGGCTATCAAAACGCAACAACAACAGCTCACCGGCGGGGTGAAAATTAGCTGGCGTCGCCAATAAGACTAGCACTAGAGCCAGTAAGGAACCGCGGCTTTGAGGCATTATCAGTATGCCATCGGGAATGACTTGCCAGCAAGAGATAGCCGACAATTCGCCATTCCCACGCGATTATCGTCGCTAAGCATAATGGCGATGGAATCACGTTATCAGGCCCGGGATTGAAGTCGGAGACTTTGCGAAAATAAAGGATCTTGCCGGCATTGGTGGCGACAGTAAATACCGATAACGCTGTAACCTCGGAGATTACGGCGATTATCACCGTATAGCGACTATAATTTTGCAGCACCAACGACCCCCCAGTAATAAGGTGAAGATAATCAAGTATAGTCCGTAGGTCAACGTAAGGGATGTTTGCCTCGCGTCGCCGCCAGACATTGCTAACGGTGAAATAGATCGCAAACAGGGCTATCAGGCTTCAACCTTTGTAACGTTATCAGATCCTGCTGTAGGTTACAGAGCTTCCCCTGTGCATCAAAAAACTGACAAACAGCAGCACGCAGAACATATGGAATAGGTTATTGACATTAGTAACACTCACTGCAAAACAGCATTTTGAAAAAAAAGAACGCTGTGAACATCATCAGCCCGGCATTCCTGTCGTCTCCTCCCTTTCACCTCTAGGCCGCCGGCGCAGCGATAAATTCGTCAACGCTAATGGCTCAATGCTCACGCTGATCCGCCTGCTGATCAGGGGATATCCAGCCGCATTTCGTCTGTTTCTGCTAGGGTAATCGGCAAGATGTCAATCATTTATCTCACTGTGAAAAATGCAGATCTCCTTATTTTTACAGATGTTTTCCTACGATAGCATTTAGCGTTCTCTTACGCACCACGTAGCCTTTGATAGCTGATTCTCAGTATCCTTCGGGGTCACACCGACTTGTGTGTCGATAAGGCTTATGCCGGCCCTGTGCTACGGCTTACAGGGAGGACATCTCCACTGAGTTAGGTGAAACCAAAGGATAGGTCGGTTGGCGCAACCGTGTTCTGCCACCCGCGCTGCGGATGACATGGCCGTAAACGGTAGCGTGATCGGCCATGGCTATTGCGCGGAGGAGACGTTACGATAAAAACCACTATTAGATTGACTAAATCCGGGGTATTTGATCAGTCAAGTCTTTTAGACAAAAATGAATAGGGTAAGCATGAGACCATACCAGGAAATTGGGCAAGAAACTACGCGATGCCATTTCTAGAGGAGCTTTCAAACCTAGCTATAAATTGCCCGCGGAACGCGATCTAGCGGTGCAATTTGAGGTCAGTCGCAGCGTCGTCAGAGTAAGACTCACCCTGATGGAACTGGAATAATGCGTCAAAATCCGCAAAAATTCCAGCGTCTATGTTCTGCTACCATCACCTGAAACGACATTATCGATGGAGCCTTTGTCTAACAACGTGAGCTGCGGCGTGTTTGAGCTATTACAGGCAGGTAGTTTATGGAAGGTGAAATGGTCCCATTTGCCGTACTCCAGGCGAACAGAAACGACATTCAGGAGCTACGTAAAGCGATCGAGCTGGAACGGGAGAGAAGCACTCTTCTTCCGGCGTCATTGCCGATGATACGGATGAGTATTTCCACTATTTCGTGGCGGCGGAGAGCGAAGACACAAAATATCTCATTGGTGGTCATAATGTAATAGAGCTAGAGATTGCGCAACCGGTCCGGTATGTGACTCAACCAACATCGTGACACTAGCGATTTCAGCGCATGGTGGGAGGGTATAAAGATCGTTTATCTATTGTACAAGTGATTCAGTGCCGAGACGCTCGCGGAGCGAAGTGAACAATGTAGAAATTATATTGAAATTGTAAAAAATAAAATGCTCAAGCTGGCAGACGACACCGCGGCGGTTGATTTCGACCGCTATATTTTTACGTCTACACCTCTGAATAGTGACTGATCACGCAGCGGCTAAAATTTTTTAGTCCGGAATGATGATTTCCCATATCAAGTCAGACTAATTATACGTTCCGCTTTACATAATCAGTTCAAGCGACTTTACCATTAAATTAAGTTGCTATTATGTTCACCTCGTGCTTTCTGATCTCTCAAATGAGAGAAATAAAAAGAATACCATATTTGCATAATAAATAATAAGCATGACAGTTTTTGCTGTGCTTCATGCTGTCGTCCCCCATATGTTCACTTCGCCGTTCTCATTAATGCACGGTATCGCTATCGCCAAAATAAGAGAGAGCGTCATGTATAATTATAGACTTACAAAATACGATCCACTCGAAAAAATCATCACCTTCGATGATTTTAATCATGGCCATAATAGTTATCTAGACTTGAGACAAAATTTTTTAAATCCAGTTTCGCGCTATATTCTGAATAAATCGACCTTATTCATTTTCATTGGAAACCGAAAAAGCTCTCGTCTGCCACCTTTCGGATGATGGGCACCCATGACGCAGTGAGCTGAAGCCGATATTTGAAGTTAACCATGCGCGCCAACCTCTACGTCAACAGCGCAGATAGGGTACAGATCAAACGCTAGCAATATTTTCGGGTAAGCAAGGGTGTTGATCAACGGTGCTGGAATTACAGTCATGACAGCTGGCATAAAGTTAGAACGATGAGCAATGGTATGGGCAACGTCAGGCTGATAGCTCGAGCGACGGATTTCAATGGATTGAGGGAGGGGATCAGGATCTTGTTGCTAATGAAGCGGATGACAAAATTAATTGGATGTATTTACAGTTAACTATTGATATTTCTCTGCGAGAATACGTAGAATTACAATGCATGGATAACATTATAGATCTCCGCAGAAAAAACAGCCAACACTATCCCATACATATAAAGGCATTAGCGAATTATTAAATCATATTTTTTATTGAAACCGGAGAAAACCGTCGAGTTTTTATTTACCTTGACTCTGTAGTGATTTCTACCGATGGTTACGTTAACCCTGCCAAGTAAGGAATATAATAACGAGAGAGTTTTATACCTCAATCATTGAACTGTGCCAGCCGATGAGCCGGCAATTTTCTAGTGAACCTTATGAATGCGGTTGGGCAAATGAAGTTCTATTCTTTTTGACGGTGCATCTATATCTGGCCGACTTCAACACGATAATGGTCAGGCTAAAAATTTTTCCTAACGGCGTGTATTGGGTCAATGTACCCGGTGACACCACCCTCATCAGCGAACCTGGATTGACTACCATAGCGCAATCTCATTTTTTGGGATGGTTTCGCCTTGAAATCTCCCTAGATGGCGTCGCACAAACGGCGATGATCACACTGCATTTGGCATTGAAATTGAAGGGGTATTTTATGTCCGATCCAAAACATTCTTCCCTGGCCTCGATGGTGGTAATGTTCTTAAGTGGTAAGACGTTGCGCTTTATGGTATGGCTAGCGCGCTAATTTTTCCCTATGTATTTTTCCGGAAATGAGCGCCGCTTACGGTGTTCTCGCTTCCTTGTGTCACTTTCTGCGTTGGTTTTTTCGCGTGCCCCTTTAGCGGTTTGATTATCGGTTCACTAGGTAATAAAATGGGGGTCAGGGGTATGATTTTTACCCTGGTGCTCATGGCTGTCTACACCACGCTTATCGGGGTGATACTGGCCTATTATACTGTTGGCCTATGGGTACTGATACTGCTGGTTATCTGCCGAATTGGGCAGAGGTTTGCTGCGGGCGGTAAATTCTCAGGCGCTATATTTAATATCCGCCGATCATGCGGAAAAAAACCTAGGCATGTTCTCTTCGATTTCCAGCGTGGGTAATGCGTTGTGGTCGATAATCGCGGGTATCGCCATTATCGCCGTCCAGAAAATGCTAAAAGAAGAGATTATTATCTGGGGATAATTTCCCCTTTGTCGCTTTATTTGTCATCGGTATTTTCGTTATTTGGATACGGATGGGATATCCGAAAGCTAGGAATTCAACAATGCCGCCAAGGCGATACATCCCGCAAAACGCCTGCCGCTTTTTGAAGTTATTCAGCGTAACTCACGTAATTTTATCGATGCTTTTCCTTTCTACTCAGCATCTGGCCGAACGTCACTTCCTATTTGTCCTCGGCATTTGCGATTACTTACCTTATAGAGCACATCGCCGTTGATAAGAGCGTAGGTGTCATGGGGTGATGATTTGTAACTTTATCAAATTCATTACTGTTCCCTCGGCCGGCTCTTTGAGTGATAAGTTTGGCACCAAAATTTTGGGTCGGGGAGTTCGGGCTAGTGGTATTAATGGTGCCGTTCTTCTTATTGCTGAGTACCGGAAAATAGGGCCTGATTTGGCTGGGGATATTCCTGATTTATTGTTTGTGCAACGATGCTATGTGTGCCGCACAGTCGGCTATGATTTAGGAGGTTTTTCCTCCTTCATATACCATACACGCTACACCGGTATGGTAAGCAGCTGGGGTTTGCGGGCACCCTCTCTGGAGGAACATTACCGTTTATGCCGTCGCACTGTAAAGTAGTGACGACAGGAATAGCCGATTGCCGTTTATGCTATTTCACTGGAGATTCTGACCACGTTAGAAGTATTGCTGCTAAATCAGGGATATCACGCTGGAAAGACCAGCCAAGGCGCAACGAGAAAATGGCCGCGAAGTATTGATACTCGTCCGTTTAGCGGGAGAGCATCACGGTTAACTTCTTCTTGTCGCTGGCCAATTTGCGGCACTGGCGGATATGGTTTTTTGGGACACATATGAAAGAGAAATCGTGTTGCCTCATACGTAGACGCAACCGGTTGATGCCTAGCGTTATGATAGGTAAAGTAATGCCGAGTTCCTTAACCTATTTATATACTGCTCATAGGATATAGGTTCCTTTGAAAATGCCGTCCACAAATATATTCTGCGGCTTTTTCAGATAAGGCACACCTGAACTGTGGGCTATAGGTTACCTTTAACTGCACCTGAGTGTCTTGCTAAAATAGCATCTTGTCGGGAATAGCAGTGTATTGATAAATTATTTATTATCATCAGTATATGGTGGCTAAGTAACTTCACGATTTGAAAATTCAATTGATTGTATGTTATTAGCATTCGCTGTCGTTAAATCAATCTCGACCTCGGTGATTGCTAGCATGTTCGTCAAATATATCATTTTGGCAAAATGATATATCGCATCACTTTCGGTTAAGTGCCACTAGTCAGAATAGCATTTTTAATTATCGTCGTGAATTTCTACATAATAAAATTTATTATGCGTGGATAAAAGCAAGATTACCTTGCCATTGAGTTGATAAGATTTATCTTGTTTGGTTATCCATAAATATGATAGTGTTAAAGAAGAAAAGTGAAAATTAAAATATGAAATTTATTCATGATAAATACTATTATTTCTATTGATTTAATCACCAAGCGTCAAAGAAACTTTTCTGTGTGATTCACATTCTGCTATCTACTATTTATTATCTAATTTTTTCATCCTAAGTAAATTTAAGAAGTAAATTAAAAGCGACTTAAGCATAGATTGACCTTTTTGAGAAAATCACGGTGTAACAGAGTGGGTTAGAGTGTTGGGACGTGTATTGATATACAAGTAACTATTTTTATATGTTCATTAATGGTTGTTGGGATCTCCAGCATCATCAATCCTAAATATTAATATTGGAAATATATTCCCATTCTTATTTTTCTATAAGAAACGTACTAGTATTTGAATGTAAAAGCATTAGAAATGTCAAAAATTATTTTTTTGTAATTATTGATTTTAAGTAAACCTAAGACTAGGGTATACGCTAATAGTTTTCTTGATTAGAGTGTATAAAATGCCTCTCTAGCGCACATTCAACTTAACTTAAATAGTTTATCGCCATTTCACACAAAACTTCAAGCACTTCCGTTAGAGAAACGAATATCTATTTCTCTTCTGCACCAAATCATGTTGACTATTTAGTATGCGCCAACAACTTTTCATTTTCTTCAATAAAATTATTGATGCTTTTTATATAACAAATGTTTTAGCAGCCTGGATTAAAATCTATAGAAAACTGTCTAGCATAAGGACGTCGTTTCCTTTAGCTCAGTGAAGTAGATTGAGCGATGTTTTGATAATATCTGAATTAGGGGAGGTTGGGCCTCAGGATCGCTTTACTACCAAAGGTTTTGATAAAAGAAAAAACTACTGATAAAAAATAACTTAACTAACTGATTATAATTTTAATTTTTGTGGCCCCTGCTGGACTTGAACCAGCGACTAAGCGATTATGAGTCGCCTGCTCTAACCACTGAGCTAAGGGGCCAAGTAGGCTTTGATTATAAATGATAGCGCTAACGGGATCTATAATCACCTCCGATATAGCTGGATGATTTATCGCCGTTTTTTTTGGTTAAAATTATTAACTATCCGGCGCTAGGGCTAGAAATAAATTAGATAAATCAATAATAAAAGATATTCCTATGTAATGGCTACGGGTAGTATTTTGCGGCATCAATCCGTAGCTATCCAGTGCACATAAAGAGGTGCATTTCTCGAATCCCAACCCATTTCTAGAAAACTATCCGTATGGCGGAACTTATGGCATGTCAGGCTTTGGCCCCGGAGGAAGAAAAGCGACTACTAAAGATCGGTTGCGGGATTACCATGCTGGTGGAGCTACCCACGAACCGAAGCCTCTGAGCTGTCACAGGTGGCCTATCACACCTTTGCCGACACGTCCCCTCCCATCTGATGGACGATTTGCACGCGGGCCTATACCACAGTTTAAGCGACGACTAATAAAAAACCTCGCGAGTATCCGCAGGGTTTTTTCGTGCATTTGCAGGATTGGAAAGGCTAGCCAGACTGGACTTAATCGTCTAGGAAGCTGCGCAAGACTTCAGACCGGCTCGGGTGGCGCAGTTTACGCAGCGCTTTCGCTTCGATCTGACGAATACGCTCACGGGTGACGTCAAACTGTTTGCCAACTTCTTCTAGCGTATGGTCGGTATTCATATCGATACCAAAGCGCATGCGCAAAACCTTGGCTTCGCGCGCGGTAAGACCGGCTAATACATCATGGGTCGCTGAGCGCAGGCTCTCGGAGGTGGCGGAATCCAGCGGCAGCTCTAGGGTGGTATCCTCGATGAAATCTCCCAGATGCGAATCTTCATCGTCGCCTATAGGCGTTTCCATAGAGATAGGCTCTTTGGAGATCTTCAGTACCTTACGGATCTTATCTTCCGGCATCAGCATGCGTTCGGCTAGCTCTTCAGGTGTCGGTTCGCGTCCCATTTCCTGCAGCATCTGCCGGGAGATACGGTTGAGCTTGTTGATGGTCTCAATCATATGTACCGGGATACGGATGGTGCGCGCCTGATCTGCGATAGAGCGGGTGATGGCCTGGCGGATCCACCAGGTGGCGTAGGTCGAGAACTTGTAGCCGCGACGGTATTCAAATTTGTCTACTGCCTTCATCAAACCGATGTTACCTTCCTGGATCAGATCCAGGAACTGTAGTCCGCGGTTAGTGTATTTTTTGGCGATGGAAATAACCAGACGCAGGTTCGCCTCGACCATTTCTTTCTTGGCACGTCGCGCCTTGGCTTCGCCGATCGACATGCGGCGGTTGATATCTTTCATCTGTTCGATAGTCAGACCGGTTTCTTCTTCAATCTGCTGTAGCTTCTGTAGGCTGCGATGCACGTCATCATCGACTTCATGCAGTTTTTCCGACCAGGGCTTATTCATCGCCAACGCGGCTTTGAACCAGCTTTCACTAGTTTCATTACCGGCGAACAGAGTGACGAAGTTTTTCTTTGGCATCTTGCTGATTTCGACGCACAGTTTCATGATCAAACGTTCCTGGGCCCGCACGCGATCCATCATGGCGCGCATGCTATTGACCAGGTAATCGAACTGTTTCGGAACCAAGCGGAACTGTTTGAACACGTCGGAAAGATTCCGAGTCTCTGCAGCCGACTTGGCATGTCTGCGCCCATTGGTTTTGATAGCATTACGGGTAATTTCGTACTGCTCACGCAGCTCGACAAATTTCTGGCGCGCCAGCTCCGGATCGATGCTGTTATCGTCGTCCGCGCTGTCGTCGGCGCCATCCTCTTCATCTTCCTCGTCATCATCAGCGATTTCTTCGGCGGAAAGTTCAGAGCCGATATGGGTTGCGGTGGGCGCCATATCTTCTTCCGCATTGGGATCGACAAAGCCGGTGATAAGATCGGATAGGCG
>NZ_LECR01000075.1:0-7615 GCF_001602625.1 Sodalis-like endosymbiont of Proechinophthirus fluctus
CAAGCGCGCGATCGAGAATATCAGGCTATCATGCCGCTGAAAGGGAAGATCCTTAATACTTGGGAGGTATCTTCCGACGAGGTGTTGGCATCGCAGGAAGTCCATGATATTTCGGTGGCGCTAGGTATCGATCCTGATAGCAACGATCTTAGCCAGCTGCGCTACGGTAAAATTTGTATCCTGGCGGATGCGGACTCTGATGGCCTGCATATCGCCACGCTTTTATGTGCCTTGTTTATGAAGCATTTTCGCAAGCTAGTGGAGGAGGGGCATGTCTACGTGGCAATGCCGCCGCTTTACCGCATCGATCTGGGCAAAGAGGTTTATTACGCCCTGGATGAGGAAGAGAAGACCAGCATGCTGGAGCAGTTGAAACGCAAAAAAGGCAAACCTAGTGTGCAGCGTTTTAAGGGACTGGGGGAAATGAACCCGCTACAGTTGCGCGAAACTACGCTCGATCCCAATACCAGACGGTTGGTGCAGTTAACAGTGGGAGCGGACGATGTGCAGCAGACGCTTGCGATGATGGATATGCTGCTGGCGAAAAAGCGCGCCGAAGACCGCCGCAACTGGCTGCAAGAAAGGGGCGACGAAACGGAAATCGAGGTATAAGCCTCGGGAGAACCCCGGCGTGCGCTAAGATGCCGTATGTTTCATGTCGCAGCAGCAAGCTTAATTGCGACGATAGGTTGTTGACCTCATTTCACCACGCAGTGAGTCCTGCTAGGAATAAAACAGGCCTTTACACGGCGGTTTGTCAAACCACCCTTAGTTTGCCAGAGAAGCGTCAAACACTGTTTATGCCGCCATTCTCAGGCGCGCCGAATGATTCCCATAGTGGCATCTCCAAGATGCGTCGTCATGTTTGACCCATGCTAGACGCTGGCGTTGTGGCGATAAACGGCTGACGTAACGCACTACAAGGTTGCCAGTGGCTTTTTTTGCGTTGTCTCTCCTCGACTTGCAGTGCCCGCCTGTGTCGCCAGCGTTTCACCTCTAAAGGATATCAACGCAGAACGCTACCTCTCTGCCGGCAGCGGGCATCTTTGTTTGCCGGTTGCTACCAGCAGGCATCGATGTTAGTATTTGGCTATCAAGACATAAGGATGGCTGGATCCCCAGACGTCACTGATTTTCGGCAGATCATTACAAGGACGCTCATGGCGTAAAAATATGCGTTTTGCTGAATTAGTCGCCGCTTGCCGCTGGGTAGGCGCGCGAGGCTGGAGGCCCAGACACCGGCGGCAACACATTGCAGATGCGAGACACGCACAGCTGTTTTATCGCCGCGTCCAGTTTAGAAAAAGGCAACCTTGTCCTCGATGATTTTATTGCCGTGGATATCCATACTGGCAGAGACACTAGTTTTGGCGCCAACCCCTTCCGCAAAAACAGGTTTACATTCCTTAAGATGTATAAAAGTCTAAATTTTTACGCCCTTACAGTCTTTTTGCAGCTAATCAGGGAAGTCGATATTATTATCTTACCGTACTCCTTTTACCGCCACTGACGCGGTGGCCTATTCCTGTCAGTTCGCCTAAGCGAAATTGCCGCGTATGAGATCGGTGACGGTGTGATCTCAATCTAGTGTTCCAAATTTTGGATGCTAACGGCGTCAGTCTGGTCATAGTCAAACAGGCGCTGCCGTATGTGCGCTGCGTCGGGGAATCCTGGCTGCTGACGATTGATCGAGCGTGTATCGAGGCGGAAACACTGCTCATTCATGGCCGCTATTGCCCGAAGCACACGGTGCGGGTGATTCTCCCCAGGCGACAATGGTGCTGGAAGATCTTTTCGATAATCTCATCTGGCGCAGCGAGATAGTGGAGGGGTATGGTATCCTGATGCTGCACGTCAGTTGGGCGAATATCTGGCGAAGACGTTGTTTCACACCTCTGATTTCTATCAGCCGTCCGAGGAGAAAAAATGAAGTCGCTCGTTTTTTAACTCTGAAAAATGTGCCGCATAACGGAAGATCTGTTCTTCGCCGACCCTTTATCAGGTCCATAAGCGCAACGCCTATGAACCTGAGCTTGGGCGACCGCGGCCGTGGTGCGCGCCGATCAGTAACTGAAGCTCAGGGTGGCAGCGCTCAAACACCGTTTCTTGACAAAAGCGCTGACGCTGCTGCATGGGGATATTCACAGCGTTTCCCTTTTTATCGCTCGCGAACGTCTGAAGATGATCGATACTGAATTTGGCTACTATGGTTCCGTGGGTTTTGATATTGGCACCGCAGTGGGCAATTTATTGCTTAATTACTGCGGTTTGTTGGGGAGATGCTGCCGCTGCGCGACGCTGCAGCAGACGCGAGTGGGCGTCGTGCGGTCTGGCAAGCGTTCAGTGAGGGATTTCAAGGCGTAGCGGCGAAAAAAGCCGTGACTACACCTTGGCTGAGCTCGGTTACGTACAGCTGTTTTTGCGTGAATTTTTATAAGACGTGATAGGGTAATTGCAGCATAGAGCTTATTCGGCGTACGGTGGGGGCTAAGCAGCCCACGTTAGCGATCTTGACGGGATTCGTGATGCCGAAATGCGCCACGCTTGCCAGCGTCGGGCACTGGCGCTGGGCAAGATGTTGATCCTCGCCGCGCTGCACATCACTAACGTCGCTGTGTTGGACGCCTTTATACGTCAACATGTCTGAGTGCCAGGAAGGGGCTGCCTAGAGTTTTCCTGCACCTCGGCCGTACAGATACGGACAAAACGGCTTTCTGTCAGGTGGTATCCCTTACACGAAGGACAATTTTCTTACGGCCGATACGGTAAATCTTAATTCCTCTTATGGTAAAAACGAGAATCACTTAATGAGAAGGAACAGGGAATGAATATATTTCTGTGGATAATTGCCATTATTTTTTTATCGTCGGCCTGCTGACGTTGATCAGTGTGTTTAAATTGATCTTCTGATTCCGACTAGCGCTAACAGCACACCCACCCGTTAGCGCTAGTCTCTTTTCCCATTGCCTTTGCGCAATCAACTAAAATAAAGTGGTCGTGACCGGCCAATGTGTATCCTACCTATTTAGGCTTAGGCTCCCGTGCGTCTCTCTAAAATATGAAATGTAACATCCATCACGTCATCGACAATAATTGGCATGATGGGCATCTATAATGTGCCGTTTGTTGGTGCTACTTCAAATGCTGAATGCTCTTCCATTGTTATAGCATAAAATGGAGTCGAGAACGGTTTTACGCTACGGTACTTACGCTTTATAGTTAGTGAGCAAAGTACATGCGCCGTATCCGTCTTCGGCCAGCACGTTCGGCCTGAGCGCTTCGATAGCAGCTAAAACTGTTTCTCTTTGTCCCGGTTTAACTTTGATTTCTACAATTATCGTGATCATCGTTTCTTCTGTTTCACTTTCGTTCGTGGATGCTACCTAATCTTTTAACCAAAGACGCGAGCTGGATGCCCGTGATATTTTATCACATCCGTGATTAGATCACTTAATATTACACTGAATACAGTAGGGCCTAAGCTGCGCTGACGTATTGGCGCCTGCGCGAGTCCTGTGACAGCGAGGGAGATAGGGTAGTATCATGTTCACGAACTCATACCGCAGCATATGGGATGTGGCTGCTCACGTGGCAATTACCGCGGTCAGAGGAAACAATAATCAATGAGCAAGCTGACTCATGACGGCGCTGAACGCCTGGCGCTGCGTAAATTTACCGAAAACGCGTACCTTAATTATTCCATGTACGTCATCATGGATCGTGCGCTACCGTTTATCGGCGACGGGCTCAAGCCGGTGCAACGCCGTATCATCTACGCGATGTCGGAACTGGGGCTGAACGCCAGCGCGAAATATAAAAAGTCAGCGCGCACTGTCGGCGATGTATTGGGTAAATATCATCCCCACGGCGATAGCGCTTGCTACGAAGCCATGGTGTTGATGGCACAACCTTTCTCTTACCGCTATCCGATGGTGGAAGGCCAGGGCAACTGGGGGGTGCCGGATGATCCTAAATCCTTCGCCGCCATGCGCTACACGGAATCGCGCCTGTCCCGCTATGCCGAAGTGTTGCTCGGCGAATTGGAGCAGGGCACGGTGGATTACGTGCCTAATTTCGACGGGACGCTGGAAGAACCGAAGATTCTGCCGGCGCGGTTGCCGAATGTGTTATTAAACGGCACGACCGGCATCGCGGTTGGGATGGCGACTGATATACCGCCGCATAATATCATCGAAGTGGCGGCCGCGGCGATTGTGCTGCTGGACAATCCTTCCGCCACGTTGGAAAACTTGCTTGAACATGTAAAGGGGCCAGATTTTCCCAGCGAGGCGGAAATTATTACCCCCCATGAGGATTTGCGCAAGATTTACCAGACCGGTCGCGGCTCTGTGCGCATGCGCGCGCTATGGACCATCGAGGAGAGCGAGGCGGTTATAAGGGCGTTGCCGTATCAGGTATCCGGCGCTAAGGTCCTTGAGCAGATAGCCAGCCAAATACGCGCGAAGAAATTGTCGATGGTGGAGGATTTACGCGACGAATCTGACCATGAAAACCCGACCCGCCTCGTTATTGTCCCGCGCTCAAACCGCGTTGACCTGACACAGGTCATGAATCATCTGTTCGCCACTACCGATTTAGAACGCAGCTATCGAGTCAATATGAACATGATCGGGCTGGACGGCCGTCCAGCAGTGAAAAACCTGCACGATATTTTGTCGGAATGGTTGGTGTATCGTCGCGATACTGTGCGACGCCGTCTGAACTTCCGCCTGGAGAAAATCCTACGCCGGTTGCATATCCTGACCGGCTTGTTGGTGGCCTACCTCAACCTGGACGAGGTGATCCATATTATCCGCGCCGAGGATGATTCGAAGCAGATTTTGATCCAGCGATTTGAGCTGAGCGAAACCCAGGCTGACGCTATTCTCGAGTTGAAACTCCGCTATTTAGCCGAATTGGAAGAAATGAAGCTACGCGGCGAACAGAGTGAGCTGGAGAAGGAACTCGACAAGATCCAGATGGTCCTAGCTTCGGAATGCAAACTGGGCAACTTGCTGAAAGAAGAAATCGAGGCGGATGCCGCCGCTTACGGCGATGCACGCCGCTCGCCGCTGGTGGAACGCGACGAGGCGAAAGCGCTGAGCGAAAATGAGCTTATTCCTTCGGAGCCGGTGACAGTGATCCTATCGACCATGGGTTGGGTGCGCAGCGCCAAGGGCCACGATATTAATCCGAGCGGGCTCGGTTACCGATCCGGCGATGATTACCTGTTGTCAGTTCGTGGTAAGACCAACCAACCGGTAGTGTTCATCGATTCTACCGGACGAAGTTATGCCTTAGAGCCTGCCAGCCTGCCGTCTGCACGCGGCCAGGGTGAACCGCTGACCAGTAAGCTAACGTTGCCGCCAGGCGCATCGGTGGAGCAAATTCTCACCGGCGCTGACGATCAGAAATTACTGATGGCCTCCGATGCCGGCTATGGTTTCGTGTGCAGATTTAGCGATTTGTTGGCGCGCAATCGCGCCGGTAAGGCGCTGTTAAAGCTGCCGGAAAACGCCAAGGTCATGCCACCACTATGGATAAAAGGCGCCGCTGATAAGCTGTTGGCGTTCACCGAAGCCGGGCGTCTGCTGATATTTTCGGTCGACGATCTGCCGCAGCTGTCGAAAGGAAAAGGCAGTAAAATCATTTCTATCCCGTCCGCGGATGCGGCAGCAGGCAAGGATCGCCTCGCCGGTCTATATCTGCTGTCTACCAAGGCTTCCGCCGTTTTCTATGTCGGCAAACGTAAGCTCACTCTCCGCCCGGAAGACTTGCAGAGGTTCAGCGCCGCCCGAGGGCGTAAGGGAACCTTGTTGCCACGTGGACTGCAGCAAGTCGATTGGGTAGAAATTAACGATCCGCTGGCCGGTTCTGGAGAAGAGAAAAAGGCGTAATATGCGCGCCGGCCTGGCGTCTCCCGGCCGGTTTTCTCTACAGTAATAGGTGATAACCCTCCGTGTTTTCCAACACCGTCCGACGGCTGGGGGAGTAACCGTGTATTTTGTCAGAAAGCCGATATACTAGCGATGACTGAAGGTTAAGGGGTAACTATGCTCGCTATTTTTCGCATCATTTTAGTGGTGCTGTTGTCGATAATTATCTGCGTTTTTGGCTTAATTTATTGCTTGTTCAGCCCGCGAGACCCCCGTCATGTCGCCACCTTCGGGCGCTGGTTTGGCCGTATGTCGCCCCTGTTTGGTATCCGAGTGGAAGTTCGTCATCCCAAAGGCGTGACTCTGCCGCAAAATTGCATTTATATCGCCAATCATCAGAACAACTACGATATGGTGACCGCTGCCTATGTAGTGCAGCCTCGTACCATAACAGTGGGGAAAAAAAGCCTGCTGCGAATCCCGCTGTTTGGGCCGCTTTACTGGTTGACCGGCAATTTGCTTATCGATCGCAATAACAGCGCCCGCGCCCACAGCACACTCACTGAAATTGTTCAGAAAATCAAAAAGCGTAATATTTCCATCTGGATGTTTCCGGAAGGGACCCGCAGCCGCGGTCGCGGTTTACTTCCCTTTAAAACTGGGGCGTTCTACACTGCGATTGCCGCCGATGTTCCTATTGTACCAATTTGCGTTTCTAATACCTCCAACAAAATTAAACTCAATCGTTGGTCCAACGGCTTGGTCATCATCGAAATCCTACCACCGGTTGAAACGTCCGGTTACAGCCGTGAGCAGGTGCGCGCGTTGACCAGGCACTGTCGGGAAGTGATGAAAAACAAGCTAGATGATTTGAATGCGGAAGCGGCCAGGCGGGAAGCGAGGGAGCGTTGAAGGATTTCAACGCAGAATCCCTCGGTAGCGTCCTGAGGAACAACAGGCGCCGCGAGGGCGAGAGCGTTTTCCCCGATGCCGGCCGGCGGAACCGTAACAATAAGGCCGTAGCCGAGACGAACAGAGGCCTAGGACGCCTATGCGTCCCAGTTATACGGTTGATAATTTTCCGGTCTGCCGCAGGTTAGATATTACGAGAAAATCTTTGCCGTCTCTAATGGAGCAGATATGTCACTCAGTCGGCGTAGGTTTATTCAGACAACAGGGGTTACCCTTGCGGCCTGTGCACTGCCACTGCAGGCACGGGCCGCCGATGCGCCCGTGGCGCTGCCGATCCCACCCTTGCTGGAATCACGACGTGGGCAGCCGTTATTTCTGACGCTGCAGCGCTCGCGCTGGGCCTTTTCCGCCGAAAGACGCGCCGCTACCTGGGGCATCAACGGCGGTTATCTCGGCCCGACGGTGCATGTGTTCAACGGTGATGACGTCAAGCTTGTTTATAACAATCGACTGAATGAACCTGTAGCGATGACCGTCAGCGGTCTGCAGGTACCCGGTACGCTTATGGGCGGCGCGACGCGAAGGATGTCACCCGGTGCGGACTGGTCACCGGTGATTCCCATCCGTCAGCCGGCGGCCACCTGCTGGTACCATGCCAACACCCCTAACCGCATGGCGCCGCATGTTTACAATGGACTGGTAGGGCTGTGGCTGGTGGAGGATGTGCTAAGCAAAGTGTTGCCACTGCCGAATCATTATGGAGTCGATGACTTCCCGCTCATTATTCAGGATAAACGGTTGGATAATTTCGGCCAGCCTGTGTACAA
>NZ_LECR01000075.1:7731-8052 GCF_001602625.1 Sodalis-like endosymbiont of Proechinophthirus fluctus
CGCTCGGCGTTATCAATTGCAACTAAGCGACGGACGCGCCATGCAGGTTGTTGCTGGCGACCAGGGGTTCTTGCCTGCACCAGTGCAGGTCACCCAGCTTTCGCTGGCGCCTGGTGAGCGGCGTGAAATCCTTATCGATATGTTCAAAGGGGAAGACGTGGTCATCACCGCCGGCGAAGCAGCTGGTCTGATGGATCGGGTGCGTAGCTTTTTTGAACCCTCCTCGATACTGGTCAATACCACAGTGCTGACGCTTAAACCGACGGGGCTATTACCCTTGGTCACCGATAAACTACCGATGCGCTTGTTGTCCGAGCAACT
>NZ_LECR01000075.1:8070-13824 GCF_001602625.1 Sodalis-like endosymbiont of Proechinophthirus fluctus
CCCGCACCCGCGAATTCTCCCTCGGGGGGGCTACCTCCGGTATCAACGGTGCGTTATGGAATATGAACCGCGACGACCTCCAAAGTTTACAGGGCAGTTTTGAGCGCTGGATAGTGCATACTAACACCCCGCAGGCGTTTCATATTCAGGGGGTATCTTTTCTGATTAAATGCGTCAATGGTAGCACACCCTTGCCTGAAGATCAGGGTTGGAAAGATACGGTATGGGTTGATAACGAGGTGGAATTGGTGGTTTGGTTCCCGCAGGTAGCGCCGGAGCACTTTCCTTATCTCTATTACAGCCAGACGCTGGAAATGGCCGATCGCGGCGCCATGGGGCAATTTGTAGTACGGCCTGCAGCCATGGCCTAACGGCGGCGCAGAGAGTGCTCCGGTGGCTTTGAAGTGCTGTCGCGATCGTGTAGCCGTGCGCAGTCGTCATCATGTGCGTCGACAAGGCGGCCACTGCATAAAAACGAAGGGGTCGGGGTGGTAAGCATTATTATCCGCTGGCATATCGATAATGGGTTGGTGGTGATCCCGAAATTGGTTACACTGGCGCGGATACGCACTAACTTCGACGTATTCAACTTCAGCTTATCACAAGAAGATCTGTCTGCTATTGCCACGTTGGACAGCGGCAAACGGCTGAATTCACATCCGGATACCATGGCTATGGTCTAAGACCGGAGAGAGATCCAGCGACGCGAGGATAGCGGTCCTCTCTGACCCAGGTCGCTTGGACAACGCTTAGGTCGGTTGCCCAGACCGCGGTGTAGCAGCAGAGAGGTGATATAAATCCAAAACTGGTGATAAAGGGTCAGATCCAGGCCAAGCTTTTGCTGCATGTCTTCAAACGCGGCAGGATCCGTCAGTCCGCCGACACCACCGCGACCACCGGATGGTTCGGAAGGACTGGGCAGATCATGAAAGAGTAGCCACCAGCAAGGTGAACAGGCTGATGAGCAATTGCCTAACGCGCCTGATGAATTTTCAGTGGGGTGAATCCCTTTATAGTCAGCTACCTATCTTAGTGTGCACTATTTCGCGTTAGCCTTGATCACGTTCTTCAGCCGATTGAGCGACCAGAGATTAGTATTATAGCCCTGCACTCTCCCCTTAAGAACAGTCAGCTCGGAGTATTCAAACATCGGCAACACAGCAGGTTTTGCAGCGATGAGTTTTTCTTACAGAGTCTTTATCAACGCCGCAAGTTTGGTGTGATCCCGTTCACTGCTCGCCCGATCGCGCAAGGCATTTAATCGGAAATATCCCAATCGGAGCGCTAAACGAAATTACCGGCGTTCTTGGCTTCCAGGCGATTGTTAGGGTTGGTGATAAAATCGTTTATGGCGCCCAGGGCGTTGGGCATGATCGCGGTCGCCTGCGGCAGTAGCAGATCGAAACCCCGTGAGCGGTGCGCTGAAATGATATCTTAGCCGTTGCCCTGTTGATAGCGATCGTGATACCGATTTTGGCAAGATTAGCCTGTAGCGCCGTCACGATACAAACCGCAGCGGCTGAGCGATGGTTTTTAATGTCAGCAAGAACATGTTGGGATAACCTGCTTCCGCCAGCAGTTTTTTAGCTTTTCCAGCCCAGTCTTTCGCCTCCGGGATTTTTTTTCTAAGTCAGAGGACAAAAGATAGGTAAAATGCCGATGAAGAAAATCGCACACTAACCTTATACCGACACCATCAGGCTGTAAACTTATACTACTGCCACTGCACCAATGAAAAACCAGAGATCAAAAACCCGCTCGCCTTATTTACGCAGATTCCTGGGCCAGCTCTCAGTGACATAGGTCGCACTGGCGGCGTATTCTTCCGTCATTCCCATACCGATTACCAGGAGGGAGATAAACATGGCGGTAAAACCGGGTGCCAGACAACAAGCCAATGTACCGCAAGAAAACAGCAGAATGCTGGACACTATCGCCGTCTGTAGCAGTCACCCATGGCGCCCGATAGAGATTGCGGTGCCAAGGGATAGGTTGCATAACATGATTTATGTGATACTCCCACGATGGGCTCTGCCCATGGCTATTATATAGAGATCAAAGATCGGTTCCATATGCCCGGCAGGCGCGATGCCTGCGGGCACAGGGGCTGTATAGGGCTGTTATTTTTTTTCGCGCAGTAAGTAGCTTTGCTGCCAAGGCCTCGAATTCAGGAAGATATATTTTCCGCCACCGGCATGAAGTGGCTTTCGACACAGTGGCATGGCCAGTACACCAACATACAGTGTAAAACTGTTTTCAAATCGCATAAAATACCGAATTTAATCAGCAGATTAATGACATCATTACATTGCGCCTGCAACTGTTGCGCGGTGGCGATATCTCCCTCTTTTAACGGCGGGTAATATCAAATAGGGCCAGCGCATAATGTTATATGTGCTTACAATACGGCCATCCGCGCCGGCCAATCCGGCCAATCCGGCCGGAGGTGAAGATCCTATCGTATCCGTTATAGATAATCAAACCCGGGTACGCCCCCTGGATCTGCTGCGTCTGAAACAGATCGCCAGAGGTTTTTTAAGAACGACAGTCCCCAGCCTGGCAGTGCCACCAGGATGGCAATTTGATCAAGCGTGAGCGTCACTCTTATCAGAGAGGGAATATTATAGACCACTATTGTCAGCTCGCTGGCAGCGTCAGTTATAGCGCGGTAAATGGTCGCAATGTTCTTCAAACCAACGGGGTAATAAAACGGGGTAATGGCGGAGACAGCATCGTAACCCACAACGACCGCCCTCTTGCGCCAGTTGCTGGCTTTCATGGATGCTGACCAGCGCCGATGTGGGCAATTAACGTAATTTTCCTGTTCTTATTCAGCCAAGACCTCAAGCACGTGTTCACACTCGGCAATATGCTGCACAAATGCTACACCCATGGAGCTACACCCACATACAGTCAGTTGATACTTGGTTGATGTTGAAGTGAACCAGACGGCGCAGATTTATCATATCTAGTTTTTCGTTGGCATCTAACGGTGTTAGCAGAGCGGCTATTACCCATATTAACAGAGCACTCACACTCTTCTCTTGTGACATTAGGCTTTCTAGCCTACATACCTTTGTACTCATTATACCAGTTAGATCGTTCGACTGCGAGACGAGAAAATATTAAATTGGATCTAATGCACTAAACGATCGGCTGACGATCCTCTGTACTGAGAAGAAACAGAATTATCAGGAACAGGATTTTATGCTGTTTATCGAAAGCGTACTAGGCGGTAAAAACGATGTTGAGATAAGTATGTAAAGCGTGGTCGGCCGTATCTGGATCGTGCATCTTGCTGGCGGATCGCGGCCATAATTGCAATATACTGCTGATAACTTAAATTATTATACTAATGTAATTAATTTTCCGGCACCGTTGGGCGAGTGGCGATAAGCCAATCGAGCAAGGTAACATGGATCACCAGGAAGAGGGGATTGCCCGGTATTTCTACCAGCATGAGATGAAACTCAACATCGGAACGTATAAAAGATCGTTGTCATCCAGCGACTGACTATTGAGTTCCAGCGCTTTGTTCAAGTGTTCAATCTGCGTTGTTGCATGCTTAGAAGCATGACGCACAAGGCTGGACTCGAAAAACAGGCGCAATTGCTCGAAATGGGCGACAACGCCGGGACGGGAGAGAAAAGCCTTCGCCATGCCGGATAATTCGCTAATGCGCTAATGATGATGATGCCGGCTGATGGGCGCGAAACACGGGCGCGCTCCCCGTTGCTGATTTGCACCAAACTCTTAGGCTTCAGTGTCGCCAATGCTTCCTATACCGAGGGGCGAATAACATTGACAAAAGCCATCAGCTGACGCTCTGAAAGCAAGTAGTTCGCCCTCGGCAAAGTCCCGTCGACGGATCATCTGCTTCGGCATTGCCGAGCGCGAATGATTTTCTAGATGGCAATGCATCTTTTGGAAAGGAAGGACGGGGAAAAGAATGGTGCCCGGACTCGGAATCGAACCAAGGACACGGGGATTTTCAATCCCCTGCTCTACCGACTGAGCTATCCGGGCAACGGGCCGCATTAAACCGTATTGGCTCGATTTCGTCAACGGGTTTATCCGAGAATTACGTGAAACATCTGTTACTTGCTGATTTTTAATACAAAAATAGGAAAATTCAACTTAAAGCGCCGTTTTTCCAGCACAGTGCAAACGTAAAATATATTCTGCCAGAGACGGTGCGCGCGCCACTGCCCCCATTCTGGGGTTATGCTTGACCAAAATTTTACTCAAGCAGCTCTCCAAACACCAGGTCCATCTGTTGGGAGACCATGGTCGGATTGTCACAGCCTCAAGTTCATCCAGTAGCGCCCGGGTGTAGCGGTAGGATGCCTGATTTTGCTGGTCCGCCAGTTGATGGATGGGATGCGAGGTTTGAGGATAAAAGTTGTAAGCGGCGATAAACAGGCAGCCAGGATAACGCTGCTATTCAATATGTTCCGCTAAAATCTGGTAGTGTGCCAGCAGTTTTGCTGTGCATCCATTGCATCATCTTGGCGTACGCGGTTGTGCTATCCGTCCAATTAGCCGGCATGGTAGTGCAAGCAGTCATAATGTAACGCCTCGCGATCTGGCCAGTAGACGCTCAGCTGCGCTAGCTGCAGCGCAAGCTCATTGGCCAGCATCAGCAGTGATACCCGCGAGAAACCCCGTTGTTCAAGCAGGCTCAACGCCCGATCCCATATTATGTTCTCGTTGCACATTTCCTTCTAGTTAACCAACGGTTGCATTGCTGGAGTATCTCTCACGGCGCCAGTTTCCGTAAATGTTGCGAAAAATCCGCCGCGTTTATAAAACCGGTTACCCGCGAGCCGGGGATCTCGTTATCGCGACTATCGAAAAATAAAATCGCCGGCAGCCACATCACCTGTGGCCGGCTAAGCAGAATTTTTTGCACGGGCGCATTAGCGGTAACATCTGCCTGAAGCAGGGTTAGGCGACCCATTTGCTCGGCTACGGTGGGGATCGCTGAAGGTGTATTTATCAAACACTTTACAGGCCACGCACCAGTCGGCGTATATATCCAGCATCACCGGCTTGCCGGGGCAAGCGTTTAGCACCTGAGTGATTTGCTCAAGTTTTTCACAGGCTGGAACGCCCCGGCGCTGCGCCGGTGGCCAACGGCGTGCAAGATAGAGTTTCCCCATAGCCAGTCCCGCAGCGCCCACGCGCTTATCAGCGTCAGGCCAAGCAGCAGCACTGCCGGCCACAGGCGGCCGCAATCCCGCAGGCATAGCAAAAAGCCCTAGACGAAAAAGGCGATCGCCAGGAGGCTCTATAGCCGCGCTCCCCAGTTATCACCCAGAATGCATTCCAGTAAGAATACTGGTAGCACCAGAATAACGAAACCAAATCCTATTTGACCTGTTGTATCCAATGGCCGCTTTTGGGCAACATTCGATGGCCAAACAGAGCGACCAGCACCAACGGGATACCCATACCCACCGCATATAGCCACAGCGTAAATCCGTCGAACCACAGATTACCGCTTTGGGTGATGTACAGTAAAATGGCGCTCAGGGGCGCAGTGATGCAGGGGGAGCAAAACAGGCCTGCCCAACGCTCCCATGATAAAAACGCCGGGTAAGGTGCCTTGACGCTGACGGTTGCTGCAAAGCGCTAGGCGGGTCTGTAGCGCCGGGGTAATTGCAGGGTAAAGGCGCCGAACATTGACAACACCAGTAGGATATACAGCACGGCAAGTCCGATCAGCAATACGGGCTGTTGCAGCGCCGCCTG
>NZ_LECR01000075.1:13863-21953 GCF_001602625.1 Sodalis-like endosymbiont of Proechinophthirus fluctus
AGCAGGGTATAAGTAATGGCCATCCCCATAACGTAAACCACCGCAGCAGGAAGTACCATAGCAGTGATAAGTCGCATGCGGGTTCTAAGGATCACGGAGGAAATCAGCGGATACATCGGCAGTACGCAAGGAGTGAAGGCGATACCGATACCAATAAGCAGTGCCACAGAGGTGAAAACGGCACGCTATCATTTTTGAGCGGAGGCGCTAAGGTAATAATCCCCTGGATGAGCGAAGGAGAAGGTGTCGGGACGAGGGTGGCGCAGCCTGTGTCTATCGCGCCATCCAGCGCCGTGACTACGGCCAACAGGGGGATGACCTGGGTTTCCGACGGATAGTAAAAGACCGCTTCCGCGCAGCCTTGTCAACTGACACGCAGCTGGCTGTCGTTTTGCGCCTGTGTCAGCGGAAGCGTAATGTGCAGGTCATTGCGGTAAATCGTCACATTGCCATAAAACTCATCGTGATGACGGTTTCCGGTAGGCATCATGAATACGCCTAGGGCGGCGTTTACCACCGGCTCCAGCCGGATCTGTTGGCGGTATAAGTAGTAGCTGGGATGGATGTCCCAGCTCAGCATCAATTGCGATCCCTGCTGATAAAAATTGAAGCGGAACGACTGATCCGCTGGGATGAATTGGTTGCCGTGAGTATTGCCGAACAAGGCGGGCCTGAGCGGCCTGCGGTGGCGGCAGGCATGCTAGCCACGCCAGCAAGATTAGCTTAAAGAATTATTGAGCCATGATAGATAATCGGGGTCGCCGCTGACGACGGGAAGTACCAATAACTCCGGGGTTTGATAAGGATGATGGGCTTTGATTTGCGCGAATATTGCCTGTCGCAGGGTTATGCGGCTTTTGATAAGCAATTGCACCTCGGCCTGCTGTTCGAGCATCCCTTGCCAATAATAAAGCGATATGGCACCTGGCAATAGCGTGACGCACGCGGCGAGGTTGCCGGCCAATAAACGCTGGGCGATGGCGTGGGCGCAAGCATCGTCGGGCGCGGTGCACAGAATGATACACGATCCGGCATCTTCGGGTTTTGGGAGGACGCCGTCTGGGTTATCTGCCATTATTATCCCCTGTATGGAAAACGCCGGCGGGCATTATAGCTTGTTCGCGCCGGCGGCGATAGTGCAGGAGTCAGGATGGGGTCTCGTCGGGATAGTGTTTGGCTTTGTACTTAGGATTCATTAAGTTTTGCAGCGAGAAGATATCATCCAGTTGCGCCGCGGTTAGCAAACCGCGCTCAAGCACGACCTCGCGCACACTTTTACCGGTCTCGGCACAGATTTTACCTACGATATCGCCGTTGTGGTGGCCAATAAAGGGGTTGAGATAGGTCACGATACCTATGGAATTAAAAACATGTTGCTCACAGATAGCCTGGTTGGCGGTGATGCCACCAATGCATTTATTCTGTAGATTAAAACAGGCATTGGTAAGAATATGCATCGACTCGAACATCGCCTGGCCGATAACTGGCTCCATAACGTTCAACTGCAACTGACCCGCTTCCGCTGCCATGGTGATACAGGTATCGTTGCCGATCACTTTGAAGCACACTTGATTCACCACCTCCGGCAGCACGGGGTTGACCTTAGCAGGCATAATAGATGAGCCCGCTTGCAGTTCGGGCAGATTGATTTCATTCAATCCGGCCCGCGGCCCAGAGGATAAGAGACGCAGGTCGTTACATATCTTGGATAATTTCACTGCCAGGCGTTTCAGAGCGCTGTGGACCATGACATAGGCGCCGCAGTCGGAGGTGGCCTCAATCAAATCCTCAGCCGGGATGCAGGGCAGGCCGCTTATCTCCGCTAGCTTCTCTACCGCCAGCGCCTGATACCCTTCTGGGGTATTCAGTCGGGTACCTATGGCGGTAGCGCCGAGGTTCACTTCCAGCAGCAATTGCGCGGTGCGCAGCAGGTTTTTGTTTTCTTCCTTCAGCAGCACGTTAAAGGCGTGAAACTCCTGGCCGAGTGTCATTGGAACCGCGTCCTGCAGCTGGGTTCTGCCCATCTTTAGAATGCCATTGAATTGCTGAGCTTTTTTCTCAAAACCTACCCCCAGATAGTCTATCGCTTCTACCAAGCTCTGGAGCGCGTGATAGACCGCCAGGCGGAAACCGGTGGGATAGGTGTCATTGGTGGACTGACATAAGTTGAGGTGATCGTTGGGATTCAGGAATTGGTATTCCCCTTTTTGGTGCCCCATCAGCTCCAGGCCGATATTCGCCAGCACTTCATTGGTATTCATATTGACAGAGGTACCGGCTCCTCCCTGGAACACATCCACAGGAAACTGATCCATGCAGCGACCCCGGCTCAGAACTTCATCACAGGCGCGGGCGATGATATCGGCGATATCCCGCGGTAGCATATTAAGATCTTTATTGGCTAGTGCGGCGGCTTTTTTTACCATCACCATACCGCGTACCAGCTCGGGAATATCGCTGATACGCGTATTGCTGATGTAGAAATTTTCACTAGCGCGCAGGGTATGAATGCCATAATAGGCGTCAGCCGGCACTTCGCGGGTGCCGAGTAGGTCTTCTTCTATACGGATGAGAGTTAACATGCGTTTTCCTTTTAATTGTCGGTATTTATAATTAATTTTAAAATAAAATGTGTTAATATATGCTATATATAGTGTATTAAACTAATTTAATTTTTATTTTTGCTATTATATTCTGTCATTAAGATAAGACCATTAAGCCGATCACGATTAGTTAATCGTTTTTATTTTAACTAGTTAGCACGAGAGGCAAAAGGCGCTTACGAGACACGGACCCGGCGTATCGCTTGAAAATCGTCTTGAGGGATACCATTACATTAAGACAAGCCGGCAACAAGGCGCATTTTTTGTGGTGGCGAATTTTATCGACTTGGGCGGGATTACTCTCGCAGCAGTAATCGATAACACAGGAGAATTCGGTGCGTTGGATCCTGTTACTAATCATTTTTATCATTACTTATATTGAGATTCCCCTTTTCGTCCAAGTCGCCCATGTGCTTGGCGTGCTTGCGACATTACTTCTGGTAATCGCGACATCATTATATCGGTGTATCTCGCTGGTAACGGGCAGGGGCTGCGTATTCTGAGACAAATGCAGATCAAGTTGGCCCGCAGTGAGAGTCCCCCCGCCGGCGAGATGATCAAAAGCGTCTCGCTATTGCTTGCGGGATGTGTGCTGCTGCCCAGTTTATTCACTGATTTCCTCGGCCTGCTGCTGTTATTGCCGCCGATACAGCATCTGTTAACGATGCGCTTACTGACTTATCTGCGTCTTCAGCCGAGCAGTCCCAGCGCCAGTAGCGAGACTTTTGAAGGCGGAGTCGTCGTCATGATCTTTCCCACGACAAACTAAACGGCTATTGCGCCGATGAGAAATAGGTAAAAAATAGGATGAGGTAATAACATATAACTTATTGATTAATATAATTAAAAATTTTTAATGGCTAAAATTTAATCACTTAAGTGAAAAAAATTTATTTTATCCCCTTGAAGCTTCTCTGAACGCCCCCATCTTATTTACCACGAAGCCGGGCATGACATAATGCACGGCGTTCATCCCAAAAAACTGATACGGACTTTCTCAAGGGGAGTTATCAATGAAAATTCGTCCATTACATGATCGCGTTATCGTCAAGCGTAAAGAAGTTGAAGCTAAGTCTGCGGGCGGCATCGTGCTGACCGGTTCCGCTGCTGGCAAATCTACTCGCGGTGAGGTACTGGCTGTGGGCCACGGCCGGATTCTGGAAAACGGCGAAGTGAAAGCGCTGGACGTGAAGGTTGGCGACATCGTGATTTTCAATGACGGATATGGTGTGAAGGTTGAGAAAATCGACAATGATGAAGTGCTGATTATGCCTGAAAGCGACATTCTAGCTATTGTTGAGCAGTAATCCGTGCGTTAATCATCTGAACTGAACGAATTTAAGGAAAATCGAAATGGCAGCTAAAGACGTAAAATTCGGTAACGACGCTCGCGTAAAAATGCTTCGCGGCGTAAATATTCTGGCCGACGCGGTAAAAGTGACCCTGGGTCCTAAAGGTCGTAACGTAGTGGTGGACAAATCCTTCGGCGCGCCCGTCATCACCAAAGACGGCGTTTCAGTCGCGCGTGAGATTGAACTGGAAGATAAGTTCGAGAACATGGGCGCCCAGATGGTGAAAGAAGTTGCCTCCAAAGCTAATGATGCTGCAGGCGACGGCACCACCACCGCAACCGTGCTGGCTCAGTCTATCGTAAATGAAGGCCTGAAAGCCGTGGCCGCCGGCATGAACCCGATGGACCTCAAGCGCGGTATCGATAAAGCCGTTATCGCCGCTGTAGAAGAACTAAAAAAACTGTCTGTTCCTTGCTCCGATTCCAAGGCGATCGCGCAGGTGGGTACCATCTCCGCCAACTCCGATGAAACCGTCGGCACCCTTATTGCTGAAGCTATGGCGAAAGTGGGAAAAGAAGGCGTCATCACCGTGGAAGAGGGTTCTGGTTTACAGGATGAGTTGGACGTAGTTGAAGGGATGCAGTTCGATCGTGGTTATCTTTCCCCGTATTTTGTCAACAAGTCGGAGACCGGCGCTGTTGAAATGGAAAGCCCGTTCATTCTGCTTGCTGACAAGAAAATTTCCAATATCCGCGAAATGCTGCCGGTGTTAGAAGCCGTCGCCAAAGCAAGTAAGCCGCTGCTGGTTATCGCTGAAGATGTTGAAGGTGAAGCGCTGGCTACGCTTGTGGTGAATACCATGCGCGGTGTCGTTAAAGTTGCCGCAGTGAAGGCGCCTGGCTTTGGCGATCGCCGTAAGGCTATGCTACAGGATATTGCTATCCTGACTGCCGGTACCGTTATTTCCGAAGAAGTCGGCCTTGAGCTGGAAAAAGCTACCCTGGAAGATATGGGGCAGGCCAAGCGTGTCGTTATCACCAAAGACACTACCACTATCATCGACGGCATGGGCGATAAGGCCCTTATCGATGGTCGCGTTAAGCAAATTAACCAGCAGCGAGATGAGGCCACCTCCGATTACGATCGTGAAAAACTGCAAGAGCGAGTGGCTAAACTGGCTGGCGGCGTGGCAGTTATCAAAGTAGGTGCCGCGACCGAGGTTGAAATGAAAGAGAAGAAAGCCCGTGTTGAAGACGCCTTGCACGCTACCCGCGCCGCAGTGGAAGAAGGCGTAGTCGCCGGCGGCGGCGTGGCACTTATTCGCGTAGCCAACAGCATTGCTGAACTGCGTGGCGACAATGAAGATCAGAACGTCGGTATCAAAGTTGCGCGCCGCGCTATGGAAGCACCGCTGCGTCAGATTGTCGCCAACGCCGGTGAAGAACCGTCCGTCATCGCGAATAAAGTGAAAGCAGGTGAAGGTAATACCGGTTACAACGCAGCAAACGAAGAGTACGGCAACATGATCGACATGGGTATCCTGGATCCGACCAAGGTAACCCGTTCCGCGCTGCAGTATGCGGCTTCTATCGCCGGTTTGATGGTCACTACTGAATGTATGGTGACCGACCTGCCGAAGGAAGATAAACCAGACCTAGGCGGCGCAGGAGGTATGGGTGGCGTTGGTGGCATGGGTGGCATGATGTAACCCCTTATGTCATTAATGGCGTTTTAAAACCCCCGGCTTACCGGGGGTTTTGTTTTTTTGGTAAAAATTATCAATGAAGCGGGTTTTGTAGCAACGTTATCTGTTATCTATGGCGACCAGACAGGTCAGTAAAAAAGAAACCTACTAGCTAGCTCTGTACTGCTGGACAGCAAGATTCAAAGCCAGAGGTCTATGACTGAGCGAGGCCCGCTACCTGACAATTCCCATACATTGGTGCGTTAACCGGTAGGTAGCTAATGCCGTCAGAATTGCCGCAGTCCCAGATCCAGCAGTGTCTTGCTGCGCTCGCCGCCAATTTCCCGCGTCAGACGTGGTACTAGATAGCCTGACACTTTCTCCAACAGTTGCCGCATAATCTCCCGTGCTTGGGTATCATGCACCATAAAATGCGCAGCCCCCTGTACCCTATCTAACACATGCAGGTAATAAGGTAAAATGCCGGCGGCGAAGAGGGTTTCACTGAGCGCTGCCAGTGTATCAGCGTTATCATTTACGCCGCGCAGCAGTACACTTTGGTTGAGTAATGTCACCCGCGTATTGCGCAGCCGTGTCATACTGTTGCAGACAGCAGTATCGATTTCACGGGCGTGGTTGATGTGGGTCACTAGCACTACTTTCAGTCGGCAGCCGGCCAACCGCCGGCAAAGACGCTCAGTTATACGTGCTGGGATGACGATCGGCAGCCTGCTGTGAATGCGCAGGGTGGTCAGGTGGGGGATCTTTTCCAACAGACAAATAAGCTCATCCAGCTCATGATCTTTAGCCATTAACGGATCGCCGCCGGAAAGAATGATCTCATTTAGTTCAGAGTGCTGCTGGATATAGGCCATAGCGCGCAGCCAATTCGTTTTGTTGCCATGATTTTTCTGATAGGGAAAATGGCGCCGAAAACAGTAGCGGCAATTGACCGCGCAGCCGCCTTTTACCAACATTAGCGCGCGGTTATGGTATTTATGCAGCAGGCCGGGTATCACGCTGTGCTGCTCGTCCAGCGGATCTGTGCTGAATCCCGGTGCTCGATCGAATTCCTTATGTACCGTAATCACCTGACGCAAGAGCGGATCGCCCGGATCGCCCGGTATCATGCGCGCTGCAAAAGTGCGGGGAACGCGAAACGGAAACAAGCGCCGTGCCTCAGCTCCCTCGCGCAGGTCAGCGTATTGCCCGAGCCTAAGAAGCTCTAGGAGTTGCACAGGGTCGGTGATGACATCGTCAAGTTGATATAACCATTCTTCTCTAGCGGGCGTATTTCGGATTATAATGCGTGCCATTTTTTGGCTTAATTACCAAGTTTATATTAAGAGGACCATTATGGCGTCTTATAGTACCAATGAATTCCGTTCCGGTCTTAAAATCATGCTTGATGGCGAGCCGTGCGCGATCATTGATAATGAATTCGTGAAGCCCGGCAAAGGCCAGGCGTTCAACCGGGTCCGTCTGCGTAAGCTGGTTTCTAGTAAAGTGCTGGAAAAAACCTTCAAATCCGGTGACTCGGTGGAATCCGCCGATGTGATGGATATTAACCTGATATACCTGTACAATGACTGTGAGTTTTGGCATTTCATGAATAATGAAAATTTTGAACAGCTGGCCGCTGATGCTAAAGCCGTTGGTGACAATGTCAAATGGCTGGTCGAACAGGCCGAATGCGTGCTGACATTGTGGAACGGCCAGCCGATTGCTGTGACGCCGCCTAACTTCGTGGAGATGGAAATCACTGAAACTGACCCGGGCCTCAAAGGCGATACAGCTGGCACCGGCGGCAAACCCGCTATACTGACCACCGGCGCAGTGGTGAAAGTACCACTGTTCGTTCAAATTGGTGAAGTGATCAAAGTGGATACGCGCTCCGGCGAGTATGTCTCTCGGGTTAAATAATGCGTTACGGGAAACTCCCTCTTAGAGGCGGTGGTAACTGACTTTTGGCATTCGTGGATTTTTTAGAACATTGTTGATAAAAATGACCTAGCTATTGCTGCTTGCTGTTGTTCTGGCGCTAACGGCTTTAAGCAGGTGTAATGCTATCCGCGACTTCGGCGAAGATGTGCAATATCTTGGGTAGGACCATTCCCAGGTCGCCAGCTGATCTCAGCGCGTAAAAAGCCTGAGATTGAGCACCTTGGCTACAGAAATTGGACAGTGAAAATATGATTTAAGTTAATAATAATTAATGTTAATTATATTACTTTTTTTTAAAAAAATGTCATTGTCCTGTTATCAGTTGTAGCATTGTCTTCACTGACCCGCGTGTAAGACGACCTGTGGTGCCGGTGAAGATGTCTCTGTAGATGGTGAGTCCATTCAGTGCGAAATACAGTAACAGCAATTCGGTAGCTATTAAGGCTTCACCTCTGCGCATGGGGCTCCCTTAAGGCTTAGGGCGATGTAGCGCAAGTGATATCCAGTAGGATGGGTACGACTAGAGAAAGTGCTTAGCCACGGCTCTTTGCTTCGAACAGCATTCGA
>NZ_LECR01000075.1:21959-23907 GCF_001602625.1 Sodalis-like endosymbiont of Proechinophthirus fluctus
GCTTTCACCGATATTTTACTCACTTAAGCTGGCCCGTGACGTTGCTCGTGGTATTCCTGAACGGGATCTCGCCGCGAAATTTACGTTTCCTCAATTTGTCCCACCGCGAACAAGTGCACCGTTTCGCCGTTGCCTACTGTCCAATTTCCAGAAGCGTTTTCTTTATTTTTCGTTGATGTTCCCCAGCGCCGGTATTAGCGCCTTATCATTAGCGGTGCTAATACGTCTGTCTGGTTTTCTTATCTGTATCAAGATATCTGGCTTCCTTGCCATCGTCAACTCGTCAGATTTCCTTATCCCGCTGAGTACGCGCCAACAACGATTATACCTACCGGTGGTATTCGTGCTTAACCCAAATAAATCAGTCTGTCCACCGTGAAGTTAAGTGCCGTGGCAGTATGCAACAGCGCTTGCCTCGCCTGTGCATCTAGCGTTTTAGGGTGCGTGATATAAAATCCACAAATAATTAAGGCTTGATATCCAGCGCATAACGGTAATCTTCATCAAGGACGATAACGTGATAGCCGCCGTAGAATAGGCCGAAAAATGAGACCATTAGCGAGGCTGTCTTCGGCGAGCGCTAGATAGCGCTCCTTTCCGATACTCTGCTTCCAGTATTATTTAGAGGTGGAGAATTCTGAATTGATGATCTTTATACTGCCGTCAGAAAGAAGGATGTATTGGGTGGTAACATGATCTAGACCGCGTTCAAGGCGTGGCCAAGGTTAAAAAGGGCGACAGTGATGTTTATTTGCGCATAGAGATACTGGTAGACTGCATCCCCTGTTTAACGGAGGGAAAAATATGAGCGATTCGGCCAGCTGGCAACCAAGCACACCCATTAATAATTTGTTAAAGCGCGCTGCAATTGTGGGCCAGATCCGGCAGTTTTTCAGCGATCGCGGATTACTTGAAGTAGAAACTCCGGCCATGAGTCAGGCAACGGTGACGGATATCCATCTTGTTCCATTCCAGACCCGCTTTATTGGGCCAGGTGTTGCCGGCGGTATGTCGCTGTATTTGATGACCAGTCCAGAATATCACATGAAGCGCCTGCTGGCGGCTGGTAGCGGTCCTATATTCCAGCTTTGCCGCAGCTTTCGTAATGAGGAAGCCGGTCGTTATCATAATCCGGAATTTACCATGCTTGAGTGGTATCGCCCCTATTATGATATGTGCCGCCTGATGAATGAGGTCGACGATCTGCTGCAGCAGATTCTGGATTGCGATAGTGCGGAAATGCTTTCTTATCAGCAGGTATTTATCCGTCATGTGGGAATTGATCCCTTATCGGCGGATAAAGGGCAGTTTTATGACGCAGCGGTTAAATGGGATCTCGGTGAGGCAGCTTCTTCAAAGGACGATCGCGATACCCTGCTGCAATTATTATTTGCTATGGTGGTCGAACCTCACATCGGTCGCGATAAGCCGGCTTTTGTTTACCATTTTCCCGCTTCTCAGGCTGCGCTAGCGGAAATCAGTACCGAGGATCATCGGGTGGCGGACCGGTTTGAAGTCTATTTCAAGGGTATTGAGCTGGCCAATGGTTTCCGTGAGCTAACCGATGCGCGCGAGCAGCGCCAGCGCTTTGAGAAGGATAATCGTAAAAGGATAGCGATGAGCCTGACCGAACAGCCTATCGATGAAAATTTACTGGCGGCCCTGGCGCAGGGTATGCCGGAATGTTCCGGAGTGTCGTTAGGTGTGGACCGACTGGTCATGCTGGCGCTGAAGGCCGAGAGATTGAGCGATGTAATTGCCTTTCCGGTAGAGCGTGCCTAAGCGTCCTTGTTGTTGCGGCCGCCACTGGCCTTTGCCGGCGTAGACGTTACCTCACATTCCCCCGAACCGTGCCGGTCCTGTGCCGGCACAGGTGCTATCACAGTCTTTCCGACCGGTGTTGACGGGCCATTGCGCCGTTACTGACTGCCTGGCAGAATCAGTAGTG
>NZ_LECR01000075.1:23982-24345 GCF_001602625.1 Sodalis-like endosymbiont of Proechinophthirus fluctus
CTGTCATAGCGAGCCGCTTTCTGGCTTGATGTGGTTGCCGGGGGTATTATCGACCTTGAGCTGATCCTTGCGCAGTTGGAAGGGCGGGAAGGGCAATTCCATACCGTGCTCGCGATATCCTTCTAAAATCAGCGCGTGTACCTGATGGCGCAGCGGCATCCGGTGCCCCATTTCGGCGGCGTGCATACGCAGCTCAAACAGCGGCAAACCCTGCTGTAAGTCCACCAGGAAAGCCTCCGGCGCCGGCAGTTCCAACACCAGCGGGCAGTGGCGCGCCGCCCTCACCAGAATGTGCGTCACTTGCTCAATATTAGCCCCTGCGGGAGCCGGCACGCTCAACACGACGCGCGTGACGGTATCGGA
>NZ_LECR01000075.1:24361-32758 GCF_001602625.1 Sodalis-like endosymbiont of Proechinophthirus fluctus
ACTGTTCGGTGATAAAGGCCTTGTTAGGCACGATGATCTCTTTTCGATCCCAGTCAGTAATGGTAGTAGCGCGGGTGTTGATACGGGTAATATTGCCGGTCAGATTACGAATAGTAACGGTATCGCCAATCCGAATCGGTTTTTCAAACAGGATCATCAGACCGGAAATGAAGTTGGCGAAGATCTCCTGCAGGCCAAACCCCAACCCTACTCCTAATGCCGCTACTAGCCACTGCAGTTTCGACCACTCGATTCCTATCATGGAGAAACCAATAATTCCCCCCAGCAGCATCAGACCATATTTGGTCAAGGTAGTAATGGCATACCCAGTGCCGGGGGTCAAATCCAAATGCTGCAGCAGCACCAACTCCAGCAGTGCAGGCAAGTTACGCACCATCTGGGCAGTGATAATGAAAACTAGAATGGCGATCAGCACTGCGCCGAGCGTAATCGGCTGAATGCTATCAACTCCCTGAATAGTGGAGGTGGCATCCCAAAGGGTAATGTTTTCCAGGAAGCCGAAAGCCGAATGCAACTCTGACCACAATAAAATCACCGATAGCAACACAATCAGCGTCAGTATGGAGCGTACCAGCTGTAGCGATTGCGCGCTGATGGTATCGAGATCCAGCACCTTTTCATCGACTTCGGCGGCGGCATCATTTAGCTGGGATTGCGACAGATCTTCTTCATTGCGTGCCCGCTGGGCCAGCATCTCCGCGCGGCGCTGCTTGGTACGTTCGAAGGAGATACGTCGTCGCTGAATGAACATCCAGCGACGAATAATGTGATAGATAATCAGCAAGAAGAACCAGATCGCAACCGAGGTTTCCAGCCTCGCCAGCAGCGCCTGCGCGGTCGCCAGATGCCCTAGGCACGCCGCCGCGGCCGCGACGATGGGTGCACAGATCATCAGATTCCATAAAGAACGGTTGACGACATTATCGCCGACGCCATGCTTATCAAGATACAGCGGCAGGCCGGCACGTTTCAGGCTGCTAGTTACGAGCGCCAGACAAGCACACAACAGGAGAAAGCATAATCTGCCTAAGGTGCCGGCAAATTCCCGCTCGCTGTAATCATCAAACGATATCAGCGCCATAATCAGCGGTACGATCATGCCGATAGACAGCGTGTAGTAGCGTAGCGCGCGCTTTACCTGCTGTTGTGGCCAGCCGAAATGCACGATAAACAGTCCCTGCGGGTGGGCGAAGTGGGCGCATACCATAAATATCCACAGCACCGGCACTGTGGCGCTTACGCCGTCGCCGATAGCGACCGCTACTGGATAGGGCCAGGCGTGGCGCAAGCCATAGCCTAGCGCTGCCCACAGGACCGGCAGCGGCAGGGCGACCAGCACCGACCAGAAAACATTGTGCAGGGTCAGGGAAAAATGGTCCTGATTGACCTTCCCCACCCGGCCGCTGGAGCGCTCAAGAAAGGCATGATAATGACGGCGGGAACTGAGGCTAAAACCGACCAGCAGCAGAGCTCCGAACAGCGGAATAAGCGTTTCCTGGCTAGTCAGCATCATGCTAAGCGCGTAGGTCAATTGACTGAACGTATCCAGGGTCACTAGCCGGCGCAGATCCTGGCCGATGTGCAGCGGGTAGGAAAGGCTAATTGGGCCCACGTCAGCCACCCAGAACAGGTAGCGATGAGCTGCTTCCTGGATCTCGTTCATCGCCTCTTCAAGCTGGCTATTGGCCACCTTCAGCTTGGTAAGCTCCAGGATCTGGGTATCGCAGCCTGTCAGCAGTACATTGAGCAGGTTGCGCTGGGTGGCAAGCTGTGCGTCAAGAATGCGGTGCTGCGCCGACGTCAGCGGCGAACCGTCGTCCTGTGTTCCCTGAGAGAGCTGCGGCAGCTTGTTCATCAGATCTTCAAAATGCAGGCGCTGCACGCGCAAATGAGCCATATCGCTGTCGAGCTGCTGCGGTTTGGGCATCTCTGGCAACCTTGACACCTGGGCGCGCAGGGTTTCCCCCAGTGCCGGCGACTCATCCAGCCATTGCGCCTGCTCGCGTAGCGTTGTGAGAGCCTGACGGACCTGTAGTGTTTTCGAGGCAGCCTGGCGCTGCTGCGAGGCAATAAGATCCATGCGCTGTGCCTGTTGGTTCAGCGCGATGGACAGTTCGCGATTAGTTTGCAACGGGGTACCGATTGACTTGGGCAGCTCGCCGACCTGTTCCGCTAGCATTTCAGTGTGCTCGATTGCCTGTTCCGCCTCCTGCTGACGTAAACTATTAAGCTGGTTGCGCAGCGCCTGTAGCGCTTGATCCAAGCGGTCATGGCGTTTCTTTAGCAACTCGGCGCGCAGGCGCGACAACTCCTGGCGGTTACTAGCGCTTAACTGGGCAAGATCTAGCTCCTCCACCTTGAGGCGACGGGCGGCCTGTTCAGCCTGTAGCGTGGTTGCTTGCGCCTGTTCCAGCCGTGTGTTGGGGATCGGCAGCGCTTGCAGATGTTGTTCCACATCGCTGAGCGCCCTGCGCGCTTCGGCCTGCTGCTGCGGCAGCAAGCCCAGAGAGTCGCTGATAGCACGCGCCTGGTCTTGCTCTTTCTGTAACTGGCCTGCTAAATCCATTAGTTGGCTATTTATCTGTAGCAGTCGTTGATTTAGTTCACTGCTGGCGAGTTTGGGGCTGAAGGGTTCGGGTTCATCCGGTTCGCTGTTTTTTTCATCCCGCAGTTGGCGTGTCAGCGCCGGAAAATCGTCGATAGCTTTCTGATATTCCCGTATTTTGGCGCTGGATACTTTAATTTCAACGAGGGCGTTCAGCGCTGACTGCAGTGCCTCGACAATCGCCGTCTGGTTCGGCGCGTTTTTATCATCCTGTGCCTGCTGCAGATCCTTTTTGAGCTGGCCCTCGTCTGGCAGGTTGGCTGCGAAGGCCAGTGAGGCCAGCAGCCAACTCAGGAGGAAAAGCGTAATCAGGCGCAAGGTGAGAACTCTCCTGTTAACCGTAAAGATTCAGGTTAGCGGGTTTTCGGCTTGCACGGCGCCGTGGGCCAGCTGCTGACCGACGCGGGTAACATATCGAGTGGACAGATGTTCGCTCAGAAGCACTTTTTTGCCGGCGAACAGGTTGATGACAGTGGAACCTAGCTTGAAGCGCCCCATTTCCTGTCCTTTTAGCAACACTACCGCTTCGGCGGCGTCCGCCTTCGGGTAGCGCCAGCGTTTGATAATCCCCTCCCGAGGCGGCGTGACGGTGCCCGCCCAGACGGTCTCGATACTGCCGATAATAGTCGCGCCAACCAAAATTTGTGCCATCGGGCCAAAATCTGTATCGAACAGGCAGATAACCCGCTCGTTGCGGGCGAACAGGTTAGGGATATTGGCTACGGNNCAGTGGATTCACCGAAAATAAATCGCCCGGCACGTAAAGCATTTCGCGCAGCACGCCGTTGCAAGGCATATGTACACGATGATAATCGCGTGGGGCCAAATAGATCGTGACGAAGTTGCCGTCGCGAAAGTAGTCGATCATCGGCTCATTGCCGGCCAGCAGAGCCTCCAGACTGTAATTGTGCCCCTTCGCCTGGAATATCTGCTCTCCCTCGATGCGACCGAGCTGCGAGATGATCCCATCCGCTGGCAAGACCATTACCGCCGGATCAGCATCAATGGGCCGAGCGTCGTCGCGCAGAGGCCGGACAAAGAAGGTGTTAAAGGTCGGATAGGCGGCCACATCCGGCTGCTGCGCTTCTAGCATATCAACCTTATAGCAGCGCACGAACAGCGTAATAACCCAGCGGGTAAGACAGCCACCGCGGCGTTCTGCACCCCAACCAGCCAGCTCTGTCAGCCAGCGCTTATGTAGTAGGTATTGTAGAGCTATCTTTATCCTGTCCAGCATGGGGACCTCTTTATTTGTTTCAATATAGTCAAAAGGGAATAGCATTGTACCGCCGACGGCGATAAATGTCAGCGAGTATGCCATCAAAACACCTTACCGGCGTTGACTTGCGCTATACTATTCTTTCGAGAATACGATGGTAGTTATCGAAACGTTCGCGGGCGATAGCGCTTCTTTCCGCCACACCACGAATAGCGCGGATTGGTATCATTGCAGTAATCACGGAATTTACAGGTGCTTAGATAATCCCTGAATTCGACGAAACCATGTGCAATAAGTTCCGGCGCCAGATGCTACAAACCAAATCCCCGTACCCCGGGGAATCAATTAAATGACTGCCGTGGCCGAAATGATATAGCCTGGCAGTGGTGGTGGTATGTTACCCGATCCCCGAGTTATCTGAGACGCTATTGACCAAAATCTTCTCGTGTTCCGGCGGCAGCAGCACATTTAGCAGGCTCGATTTGCCCACCCCAACTGACCGGCAAAAATACTGGTTCGCCCGGCCAGCATCTCCCAGAAAGGACTCATCCCCTCGTTGGTATGGCTTGACACCAACAACACCCGATAGCCAATGCAGCGATAGATAGCCATTTGAAGCTCAACCTTCGTCCGTTACGCCGCCGTCAGTAGATCTATTTTATTCAAAACGATAAGCGGATCCACCTCCATCGTTTCGCACGCCACTAAATAGCGATCGATAATATTCAAAGACAGCTCGGGTAAAATGGCGGAAACAATGACGATTTGGTCCATGTTTGCCGAGATGAGTTTGACACCGTCATACACATCAAGGCGAGTCAGCACCGAATGGCGCGGATGGACTGCTTCTACAATAATTCCGCTGACCCTGGACGACTGAGGGGCGCGCCAAACCACCCCATCACCCGTAACTAGGGAACTTCATCGTGCGGTGTAGATTGCAGCGGTAAATGCAGCCTGCGGCGTCCTCCACGTCAACATGCATACCGAACCGGCTAACTGCCACACCCTCCTGAGCCTCTTCAAATTGCTGGTCGTACCATTGGGTAGCGCGGCACGCTCACGCTGCTGCAAGCGGTGCTGATGGTTGGCCTGTACCCGGAGATCCTGACCTTTGGACAGTTTATTTTCTTTCACTTCTGCGCCTCACGTAGTTAGAGTTAGTACGGATGAATCGCCCATGGCGAAAAAAAAGGCTATCGTACATATTCTAACAGATAAGCCATAAGATCCCTTACTACGAGAAAATCATGCCAGTAAATGATAACAACTTGATTTGGATTGATCTGGAAATGACCGGACTGGATCCCGAGCGCGATCGCATTATCGAAATCGCGACACTTGTCACCGATGCCAATCTGGCTATTTTGGCGGAAGGTCCGGTGCTGGCGATATATCAATCCGACGCCCAGCTAGTGCTGATGGATGAGTGGAATATGCGTATCCATACCACAAGCGGGCTGGTTGATCGGGTTCGGCATAGTCAGCTGAATGAAGAGGCGGCGGCGGCGCAGACGCTGACCTTTTTGGCTGAATGGGTCCCCGCCGGCAAGTCCCCGATTTGCGGCAACAGCATCGGCCAGGACCGGCGCTTCTTGTTCCGCTATATGCCGGCGCTGGAAGCATATTTCCACTACCGTTATCTGGATGTCAGTACGCTTAAAGAACTGGCCCGCCGCTGGAAGCCAGAAATTCTAGCCGGACTGGAGAAAAAAAATACCCATCAGGCGCTGGACGATATCCGCGAGTCTGTGGCGGAATTGGCCTACTATCGCGAGCATTTTATCCGTCTGTAGCCGCTTTGTAGTAAAAACGGAGCCAGAGCCAGCGTGGTTATTTTTCGTCGATCACACCGGCGAAAAAACCCTACTTTGTCGCTGACAGACTTGCAACTAGTGGCATTTCCAGTATAATTCGCTCCCCATAACGCTAGAGTTTCACATTATATCCAAGTGGGAATAGCTCAGTACAGTAGCAGAGTACAACCTCTGCCAAGGTTGGGGGCGTGGGTTCTATCCTAGTTTTCCGCTCTAATTAACAGTTACCGATCCGCACGGGTTCTGTCTCCGGTTGCAAAAAAAAGGCTTGAAAGACCCCTTTTGTTGCGCGAGGGTAAAGTGTTTTTGTTACTGCAACTGCAACGGTCGCTGTTGCCTCAACGACCACCATAGCAACTGAAAGTCCCTGCCATAGCCATAGCCATAGCCATAGCCATAGCCATAGCAGGAGTTGTCATTTTTCTGCATCAACCGGTTCGTCTTCACGTCACATGATGCGCATTTCGGTCATCTTGAGGGGGGGTTACACAAGCAACCGCGGGTTTAGTGCCGATTTTGCGTATCGAAGCCAAGGGATAGCCTGAAGACAAGAGATAGGCAAGACGACCCGACCAAATTAACCTTACATTTTCATCTTATCGATGCCGCCAGGCTAAGGATGCCGATGCCGTGGCGCGCTTAATTCTCTTTTCGCGGCGCAATGATGTTATGTATTCGTTACTTGCCTGATCACTGCAGTATTGTTATGAAGCCATAGGAGGCTATCTTGATAACGCGTACATCCATGGCTGTACGCTATTTCATGAGAACCATCCGCCGCTTTTTCTCCACTATACGGTAAGCGGATCCACGCATGCGGCTGACAAAAAAAGCTTGCTAAGTTGAGGTATCTAGTACATCATGCAGTTCTTCATAACGAAGGCTATCAGGGCGTGGCTGTGCTAGCCGACCGCGAGACAATCAGTTTTTCGCCGCATTTTACGTAGTAAACGGATTAATTGCGCGAATAAATAATTTATCCATCGTTAAAGGTAGTGCAGCGTCTGCCTCATGTTTTCCGTCATAATTCCATCATAATCTTTTGAACAGAGTTATCCACAGTCCTCTTCAAGCTGTCGATCGCGTGCATTCGGCTGTTGAAAATTTTCTTTTTCATATCTAGTTGAAAAAGAAAAATAAATTTTTGTTATGAAACGTAAGATCTATCTTTTTCATTTTTTGTAACGATTGTTCGTCAAAGGATTTTCATTTTTATACACAGCGACTGTGCGGTATTGTAAGAAGTCTTTCCCAGCGAGAAAGACTCTAAGCGTCTCGCGTTAATCCTTTTTCGATGGCCTTGATCAGCCGCGTTTGCAGCGCGCCTAGTGTCGTCACGGCGGCAGTTGGTTTCTCAACGTGCGATCTGCCTTTCCAGCGCCTAATAAATATGCACATCCAGCAGCGGCAGCTCTCCATGTCGGCGGTCCAGCGCGATCTCGTCCTGATAAGGAGAGTATATATAGCGAACGTGACCAAATGCGCCGAATGGCTGAACCTTTCGGTAACGCGTAAAATGTTGCTTCATTCCAGTCAAACATTTCTACCAGTTCAGGGGCATGTAATACCGATCACGGACTTAAATCCGTGCTCATCCGGTCAGCTGTGAGAAGTTGTGCCACAGGCAGATCAATGTGACAGTTATCGCGGCCATAAATACGGTTGCCTATCAACCAGGAGGACGCAGCGCCTCGGGAATTTTTTATCCAACTCAATTATCAAATAGGAGATACAGCGGCGGACCTCCTCATGGTATAGGGCTCGATAATGGCGCTGGTAGGGCAGATGGTAATGATATAGGTAACGCATCAGCCGTATTGTTCGGCCAGCGGCGCGTCAACCAGCAGTGGCAAATTTATCAGCAATTCGCCGAGGAAAAATCACGAATTGCCTTCACGGTTGATGATAAGTGATTGCATAAATACACAGCTGATTCCGGCTTTAGCCGCCAACGGTCGCTCCATTATCGGTGCCAGTCGATAAAGGGACGGAAATTTACCTCCGCACACTGATGACTCGTAGCGTGCCAGGCAGCATTCGTGGGGTCTGGCGCGCAGCACGTGGTGCCGCCCGCCCATCCAGGCTATTGCGCCGTGGTATTGCGGCCTATCCAGGCTTGCAGTGTTGGCTCATGGGTGGTTAAGTAGGTGTCGCAAATCCCTTCCTGCTAAAAACACAGCTCCTGCCCCGGCGCTTAATCTGCCGGGCTAATTCTGTAAAAATTGAACGGATAAGATATGACTGATCATGCTAATACATTCTCTGCATAAAGTTTATCACACTCTACCTAAAGTGTGCAGTAGCTCCGGGAATGGGAAAACCGGGGCGCCGGCCTGACCAGCGTGTCGCTCTATCAGTTAATGCAGAGTGCCGGCTCGGCAGAGTTCCAACGTATTCTTTGACTGTATCTCAGCACCCATCGCTGGCTGGTACTGGCGGGTCACTATAATACGGCGTGGACGGTTATGTGATGACACAGCTTGCCCACTGCCACCGTAGGCCACGGTGCTAGCATACGGTGGCAGTGCCCCGCCTGCCAAAGCGGCGTGGCTAGCGGAGAAATACACTTCGCCTAAGGAGTCTTGGCTGCAGGGCGTGGAAGTGACTATCGATGCGCTACTAGGAACGAGCTTCAAGGTGGAACGCCGCGCGATCCCTATTGCTCGCTTATCGCCGCAAACTGGCATCCTGCGCCGGTGCAAACTGGCATCCTGCGCCGGTGATTGTGCGGATAT
>NZ_LECR01000088.1:0-127 GCF_001602625.1 Sodalis-like endosymbiont of Proechinophthirus fluctus
CGAGCAACTTCAACTGCCAGCGCGCGAGGGGCCGGGAGACGTACATCTTGATTTGATGGTACTAATGATGCATTTGGGCCACCGTCAGATTAACAATCTGTGGGTTGAGGCGGGGGCCGGTCTGTCC
>NZ_LECR01000088.1:186-4212 GCF_001602625.1 Sodalis-like endosymbiont of Proechinophthirus fluctus
ATTGCTCGGCGCCGATGCCCGCCCGCTGTGTCTGTTGCCAGGGCTGCAACAACTTGACGCGGCGCTAGGTTTTACGCTGCTTGATGTCCGGCAAGTAGGGCCGGACATCCGCCTGCGTCTGAAACCCAGCGAGGGTGTTTAATTGGCCCGCGCAGCAGATAAAGTATTATGTTAGAATCCCCTTCCTTGCGAGACGATTCAGATAGTTACTATTTTATAAGGATAACCATGAACGTTATTGAAGGTATAGTTGTAGCTCCCAATGCGCGCGTTGCTATCGCTATTGCGCGCTTTAACCACTTCATCAATGGCAGCTTGCTTGATGGCACCGTCGACACCCTGAAACGCATCGGCCAGGTCAAAGACGAAAACATTACCGTGGTCTGGGTCCCGGGCGCTTACGAATTACCATTAGCGGTCAGCACGCTGGCCGATAGCAAAAAATATGACGCCATCGTGGCGCTAGGCACGGTTATCCGTGGCGGCACTGCGCATTTTGAATTCGTCGCCGGCGAATGTAGCACTGGCCTGTCTTCGGTCGCCGCACGCACCGCATTGCCGGTAGCGTTCGGGGTGTTGACCACTGAGAATATCGAACAGGCCATCGAACGAGCTGGCACTAAGGCCGGCAATAAGGGCGCAGAAGCCGCACTGACCGCGCTGGAAATGATTAACGTATTGCAATCTATCAAAGCGTAATCAAGGAAAGGGGAATTTTGTGAAACCAGCTGCTCGTCGCCGTGCTCGTGAATGTGCCATCCAGGCGCTTTACTCATGGCAATTATCACATAACGACATTGTTGATATTGAAGTCCAGTTTCTAGCGGAGCAGAACACGTCGGATGTGGATGTCGCTTATTTCCACGAGCTGTATGCCGGCGCGGCGACGAATGCCCAAGAACTAGATAAGCTGATGGAGCCTTACCTTTCGCGCCAGCTAGAAGAGATTGGCCACGTGGAGCGCGCTGTGTTGCGCCTGGCGCTGTTTGAACTGAGCAAGCGCCAGGATGTGCCGTATAAGGTTACCATCAACGAAGCTATCGAGCTGGCCAAAACCTTTGGCGCAGAAGAAAGTCATAAATTTATTAATGGCGTGCTAGACAAGGTTGTCCCGGAGATTTGTCACAATAGAAAATAGCGTGGCGGGTCCGAGGCTATCGGTCCCACCATTACACCACGCCAGTACTAACACATATTTGGATAGAGTATGGCATGTAATGATTTTGACCTCATTGACCACTATTTCAACCGGATGCGCAGCAAGCGCCTGGATGTGGTGGCGGGTATCGGCGATGACTGTGCGCTGATGTCGGTAGCTGAGAAAAAATAGATTGAGATCAGTATGGATACGCTAGTGGTAGGCACGTATTTTCTGCCGGACATCAGCCCTTCTGATTCGGGATATAAGTCACTGATGGTTAACCTTAGAGATCTGGCCGCCATGGGCACCGGATCTGGTCTGGCTGTCGCTGGCGCTTCCCTCGCTATCGGTGGCAGTGAGGGCTGGCTGCCTGCCTTCAGCGATAGTTTGTTCCAGAAGTTAGATTACTACGAATATACAACTGATTGCTGGCGACACTACCCTTGGTCCGTTGAGCCTAGCGATGACCGTTCAGGGCTTTGATCCCCACCGGCCGCGCACTGACCCGTGACGGCGCCTGTATCGGCGACTGGATCTATGTCACCGGCACGCTGGGGGACAACACCGCCGGTTTAGCGATACTGCAAAATCGCCTACAGTGTAGTATTAAGGATACGCAGGATAGTCAATATTTACTGGCCTGCCATATTTGCTCGCGGCAGCCGCGCATTTTACAGGGCCGCATTGCGAGACCTCGCCAATATCGTCATCAATATCTCTGACAGCATTATCACGGATTTGCGCCATATTCTTGCCCGCAGCGACTGCGGCGCCCCCCGCATTAACCTCGATATATCCCCAATTCTCCGGCGCTGCTTGCGCCACGCTACCGACCGATCAAGGCGCTGCGTGGGCGCTCGGCAGCGACGAAGATTACGAACCGTGCTTCACTATGCCCGAAATCAATCGCGGCGCACTGGATTTCGCGCTGTTGGCCATACCTGAGAGCCGTTTACTTGCATCGGTCAGATCGGCCCGCCCGTGCACGCATATAAGGGATTCAATTTATTCTCCATTACCAACCGGTAGAGTATATGACTGGCACGGGTATGATCATTTCAAAATATACGATAGTGAATGACGATGGATAAGCTGGCCGCCCGGCGGATTAACCTTTCTAACCCTGGCATTTGCTGGCAACGGGCTTCGGCAGAGGCATGTTCCCTTGGATGCCCGGCACTGTGGGCTTGTCGGCGGCGATTCCGTTTTGGTGCCTACTATTGCCGTGACAACTGTATTCGCTGGCGGTCATCAAGCTTTACCTGGGTGTCTACTTTTGCCACCAGACGGCGCAGGACATGGGGTTATGATTATGGCCGCATAGTTTGGGATGAATTCGTCGGCATGTGGATTACCCTGATGGCTTTACCAGTAACGACTAGTGGTGGGTGCTGTAGGGCCTTTTGCTGTTCCGGCTATGAGTATCTGGAAACCTTGGCCGATTCGCCTGGTTTGATCGCAAGGTACACAACGGCACGGCTACTATTGTCGACGAAATGGTGGCCGTGATTATCGCCGCGGGCGTCCTTTACTGGATCAGGTATCACTGGCCGCTGCTTTAGGGTGTATCCTCTGTGTCGGTGGCAGGGGATAAAGGATGCATCGGCAACATTAGCGAAATCCCACCACATGGTGCGGTAAGTAATCTGTTTCCAGCTCGGCTATCTCTTCACCGTCCAGCTTGACCTCCGTGGCCTGTAGCAGCTCAGCAAGCTGCGCTGGGTGCGACGCAATAACGATGGGCGCCGTTACCGCCGTAAGCATCCACGCCAGCGACACCTGTCCGCGAGCTGCCGCGGACCTTGGCTACTACGCCGATCCGTTCGGCGATATGGGCATCATTATCCTCGCTGTGTTCAAATAGCGTTTTGCCAAATTCGTCCGATATCAGATGGGCGATGGTTTTGCCCAAGGGGTGAGTAAGCATACCGCGAGCTAGCAGGGCCATGGCAATACGGTAATATTTTCCGCTAGGCACAACGGATGCATTTCCCACTCTTCTTCCCATTAAATCAAATTGTACCGATCCTGCATACCGAAAAACCGTATCTAATCGTGCAGATCAGCGGTATACAGCACGCGGACGAATTGCCAGGCGTACATGGAGGAGGTGCTGATAGCGGGTCATAATATAATGCCTCCAGCGTTTCCTTCAGTGGGGGTGGGGTATCTAGTCTAGCGATTAATTTGCAATAAATCGACATAATCCATATCCAAGCGCGTTAGGCTATATTATCGATCGATTTCAGAATATTTGCGCGGAACAGGCTGCCGGAGAGGTCGGCAGTCAGAAAAACACCTTAGTTGCCACCACCACGTCATCGCAGCGGACGTAGGTCTTCAGCGCCCGGCCGACGATCTCTTCGTTGCTGCTGTCGGAATACAGGTAGAACACGCGTAGGCCAGTCTGGCCGAGGGTGGTATATTCCATGGTCATCATCCAGAGGAATGGCGCCGTAAAGGAAAATAATAAATATAGGCACTGGGACGGCGCCGCAGGCTTAGGCAAGCCAGTTCTCGATTTGCCGGCGGATCCCTGCACTATCGAGACCCAGATCGGCACGAATTTCTTCTTGGCTACCTTGAGGGATGAAATAGTCCGGTAGGCCTATGTTCAAAACCGACACCTGCAGCTGCTGGTGCATGATGAATTCGTTCACGCCGCTGCCGGCGCCTCCCATGATGGTGTTCTCCTCAATCGTCACCAGCGCCTGATGACTGACGGCTAGTTTCTTTATGAGTGCGCCGTCAAGCGGTTTGACGAAGCGCATATCCACAAGCGTCGCGTTCAGAGCCGCCGCTGCCTCCTTGGCCTGGGGAAACAAGGTGCCGAAATTGAGAATCGCCACGCCAGTGCCCTGGCGGTGCACCACCCCTTTACCCAG
>NZ_LECR01000088.1:4235-5240 GCF_001602625.1 Sodalis-like endosymbiont of Proechinophthirus fluctus
CATACAGCTCGCTGAGCGAGGCGCCGGTGCCGTTACCGCGCGGATAACGCACCGCGCTCGGCCCTGCCTGATAGTGATACCCCGTGTGCAGCATCAGCCGGCACTCGTTTTCATCGCTGGGCGTCATGATGATCATGTTGGGAATACAGCGCAGGTAAGAGAGATCAAATGCGCCTTGGTGGGTCTGGCCGTCGGGGCCTACGACGCCGCCGCGATCTATGGCGAACAGCACCGGCAGATTTTGAATCGCCACATCGTGGATTACCTGATCGTAAGCACGCTGCAAAAAAGTAGAGTAGATAGCGACCACAGGATGATAACCGCCGATCGCTAGACCCGCCGCGAAGGTGACCGCATGCTGCTCGGCGATGGCGACATCAAAGTACTGGCGAGGATATTGGCGTGAAAAGGCAACCATGCCGGAACCTTCGCGCATGGCGGGGGTAATCGCCATCAACTTATCATCGCCGGCGGCAGTAGAGCATAGCCAATCGCCGAAAATGGCCGAGTATGAAGGGCATCCGCCACCGATTTTCGGCAGGGTGCCAATTTGGGGATCGAATTTCGGCACCGCATGCCAGCCGATGGGGTCTTTCTCCGCTGGCGCATAACCATGGCCTTTTTTGGTCATGATATGAAGCAGCTGTGGCCCTTTCTTGGCACGCATATTTTTCAGCGTCTGTACCAGACCCTGTACATCATGTCCGTCTACCGGGCCGATATAGTTAAATCCCAGCTCCTCGAACAGTGTGCCCGGCACCACCATGCCTTTAATGTGCTCTTCGGTGCGCTTCACTAGCTCCTTGATCGGCGGAATGCCGGACAGCACCTTTTTGCCACCCTCGCGCAAGGTAGAGTAAAGCTTGCCGGACAGGATCTGCGCCAGATGATTATTGAGCGCCCCAACGTTTTCCGAAATGGACATCTCATTGTCGTTAAGCACCACCAGCAAATCGGATTTGATATCGCCAGCGTGATTCATGGCTTCGAACGCCATACCGGCGG
>NZ_LECR01000088.1:5304-6281 GCF_001602625.1 Sodalis-like endosymbiont of Proechinophthirus fluctus
ACCGAGCCCAGCACTAATGGAGGTAGAGGAGTGACCTACCGATAACTGGTCATATTCGCTTTCGCCACGCCACGGAAACGGATGCAGGCCGTTACGCTGGCGGATGGTGGCGATGCGATCCCGACGTCCGGTCAGGATTTTGTGCGGATAGGCCTGATGGCCGATATCCCAAATCACCCAATCGAACGGCGTGTTATAAACGTAATGCAGTGCCACTGTCAGTTCCACCGTCCCCAGCCCAGAGGCGAAATGACCGCTTGAGCGGCTGACGCTGTCGAGCAAAAATTGCCGCAGCTCGTCGCACAGCGCCACCAGATTTTCTTTAGGTAACTGGCGCAACTCCATAGGATTATCAGACAGGACCAGCGTCGGGTATTTCTTTGTATCAAGGCTCATGGGTACTCATATCCGATGTGTAAAAAACAACATCACTTATTTATCACGCTCAATAATATAGCGCGCCAGCGCCACCAGCATGTTGGTATCATAACCGAGTGCAGCGACACATTCTAAGGATGCTAGTGATTCTTGATACAGATCCTGAGCCTTGGCCCGAGCCATGTCCAGGCCCAGTAGGGCCGGATAGGTGCTTTTGCTCAATTCCTGATCCGCTCCCTGCCGCTTGCCGGTGGTTTGGCTATTGCCCACGACATCAAGAATATCGTCTTGTATCTGGAAAGCCAGGCCGATGGCGGCGGCAAATCGATCGAGATAACCCAGCGCCGCGCCGCCAAGTTCGCCGGCAGCCAGCGTGCCCATCCGCACCGCCGCGCGAATAAGGGATCCGGTCTTGTGTCGGTGAATCGTCTCCAGACGTGCGTCGGACATCTGCTGACCCTCCGCCGCTAAGTCCATAGCCTGCCCGAGGCACATGCCGTCGGCACCGCTGGCGGCGGCCAGGGTCGAGATCATTTGCAGCCTATCCTGTGCGCTAACCTCAGGCATTTCCGCATCGGCCAGAATGCTGAAGGCCAGGG
>NZ_LECR01000088.1:6304-9171 GCF_001602625.1 Sodalis-like endosymbiont of Proechinophthirus fluctus
CGGTTGTTTCACCGAATTTGACGTGGCAAGTCGGCAATCCGCGGCGCAGCACGTCATTATCCATTGCCGGCAAATCGTCATGAATCAGCGAATAGGCATGGATACACTCAATCGCGCTCGCTGGCGCGTCAAGGCTTGCGGGCGCAAGTCCGAACAGGCGACCGGTCTGATAAACTAAAAAGGGCCTCAGCCTTTTCCCCCCTAATAGAGCGCCGTGGCGCATAGCCTGGACAAGCGGCGCTTGCTGGTTTGTGAGGGTGTGGAAATAATTTTCTAACGCCGCATCCACATGCTGGCAGCTATCCTTTAACACGCTCACGAAATTAGTCATATCGCATCATTTTCCGGCGAAAAAGGAGTAAGCTGTGCGTCTGCCGTGCCATTTAACAAGATTTGCACCCGCTGTTCCGCCTGTTGCAGCGTTTTCTGACCCTGACGTGCCAGCTGCACGCCCTGCTCGAATTCGTTAAACGCTTGCTCCAGAGGCAATTTCCCGGATTCGAGGCGGTTGATTATCTGCTCCAGTTCTTTCAGGGCAGTTTCAAAACTGGCGGGTTGTTCAGCTTTTTTTAGCATGGTTTGTATCCTATCTGGTTAATAACGAAGGCTCAGGTGGGGCGGCGGGCCCACGTTAGCTCAGAGTGCGGTGATAAGCAAATTGCGCCTTAATCCCGTGGTATAAATAAAAAGTGGTATACTCTGCGCCGCAAGGCCGAGAGGCCGACGCCAGGACTAACATGGCCAGTGCCTCATTATATAACGTGGTATAATATGTTGATATATAACGTGGTATAATGTGTTGATACGCTTGACTTTTTAATGATCAAATAACGACTATAGCCATGAAGTTTATCATTAAACTGTTTCCGGAAATCACAATAAAAAGTCAATCTGTGCAGTCGCACTTTATTAAAGTTCTCGCCAGCAATACCTGTAATATTCTCAAAGAATGCTATGAGTCAGTGGTGGTGACGCCATTGGGATTATTATTGAGATCCGAACCGTTAATGAACACTATCGTCCTTAGATGGTCGATGCCTTGACCCGCATTCCTGGGATCCATCATATTCTGGCGGTGGAGGAGTATCCCTGGCAGGATATGCACGATAGTTACCTGCAAACGCAGGGGATGTATCGCGATCGCCTGGTGGGCAAAAGATTTTACGCGCGGGTGAAATGCCGTGGTACGCACGATTTCACGTCCAAGGACGTCGAGCGCTACGTCGGTGGCGTTTTGAACCAGAATGTGGATAACAACTTGCGTTAAGCTGACCCACCCGGATGAAAGGGTACTGCTGGAAATCGATAACGATCGGCTACTGCTGATAGCCGAGCGCCTCGAAGGCCTTGGTAGTTTTCCTATAGGTAACCCAGAAGGATATTCTGTTGCTGATTTCCAGCGGCATCGATTTCGGCGTCTCCGGCTAAATGCTGATGCGCCATGGCTGTAGGGTAACTTATTGCTTTTTCAATCTTGGTAGCGCAGCGCATGAAATCGGCGTCCGTTAGTTGGCGTATCATCTGTGGCGCCGTTATGGTCTGTCGCATAAAAAGTCCGCTTTGTGTCTCTCGATTTCGCGCCCGGTGGTGCATGAAATTCTGGCAAAGATGGACGATGGCCATATGGGCGTGGTGCTAAAACGCATGATGATACGTGCGTCGTCGGCTATGGCTGAGCGCTACAGGATTCAGGCGCTGGTAACCGGCGAGATGCTGGGTCAGGTTTCCAGCCAGACATTAACCAATTTGTGTTTGATCAATAACGCTTTTGATACACTTATCCTCCGTCCGCTAATTTCCCATAATAAAGAATATATCATCACACTAGCGCAGCGCGCCAGATAAGTACGGAAGAATTCGCTAAAACTATGCCGGAATATTGCAGGGTTATTTCCAAAAAGCTAGACCGTGAGGGCGGTGAAAAGTTGCATCTAGCAGGAATAGGGGCAATTCGATTTCGCCGTGCTGGACGTAGTGGCGGTGCAGGCGCAGATGCTGGATATCCGCGAGATCGCCGCCGAGGAGGCTGCCGCGCCTATCACCGAAGTGGAAATAACTGCCGGATTAGGTAGTGGCGATTTCGTGCTGGATATCCGCTCGCAGGATGAACAGGAAGGCCGCCCGCTGACGCTGGACAATGTGGTGGTAAATACGTTTATATTCTATAAATTATGTAATAAATTTTAAGATATGTATCTCAGTAAATCTTACTTAATTTACTGAGATCGCAGAGTGATGAGCCGCTTGCAGACGCTCTATTTGCGTGAGCAGGGTTTTCTTAATGTCAAGGTTTACCGCCCGTAAATCCTTGTGGGCGAGGTACGCAGAACTTGCCCGCCCTCTTCGCTCGCTACGAGGATCCGTGCCTACTCCCCAACCTGACCCATTGCTAATCCTGATAGCTCTCAATAACCTGGAACAGCAACAGCAACAGCAACAGCAACAGCAACAGCAACAGCTTCGCGGCTACCTCGATCTCGCGCGGACGTCTGCCAAGCAACTCGATGATTTTGAGCGCAAAATCCATAGGCATCCCCGGCCATCTTGGTTGGTGAGGAGCCGATAATACGCATCATAGACCGCCCGCTGTTCCACTCAGCGATCGGCGGTTATGTGGTCTTTACGCACTGGAAAACCAGTCATTTTCGCCCAGCTGAACAGCTGATGGTGCTGCAACGCCAAATGCCGGCGCGGCGCAGATCTCTGCCACCAATTCTTCGTCGAGATCTCCGTCGAGATGCGTGCGCTGCACGCACTCCACCAGCAACGGACTGTGCTGGAAGTACTCGGAGCCCTGCATGCCACTGGGCAATACCATGACGTCATAGGGCTCATCCGCCAGCAGCGTGTCGGCTAGCAGACGTACG
>NZ_LECR01000088.1:9222-14495 GCF_001602625.1 Sodalis-like endosymbiont of Proechinophthirus fluctus
AAGCTGGCACGCACCAGAAGATAGAAGGTGGTAAGGTGGTGAGGCCTCGGTTTCTTTGCTACCATCTGTCGGAAAGAGCAGAATCGTTTTGTCCATAGCTTTCCTCCTTACGTTTCACCAAATCAAAAAGCCGCTGGTTTTCCGGCACGCTCAGCCGGTGTGCCCGTGCGCGGCGCAGAACATAGCCGTTAATATAATCAATTTCCGAATGCCGCTGCGCCCGGACATCCTGCAGCATGGAGGAGATATTATCAGTGGTGCTGCGGATGACTTGACTAACATAGAACAAAAGGCTTTCATAATGGGTATGGTAGCCCTCGCGGTCCATCACCATCGCTACCTCGCGACAAATAGCCTCGATTTCTGCCACATGACTTTCCAGCTCTCCGTTGCAGCAATCGTAGATAGCAGTGAGGGGGTTAATCACACAGTTAGCGGTAAGCTTGACCCAACTGGAAGCGGTGATGTTGTTATGCCAGGTGACCTCTGGCAGTGCCTGGTTTAGCACTTGCGCGATGGCGCTAGCCTGTTGCGCCTGGCTATTACCTGGCCCGATGCGGGTCGTGCCAGCATAAACATGGTGGATCTTGTCCTCTTCGCGGTGGGCGGCATGGGTAGTGGTTCCCATAATCAGCGGCTGGACCAGGACAGGCAATTCCTCACGTGTACCGAGGCCGTTATGTAGCAGCAGAATGGCGCAATCGGCCTGCAACTGCGGCAATAGCGCCCGCACCGCCGCAGACACCTGCCGGGCTTTCAGCGTTACCAGCAGTAGATCGCTTGCAGCTAAATGCGCGGTGTTATTGGCGGGCAGTTGCAAACGACTTTCCTGTCCTTGCGGACTGATAACATCCACAGCACAAACCGATTGCGGCACCTGTAGCCATCCCTGGACGCTGTGTCCCTGGCGGCTAAGCGCCACTAGCCATAGCTGTCCCAATGCGCCACAACCCAGAACGGTAATTTTCATTTTCCTCATCCTGTAAATGATAGGGCTCCGGCCGTACATCACCTTGGAGCCATAAGTATGGACTTTTCTTCTGTGCTACAGATTTTTTCGGCACGGCGGCGCGTAACGTCCCTCCCCCGCGCTGGGATACTGTCTTTTATCTCTTTTGCGGGTATGATGTGGGTATGTTTTCCTTGCCGGAGCTACAGTGTATCCTCATTTGATATCGTGTTAGAAATTGATATGCAAGAATTTCGTAATGCGGGGTGGACAACGCCAATCAAAAACTGAGCGCCTACTGGGATTTTCGCAATTTCCCAGTTAGCTTTGAATTAAATGAAAAAATCAGACCATCAAGGGGAAGCGGGCTACTAGCGAATCAGATTTTCAGGTGAAATAACTGACGAAATCCTGCATGAGAAATTGGTCAAGCGTGGCATTGAAGGCAGCTCTATTGAATTGCCGGACGAACTGGTAGAGCACAGTGGGAAAAATTATAGCATTGGATAGAAACCGACCTGGCCAAGAAACTCATTGAACTCATTAAAAACAGCAAGTTGAAAGTATAGCCGTAGATCGAGGGCGAGCAGGTCCGCGTCACTGGTAGTAAGGCACGCGAAAATTTGCAGCAGGTTATCGTATCGGTAAAATGCAGGAAGTTGGGTCGACCCTTCCATTTCACCAACTTTCGCTATTAACACCCCGACGGCGCCGATCGCTGCGCTGTTCTCGCGCCGTCAGCAATCTCTGACTGCTGACACTTGCCAGAGTGATGAGGGGCGTTTGTCATTTTAACCCCCAAGTGGTGTTTGCCGATTATGCTGCCAAGATCATGGGCGAGGACAGCAAGCACGACGAGCAGTTTGCGACTGCCGTTGCTTATTTGGGGAGCGACCGACGCCGGCATCAGGCCTCACTATCTCTCTCTTCCAGCGCTGCGCATTTGGTTTGTTTAGTATCCACCTTGACGTAGGCACTGCGTTCTTCTGGCACTACCACTACTTCGGTTACTCCAGGCTGCACCTGGAGACATTGCGCCAATTGACTATCGGCCGCCGCCGCGCGGCCGGGCAAAGCGATGCGCAGACTGCTAATGTAGGGTAAGTTCATTCAACGTTTCGCTCATCACCCCCACTATGCCAGCGCCATCGCCCCCGCCAGAAACACCAACTACACCCCTGAAGTTGAAACAGAAAACTGCCTGGCATGCCGCCGAATGTCACGCCAAGAAACTGGCTGATGTAGTACACGCCCATCGTAATCCCTTTGTAGCCGGCTGGCGACTCATTGATAATTAACAAAGGTAAAAGAGCTTCTATAACATAGAATGCCAGAAAGAATAGCTGGATGCTAGCGAACATCATCCATAGTTAGTGCAGTTTTGTTTTTTTCATAGGTTAAATTCGACAGCAGCGCCACATTACCACAGTGGCAATGGCACCGGATTCCTGTAGCGCGTGACTGAAGGATCACCCCCAAAATGTTGTCGGTCAGTGCGGCAATGGCGCTGCCGAGGGCGACAATCAGAAATCCACTGACGATAAGCAGTTTACGGCCAACGCGGTCGGAAACCAGGCTGAGAGGGATCTGGAAAATTGCCTGCGTCAACCCGTAAATGCCGATAGCGAGACCGATGAACGATTTGCTGGCCCCTTGTAATTCCATGCTATAGGTAGTCAATACCGGCAATACCCATGAACATACCCAGCGTGCTCAATGAGAATACTGTACTCAGGCCCCAGGTAGCCTACAGTTTTATGTTGATCATTTTTATGTCTTTTATCACTACCTCGAAATATCTTATATCTTATCCGGATTTATTATAATGCCTTAACACATGATGGGAAATGGAATGATATTTAACAGATGTTAACTTCATATGCCTTTGCCCACCGGGAGTGGCGGCCTAGGCGGCCATGGCCGACAACGAGGTAAAAAGGCGGGAAGAGGGTATTGCACCTTGCCGGAAAAATCGTAAGGCGGTGAACTACCAAACGTAGGTGGGCAGGCTGGTAGCGGAAGGTACCATAAAGTCTACCGACATCATCAAGCTGAGCGAGGTGATAGCGACGATTGAAAAGATAAACAGCTTACGCGCCCAAACCTTATCGTCATTGGCGGATTTATAGCCCTGTAGCGACATGCCCAACCACCAAACGCTAACCGAAGCGGCAACAATCAGGTAGTTGTGGCCAGCATAACCACTCAGCGTCAACATCAGCGTCGCCACCATAAACCCGATAATATATAAGGTAATATGGTGTTTAGTGACCGAAATGCCGCGTTTTACCGGCAAGACCGGAATCGACGCCGCCTGATAATCCTTGAAACGGAAGATAGCGATGGCATAGGAGTGCGGCATTTGCCACAGGCTGAAGATCAGTAGCAAAATCAGCGCGCCGGTGTCGAAGTAGTCACTGACGGCGCAGTAACCAATCACCGGCGGTGCTGCGCCAGACAGGCTGCCGATAAGCGTACCGTAAACGGATTTGCGCTTCATATACAGGCTGTATACGCCGACATAGACTATAAAACCCATTACCGCTAGCCACATGGCCAGCGGATTGGCCGCTAGATAAAGCAGCGCAAAACCGGCAATACCCAGTATCGTAGCGTAAACCAGACTGGTTTTCAGAGAAATCAATCCTCTTACCATGACTCTATTTTTAGTCCTTTCCATTTTCCGGTCGATGTCGCGATCGATATAGTTGTTAAACACGCAACCCGAGGCGACCACCAGAGATACACCGACCAGCGTGGCGAGAAACAGGGCATAGTCTATCTGGCCCTTTGCAGCTAGCAAAAAGCCCCCGATGACAGAAATTAGATTACCGAAAATAATTCCTGGTTTTGTTACTTGCAGGTATTGCTTAATCATTACCGTTGCGCTCTGTTAGTGGCACATCAAGTTGTGATTGAGGTGCCACATAATCCACAAGGAGCCGACCACCAGGATTGCGATGATCATCATCGCAAATACAAAAGCTATCAGGCTCCACTGCTGCTCGGACGACGTATTTAGGTGCAGGAAATACACCATATGCACGATAATCTGCACCACGGAACAAATCACCAGCACCGCTATCAGTGTACTTTCCCTGGCTGAGCCTTGCATCACCATGGTAAACGGAATTACCGTCAGGATGATGGAGAGAATAAAACCTATTAAATAGGACTTATGGCTGACGTGGCTGGCGTCGGTATGCCCTGCGGATGCACAACTCATTTAAAGTGCCCCCATTAAATACACCACGGTAAAGACGCAAATCCAGACCACGTCTAGGAAGTGCCAAAACAGGCTCAAGCACTGCAGACGGGTTTGGTTGACTGGGGTTAGACCACGGCAGGAGACCTGAACTATCATCACTAAGATCCAGATAAGGCCGGAGATGACGTGCAGACCATGGGTGCCTACCAGTGTGAAGAAGCCGGATAGGAAGGCGCTGCGATCCGGGCCATAGCCTTCGGCAATCAGGTGATGAAACTCGTACAGTTCCATGCAGATAAAGCCCAGACCGAACAAGAACGTCTGACTAAGCCAGAAGTTGACCCGGCTCTTATTGCCCCGGTACATGGCCAGGATTGCCATGCCGTAGGTGATACTACTGAACAGCAGGAAGAAGGTTTCAACTAAAATAAACGGCAGCTCAAAAATTTCTTTGCCGGTCGGCCCACCCGCCACACTGTTGCTCAGAACGGCGTAGGTAGCGAACAGGGTGGCGAACAAAATACAGTCGCTCATCAGATAGATCCAGAAGCCGAATACTTTGTTGGCCCCTGCATCGTGGTGACCATGTGCGGCATGGGTAGTATCATGATTGGATAGGATCTTAGTTGACATTTTTCACACCCGCCTCATTGATTTGGTCAAAATGCCGGTTCTCGATACGTTCGACTTCCCCTACAGGCACGTAATAATCTACGTCTTCATTGAAACTGTGAACTATCCAAGTCATGATCATGCCGGCAAATCCGACGATCGCCAGCCACCAAATATGCCAGATCAAGGCAAAGCTAAACACCAGGATGAAGGTGGCGATAATCACGCCGGCACCGGTGTTTTTCGGCATACGGATCGGCTCATAGGCCAACGGTTTTTGATAAGCAGTGCCTTCTTCTTTCATCTGCCAGAATATATCGCGCTGATTGTTCACCTTCGGCACGATGGCGAAGTTATAGAATGGCGGGGGAGAGGAGGTGGCCCACTCCAAAGTACGGCCGCCCCAAGGATCGCCCGTTAGGTCTCGGTTCTTTTCACGATCGCGCATGCTTACTACAATCTGGATCACCTGGCATAGGATACCCAGAGCGATAAGCGCGCTGC
>NZ_LECR01000088.1:14530-14761 GCF_001602625.1 Sodalis-like endosymbiont of Proechinophthirus fluctus
ATCTGCTGGCTCAAACGGCGGGTCATCCCCATGAAACCCAATGCATACAGCGGCATGAATGCGACATAGAAGCCGATAATCCAGAACCAGAAGGCGCGTTTGCCCCAGATTTCGTTCAGGGTATAACCGAAGGCTTTAGGGAACCAGTAGGTCATCCCAGCGAAGCATCCGAAGACCACGCCGCCGATGATAACGTTGTGGAAGTGGGCAATCAAAAACAGGCTGTTGTGC
>NZ_LECR01000088.1:14831-15280 GCF_001602625.1 Sodalis-like endosymbiont of Proechinophthirus fluctus
GTCCACAGCATCGCTGAGTTCAACACCATGCGACCCTGATAAATGGTGAACAGCCAGTTGAAAATCTTCACCCCGGTCGGGATGGCAATGATCATGGTCATAATGCCGAAGAAGGCGTTGACGTTGGCGCCGGAGCCCATGGTGAAGAAGTGGTGCAGCCAAACGCAGAATGACAGCACGGTAATGGCGATGGTCGCCCATACCAGGGAGGTATAGCCGAACAGGCGTTTTTTCGAGAAAGTAGCCACCACTTCTGAGAACACGCCGAACACCGGCAGCACCAGGATGTACACTTCCGGATGGCCCCAGGCCCAGAACAGGTTCACGTACATCATCATATTGCCACCCATATCATTCGTGAAGAAATGGGTACCCAGATAGCGATCCAGGGTCAGTAGTACGATGGTCACAGTTAAAATCGGGAATGCTGCGATAATCAGCACGTTGGT
>NZ_LECR01000088.1:15328-21481 GCF_001602625.1 Sodalis-like endosymbiont of Proechinophthirus fluctus
GGGCGCGCGCATGAGCAAAATGGTGGCGAAGAAATTTACGCCGGTCAGGGTAGTCCCGATACCAGCTATCTGGATGCTCCAGATCCAGTAATCGACCCCGACGCCGGGACTATACTCCTTGCCCGACAGCGGCGGATAAGCCACCCAGCCGGTTTGGGCGAATTCACCAACGCCGAGGGACACGTTTATCAGGATGACGCCGACGACGAAGAACCAGAAACTTACGGAGTTTAGGAAAGGAAAGGCAACGTCACGTGCGCCGATTTGCAGCGGCACCGCTAGGTTCATCAGGCCGACAACGAACGGCGTCGCCATGAAGATTATCATGATAACGCCATGAGCGGTCACTACCTGATCATAATGATGGGGCGGCAGAAAGCCTGCTTCGCCCGCCGAAGCCAGCGCCTGCTGAGAACGCATCATGATGGCGTCGGCGAAGCCTCGCAGCAACATCACGAATGCCACGATCATGTACATGATGCCGATTCTCTTATGATCTACCGAGGTGAACCACTCTTGCCAAAGATATTGCCATTTACCGAAGTAAGTAATAGCGGCTACTAGCCCCACACCAATCACAATGATAGCAGCGACGGTTATCATAATGATCGGTTCATAGTGCGGAATTGAATCAAGCGTTAATTTTCCTAACATAGTTATTATTCCTATGTACTATTATGATATATATTCATGCCCATCCCTTCGTCGGGTGGTGGCAATACTCTTCCCTTTACCCATGAACTTGCCGATTACATCCTGGTATAGACTAGGTTTAACATTAGAGAAGTATTCGACTGGATGATACTCGCTCGGCGCTGCCAACTGATCGTAAGCGTCCATAGTGCCAAGTGTATCTGGTGATGCCTTGACTTTTTGAACCCACTCGGCAAAGCCTGCCTGATCTGGCATGGCGACGGCAGTGAATTTCATGCCGGAGAAACCACGGCCGCTGAAGTTCGCTGAAATGCCTTTATAGTTCCCCGGTTCGTTGGCGATGAGATGTAACGTAGTATTCATACCGGCCATTGCGTAAATCTGGCCGCCTAACTGAGGAATAAAGAAGGAGTTCATCACCGAATTGGAGGTAATCTCAAAATCCACCGGGACGTTGGCCGGGAATACGATTTCGTTCACCGTGGCGATACCTTGCTCCGGATAAATGAACAGCCATTTCCAGTCCATGGCGACAACTTGGATGGTGATTGGTTTGGCGTCAGACGCAATGGGTTTGCTTGGATCGAGAGCATGGGTCGACCTCCACGTCAGCGTGGCCAAGAAGATGATGATAAGGATCGGTACCGTCCATACCACTAATTCCACCTTGCTAGAGTGGGACCAGTTGGGGCTGTACGTCGCCTTGGTATTTGATGCGCGGTATTTGATCGCAAATACGAATGCCATGACGACAGCGGGTATCACGACGATCAACATCAGCCCGAGGGAGATCAGTATTAATGAACGTTGCTCCAGTCCAATCTGTCCCTTGGGATTCATTAACACCATATCGCTGCAACCGCTAACTAACGCGACGACGCTAAACAGCGACAAAATCCTTAAATACTTATTGTATTTCCTGAGTCTCATCTAACGACCTCAATAAAATGTTCTCTAATGTCGTTTCTTGTGCAGAGCATTTTACGGGAAGGTTGCAGTACTGTAAACACGATTAAGCTTATGTTAGAAACATGTTTCTGCATTCTGTCAGACGTGTCACACCTGTTGGGAATGATGAAAAATATTAATTTAGATAAGGGGTTAGATAATTAAATGTCGAAAAACCTCGATTCTGATAACGGAAAGAATAAAAGCGCGGGATCTGTATATCATCACATTAACAAATCAATATTATTCTTTGACAAAGAAACTACAAATATGTAAATACGCACCCTGTAAAATAATAGAGACGATAAACTGTCATTCCTGCAACATAAATAAAAAAATAACCTTTAATGAGAAGAGTAATAGGGTAAAAAACCGGCCCTTTTCGCCGGAGAACTTTATTCTCCGTCGCGCCGGACTTGGACATCATCAGTTTTAACCGTGACGCTACATCCTAGATCTTTTCATCGCGCGATAATCGAGAATGCATCCCATAGGTATACTCACTGTGAGTAGAACTGTGTCCATTTCCCAACATAAATTCATCATCTCGCCGGATGCGATCATGCCTGCAGTCTTGACCAGCAGCAGCGCTAGAGCGCGCCACGCTAGGCGATAACCGGAGCTGACATGGACGGACGCGCCGGCAGGAAATCGCCGTCCGATGCGTCTCGGTCAACGTGGTGCGGCACAGCATCAATAGGCCCAGACCGAGAAATGAAATGGCGACGGAGAACAGGTAAAACCAGGAGGCTCAGCCATGCAGTTCAACGAACTAGACGCCCCAGGGGGCCGACATAGACCCGACCGACGACGGCCAGCGCCGATAGCAGGGAGAATTAGGTGGCGTAGTAGGATTTGCTGTACAACGTCATCAGTAGCGTGACGAACGCTGCGGTGTCTATACCTCTCCACCTCCACACAAGTTTTCGACAAATACTGCCGCAGCCATTGACAAGGTGTTTATAGGTCACCGCAGTGCCTAATATCCGTCATTGGAGACCGCCAGCCTGCAGGAGCCCGAACAGCAATTTAAGGGTACGAAACAGCAATAGCCGCTGCATCAGCAGCCTTGTCCGTCAGCGTGCCGACAATGGTCGCTAATAAGCCCAGGCTTTTATCGACCATACCCAACCTGACCGGCGTCAAATTCCATGCTGTGAATAAGAAAAATCGTACTCAGGATGAGCGCAAAAGGGTCGCCAAGTTAGAGCACAATCAGGCGTTATCGACGCTGAATAAAGTCGCGCAGCGGCACCATCATCGCCTGGTCGAGACTGGTCGGCCTGGGTAATCCGCCTAGTCTAGCTCCGGCGACAGCAATGTGCTGACCAAGCCCTACCAACATCAACGCGGCTATCAATCAGTAGGTAGCCTGGCCTGCTAGCTGAGCTAGCGATCAGCTAGCTATAGCGCCAGGTCGACGGATACCAATATGGCCAGGCGATAGCTATTACCGAGACCGTGGCGACGGTACTGTTCTCCGCCGGCAGCAAATCGGTTTTGTAGGCGCCGAACACAATATCCTGCGAGGCGGAATAGAATAGAACGCCACCCATGCCGCAAGCACTGATAACCACACCAGATTGCGCGCCGGATCTAGGGACCTATCGCCAGCAGACCCAGTATGAGCAGTACTTGGCAAGATCGCTAGCTAATCCAGACGACGGCCCATCAGCGGCGGGCCCGTAGCGATCCATTACCGGCGACCAGAGAAATTTGATGATGTACGCTTGACCCACCAGAGAGAAAAAACCGATGGTTTTCAGATCTAACCTAGCTAGCGTTATCCAGACCTGTAGCGTGGCGGAGGTAGGCCGCTAGGGGTAAAATAGGGGGCATAGCAAAACGAGGGAACGACGCTGGGTGAGCTTGGCAATTCGAATGGATGTCATGGGCATAAACGGCTTTCGGGTTTAACCTGCCCAGCGCCGCAGGCAGGCCGGGTGAATGGAGAAAATTAACGCGCGTTTTGCTTGATGAAACTATTGACGCTGCTGTCGTTGGCCATATTATTGATCACATCCTCCAGCACGCTGTCTACAGCGCTGGTGATCTTGCTATTGGTAGCACGGAAAGCGCCCTGCACATGATAGACCGATTGATAGCTCTTCACTTGCTTGTTACCGTTTTTCGCTTGGGCGATGATAGAGATATCCACCCGGGTGGCAATGTTATAGCGCACATTGCCTTCGGACACATCAGCGTAGAGTTTATTGACTACGATCTGCAAATCCACAGCGCCGTTCGGACCAATCATGTAGCCGCGGGAAGTCATCTGTTTCTCCAACACTTCCTGAAACAGGAAACGCAGATCGCGCGACGGGGTGAGAGTAACTAGTTGGCCGTCGCGGTTGACTTTGGCCAGAGCCTGATCCGGCCGCTGGTCGGCGCCGTTAACGCTAACGGTGACGCCTATTAGCGACGGATCCTGCTGCGGCAGCTGAATTTTAGGGGAAATATCCAGCGTATTGGTGCTGGCCGAGCAGCCGGAGAGCACCAATAAAGCCACCAACGGCATCAGTAATTTTTTTAGCATACATGCTTTCTCATTCATCAGGATGGGGAAGGGAAAACGTCTACATCATAGCATCGCTAACGGGAGGGGAAAGCCTCTAATAGCACTAATTTACGTTACGGGACATTTTACTGCTCGGCGCGGGACAGCAAGAGGCGTCGAGCGCGAAATTGCCGCTAGCTAAAAAAGCTAGATATTAAAGAATAATCAGTTAAGATTTTGATTGACAGAGCAAAGCGTTCTGCCTGGCGTTGAAGGAGAAGAATAGATAATGATGCGCGAGCAAATAGAAAAAAAAATCAGGGTTGAGTTCACTCCGCTGTATCTGGAAGTAGTGGATGAAAGTTACCGCCATAATGTCCTGGCCGGCTCTGAGAGTCATTTCAAAGTGGTATTGGTCAGCGATCGGTTCAACGGCGAGCGTATCCTGAGCCGCCATCGCGCGATATACGGCGTTTTGGAGGATGAGCTGGCGGGACCTGTGCATGCACTAGCGCTGCAAATCTACACGGTCAAAGAGTGGGAAGGACTGCAGGATACGGTGCCAGCCTCCCCCCTTTGCCACAGCGCCGGGCTGATGGCCTGATCCCTATCGGCACAGGGTAAACTGGCTGGATGGAGGGGAACCGACTTGCTGGCCTTTTTTCCCTCTCTGCGCTAGCGCACAGCGCAATTTGCGCGCCGTTCTCGACTTATAAACCCTATCTCGCTATAATGCCGCGTCTTACTATTTCCAGAAGAAATTCGGGATGCTTCTGACGAGACGACGGGCAACAGGTTTTGATTCCTCAGATTACCCGGATCTTAAGAGGCCATTTTCACTTCAGTGGATCTGGATGACCGCTTCTTTGAAAACGGCTTCTCTGGCGTTGATAGAGCGCTGTGATTTTTTTGAGGTTACCAGATGCAAGTTTCTGTTGAGATCAATGAAGGCCTGGGGCGCCGTATAAAAATTACTATCGCCGCCGACACGATTGAGAAAGCAGTAAAGAGCGAATTAGTGAACGTCGCTAAAAAAGTCCGCATCGACGGCTTTCGCAAAGGGAAAGTCCCTATGAATATTGTTGCACAGTGCTATGGCGACTCCGTCCGTCAAGGCGTGCTGATCGACCTGATGCAGCGTAATTTTGTCGACGCTATTATCCAGGAAAAAATCAATCCGGTGGGCACACTGAATTATGTCCCGGGCGAATACAAGTCCGGTGAAGATTTCAGCTATGCGGTAGAGTTTGAAGTTTACCCCAAAATGGAACTAACGGGGTTGGATACCATTGAGGTCGAAAAACCACAGGTAGAAGTGAAGGATACCGATGTCGACACCATGTTAGAAACGCTGCGCAAACAGCAGGCTGACTGGAAAGAAACCGCTGATGCCGCCTGCGCGGAAGACCATGTCACCGTCGACTTCACTGGCACCATTGACGGCGAAGCGTTTGAGGGCAGCAAAGCCACTGACTTTGTGCTGGCCATGGGCCAGGGCCACATGATCCCCAGTTTTGAAGAGGGAATTATCGGTCATAAAGCGGGCGAAAGCTTCGACATCAACGTCACTTTCCCGGAAGACTACCATGCCGAAAATTTGAAAGGCAAAGCCGCGAAGTTCACCGTTGAGTTGAAAAAAGTCGAGCAGCGCGAACTGCCGGAGCTTGATGAAGGCTTCATCAAGCGTTTCGGCGTTGCCGACGGCACCCTGGCAGGCCTGCGCGCCGAAGTGCGTAAAAACATGGAGCGCGAGCTAAAAAAAGCTGTACGCAACTGTTTAAAAAAACAGGTAATTGACGGTCTGCTTAGCATGAACGATATTCGTGTTCCCGCAGTGCTGGTCAACAGTGAAATCGACGCGCTGAAACGCCAGGAAGCACAGCGTTTCGGTGGCAACGAAAAGCAGGCGCTGGAATTGCCGCGCGAGCTGTTTGAAGAACAGGCCAAGCGCCGCGTCAAGGTTGGTTTGCTGCTGGGTGAAGTTATCCGCAAATATGAACTGAAAGCGGACGAAACCCGTGTTAGCGCGCTGATTGAAGAAATGGCGTCCGCCT
>NZ_LECR01000088.1:21506-29489 GCF_001602625.1 Sodalis-like endosymbiont of Proechinophthirus fluctus
CAGGAATAAAGAGCTGATGGACAACATGCGCAACATGGCGCTGGAAGAACAGGCAGTTGAAGCGCTGCTAGCCAACGTGCGCGTTACGAAAAAAGAAACCAGCTTCAACAAGTTTGTGAATCAGCCGAGTGCGGCGTAATCGCCGCCGTCTTCGGGCCGAGAGCAGGCCTAAGGTTCATCCGTCATCCTTATAGCTTGTCATCCTGCGGTGGCAGGCTTTTTATTTATAATAAGCTTTTCTTGACGGTGATAAATAGCCCTATATTAATGGGTAAATAGTGTTAAAACAGAGTGAGCCGCGGGAATACCTGGCAACGCCCAGTGCTGAAATAATGCCGCTGCGGCCTTGAAGGGGGCGCAGCGCTCCCCCAACTAGAGGGGAAAGTGAGAAATTCCTCACTGGCGGAAGAGGGGCCGAAACCTCTCCCAGCAGACCAGCGACATCTTGGGATATAGCGATGACGTCGTATCTCACATAAAATCGGGAAACCCTAGAGGCACCGAAAGCTTTTTTCTAGGAGACGGTAATGTCATACAGTGGTGAACAAGATAATTTTGCACCCCATATGGCTCTGGTACCGATGGTGGTGGAACAGACTTCACGCGGAGAGCGTTCATACGATATCTTTTCGCGCCTGTTAAAAGAACGGATTATCTTTATGACCGGCAAGGTAGAAGATCATATGGCGAGTTTAATCGTCGCGCAGATGATGTTTTTAGAAGCGGAAAACCCGGAAAAAGATATCTATCTGTACATTAACTCACCGGGCGGGGTCATTACCGCTGGGATGTCGATATATGACACCATACAGTTCATCAAACCGGATGTCAGCACATTCTGCATGGGGCAGGCCGCTTCCATGGGAGCTTTCCTGCTGGTGGCCGGCGCTAAAGGCAAACGCTTCTGCCTGCCTAACTCGCGGGTCATGATCCATCAGCCACTGGGCGGATTCCAGGGCCAGGCCACCGATATTGAAATTCACGCCCGGGAAATCCTTAAGGTCAAAGCGCGGATGAATGAGTTGATGGCGCAACATACGGGCCAGCCTCTTGAAGTAATAGAGCGTGATACCGAACGCGATCGTTTTCTCTCCGCGCTTGAGGCGGTAGACTATGGTTTAGTGGATTCCGTATTGAGCCAGCGCGTGTAATTGCCTAATGGCGGGAAAGGATAGGCTATAGTTAATGTAGTGCGTCGTGCGGAAGCGTCAGCGCTTCCAGCGGCCGGTTTTGAGTTCAACCGTCGCGTTGCTGCCCTGGTTAGCCTGCGGAACAGAGAGATGGAAGAAAGAGGTTTACTGATGACAGATAAGCGCAAAGACGGTTCAGGAAAGCTGCTGTGTTGCTCTTTCTGCGGTAAAAGCCAGCATGAGGTGCGGAAATTGATCGCTGGGCCATCGGTGTACATCTGCGATGAATGTGTCGACTTATGCAACGACATTATACGCGAGGAGATAAAAGAGGTCGCGCCACACCGTGAACGTAACACGCCGCCGACGCCCCATGAAATACGTCACCACCTGGACGATTATGTAATCGGTCAGGAAAAAGCCAAAAAAGTGCTCGCGGTGGCGGTGTACAACCACTATAAGCGCTTACGTAATGGCGACACCAATAACGGTATCGAACTCGGCAAAAGCAATATCTTACTGATTGGCCCGACCGGCAGCGGCAAGACCTTGTTGGCGGAAACGCTAGCACGCTTCCTGGATGTGCCTTTCACCATGGCCGACGCCACGACTCTGACCGAAGCCGGGTATGTGGGTGAGGATGTGGAAAACATCATCCAGAAACTGTTGCAAAAATGCGATTACGACGTGCAAAAAGCCCAGCGCGGGATTGTGTACATTGATGAGATCGATAAAATCTCTCGTAAATCGGACAATCCTTCCATTACCCGAGACGTCTCCGGTGAAGGGGTGCAGCAGGCGCTGCTGAAACTGATAGAAGGCACCGTGGCCGCAGTGCCGCCGCAAGGCGGGCGCAAGCATCCCCAGCAGGAGTTCCTACAGGTGGATACTTCGAAAGTCCTGTTTATCTGTGGTGGCGCTTTTGCCGGCTTGGATAAAGTGATCGAGCAGCGCACCGAAACCAACCGCGGCATCGGCTTTAGTGCCACTGTTAAGGGCAGTTCAGAGAAAGTCACCGAAGGCGAACTACTGGCGCAGGTGGAGCCGGGAGACCTGATTAAGTTCGGTCTTATCCCGGAATTCATCGGCCGGTTACCCGTCGTGGCGACGCTGAATGAGTTAAGCGAAGAAGCGCTGATTCAGATTCTACGCAAGCCGAAGAACGCGTTGACTAAACAGTATCAGGCGTTATTCAACTTAGAAGGCGTCGATCTGGAATTCCGTGATGAAGCGTTGACCGCCATCGCTAAAAAAGCCGTGGCGCGCAAAACTGGCGCCCGCGGCCTGCGCTCCATCGTGGAGGGCGCACTGCTGGAAACCATGTACGAACTTCCTTCCCAGGACAGTGTGGAAAAAGTTGTGATCGACGAAGCGGTCATCGCCGGCCAATCGGAACCGTTACTTATCTACGGTAAGCATGAAGCGCAGCAGGCCTCCGGCAAGTAACGGGGTATCGCGCGGCGTGTGCGCCGATTGAGAGCGTCCAGGCGGGGGACTTTATCCCCCGTTTTCATTACTGGCTGCCGTTGATTTCATTACTGCCTGCTGTTGAATATAAGCGATTCGACCCCCATATACTCAAATACCTAATTGTTGAAACTGGCAAAAGCCGAGTTTTTTCGCATCCTACAAACCTGGCGGAAGCTAAACTAAGAGAGAGCTCTATGAATGCTGAGCGTTCCGAACGCATAGAAATTCCCGTATTGCCTCTGCGCGATGTAGTGGTCTATCCGCACATGGTTATCCCGCTGTTTGTCGGCCGGGAAAAATCGATTCGGTGTCTTGAAGCAGCCATGGATAGTGATAAAAAAATCATGTTAGTGGCGCAAAAAGAAGCGTCAACCGACGAGCCTGGTATTAATGATCTTTTTTCAGTAGGGACGGTATCGTCCATTCTGCAGATGCTTAAATTGCCCGACGGCACGGTCAAAGTGCTGGTGGAAGGGCTGACCCGTGCCCGTATCAAGGAGCTGGCGGACAGTGGCGATCACTTCACTGCCGAAGCGGGCTGTTTTAACGTGCCAGAACTGGATGAGCGCGAGCAGGAAGTGCTGGTGCGTACCGCTATCAATCAGTTTGAAGGCTATATTAAACTGAACAAGAAAATCCCCCCCGAAGTACTGACCTCCTTAAACAGTATCGATGATGCCGCCCGTCTGGCCGACACTATCGCCGCTCATATGCCGCTAAAGCTGGCCGACAAGCAGTCAGTGCTGGAAATGGCCGATGTGACCGAGCGGCTGGAGTATCTGATGGCGATGATGGAGTCGGAAATCGACCTCCTACAGGTAGAGAAACGTATCCGCAATCGTGTCAAAAAGCAGATGGAAAAGAGCCAGCGCGAGTACTATCTGAATGAGCAGATGAAGGCGATTCAGAAAGAACTAGGCGAGATGGACGATGCGCCGGATGAAAACGAGGCGCTGAAGCGCAGAATAGAGGCGGCCAAAATGCCGCAAGAAGCCCGGGAAAAGACCGAGGCGGAATTGCAGAAATTGAAGATGATGTCGCCGATGTCCGCCGAGGCAACCGTGGTGCGCGGCTACATCGACTGGATGTTATCGGTGCCTTGGCATGCGCGCAGCAAAGTCAAAAAAGACTTAGTCAAGGCACAGGAGACGCTCGATAAGGATCATTACGGGCTCGAACGCGTCAAAGACCGCATTCTGGAATATCTAGCAGTACAGAGCCGGGTTAGTAAAATCAAGGGGCCGATATTGTGCCTGGTGGGACCTCCCGGAGTGGGTAAGACTTCTCTCGGCCAATCCATCGCCAAGGCCACTAGCCGGCAGTATGTGCGCATGGCGCTAGGCGGCGTGCGTGATGAGGCGGAAATTCGCGGGCACCGTCGTACTTATATCGGCTCTATGCCGGGCAAGCTTATCCAGAAGATGTCCAAGGTCGGCGTGAAAAATCCGCTGTTCCTGCTCGACGAAATTGACAAGATGTCGTCGGATATGCGCGGAGATCCTGCGTCGGCGCTGCTGGAGGTGCTGGATCCCGAGCAGAACGTGGCGTTTAACGACCATTATTTAGAAGTGGACTATGATCTATCCGACGTAATGTTTGTCGCTACCTCTAACTCGATGAATATTCCGGCGCCGCTGCTCGATCGGATGGAAGTGATCCGTCTATCGGGTTATACTGAAGATGAGAAAATCAACATCGCCCGACAGCATCTGCTGCCTAAGCAGCTTGAGCGCAACGCCCTGAAGAAAGGCGAATTGACGGTGGAAGACAGCACGCTAGTGGGGATTACTCGCTACTACACCCGCGAAGCCGGGGTGCGCAGCCTAGAGCGGGAAATTTCTAAATTGTGCCGAAAGGCGGTGAAAACCCTGCTGATGGATAAGAGCACGAAACATATCACTATTAGCGCCGATAATCTAAAGGACTTCCTCGGTGTCCAGCGCTTTGATTACGGACGCGCGGAAGGGGAAAACCGTATCGGTCAGGTGACCGGTCTAGCGTGGACTGAGGTCGGTGGTGATCTGCTGACTATCGAGACCGCGTGCGTGCCTGGCAGGGGCAAACTGACCTATACCGGTTCGCTGGGAGAGGTGATGCAGGAGTCCATTCAGGCGGCGCTGACCGTGGTGCGCGCGCGCGCGGACAAGCTCAGGATCAACCCTGACTTTTATGAAAAACGCGATATTCATGTGCATGTGCCGGAAGGTGCCACCCCTAAGGATGGTCCAAGCGCCGGGATCGCGATGTGTACCGCGCTAGTGTCTTGCCTGACAGACAATCCCGTCAAGGCCAACGTTGCGATGACCGGCGAGATTACCCTGCGCGGTCAGGTATTGCCCATCGGCGGCCTGAAGGAAAAACTGCTGGCGGCGCACCGCGGCGGTATCAAAACCGTGCTGATTCCGTTTGAGAATAAGCGGGATCTGGAAGATATGCCGACCAATGTGATTAATGACCTGGATATTCATCCGGTTCAGCGCATTGATGAGGTGTTGAATCTGGCGCTGCAGAACGCCCCTTTTGGTATTGAAGTGGTGCCTGAAGCGGTAGAATAATGGTTTATGTAAAATAAACTAGTAAAAAGGCTAGCAGGCCAATTCGGACTTGCCAGCCTTTTTTTGTACCGCTAAGTTAGTGAGCTGTGTTGGGTTGGTTAGTGGGGGTAGGTTTAGTCTGTTCCAGCATACTGGGTTTGATATATATCAGCTGCACTGTCCCTTTTAAGGGAAAATCCGCCACGATAAGAGAATTCAAGAGGGGATGAAAAAGTGAATAAGTCACAACTGATCGACAAAATTGCCGCAGGTGCTAATATTTCCAAAGCAGCCGCTGGACGTGCACTAGATGTACTCATTGTTTCAGTTACCAAGTCGCTACAGCAGGGAGATGACGTTGCGTTGGTCGGGTTTGGCACCTTCACTGTACGCGAGCGTTCCGCCCGTACTGGACGCAATCCGCAAACCGGTAAAGAGATCACTATCGCCGCCGCTAAGGTGCCGGGATTCCGTGCCGGTAAAGGGCTGAAAGACGCAGTGAACTGATCAAGCTCCCTGTCTCGCATGGGTCAACTAGTACCTGACGCAGTCAGACGGGTAGGGTAGACAGGGTGCATCATCAGAATGCGTTTTTTGGATTGGCTGACCAGAGCATGGTTGGCACTCTCAGAGAGATAGTGTTAACGCGCAGTGTCTCCGGAGAGCTACAGCAGTCGGGAAAAGCCTGTTTACCAGCGCAGGCGTTTCATTCATTTATAGCGGAGTGTTGTCACACTATGATGGGCAGTTTACGCGCGGCCGCTAATTACATCGTGCTCAGAATTATTCTGGCGCTTATTATTGCTGTTTCATTCGTGCTGACCGGGGAAAGCAACTATCTTATCGACGGCGATGGCGACTACGCTGCCAAGGTAAACGGTCAGCAAATCAGTCGTGTGCAGCTGGAGCAGGCGATGCAGAACGAACATGACCACCAACCAGCAGGAATCCATGGATAAGCAGTTCTCCAAATTGGCGGCTAATGAAGGCTACATGAGCCAGATGCGCCAGCAAGGTGCTCTCGCGATTGATCGATGAAACCCTTCTGGATCAGTACGCGGGTAAAGCTGGGACTAGCTATATCAGCGACGATCAAATCAAACAGGCGATCTTCGCCATCCCAGCTTTCCACACCGAGGATAAATTCGATAACGCCAAATTTCGCTCCTTGATAGGCAATATGGAACTATCGCCGGATCAATACGCCGCGCTGATGCGGAAACAATTGCTTATCCAACAGCTCATACGGGGGATTGGCGGGCACTGCCTTCCTATTGCCGGCGGAAACTGACAGACTGTTGGCGGTGGCTGTGCAAACTCGTGACGCACGTCTGGCCCACTTTTGATATCATGGCACCGGCGGCGAAGCAAACCTCGAGCGACGATGAGATCCAAGCTAGTTACAACGCACACAAAAACCAGTACCTGTCGACGGAAACCTTAAAGTAAGATATATCTCGATGGACGCTGAAGCGATGCAGGAGAAAACTAGCGTCTACGAACAAGAGATCCAGTCCTGGTATGATTAGCACCATGATCAATTTACCATCCCCGCGCGTAAACGCTATAGCATCATCCAAAGCAAAACCGAAAGCGACGCTAATAACTAGCTGAAACAATTGCAGCAGGGCGCTGATTTCGGCGCCTTTGCCAAAGCCCACTCCACCGATGTCGTCTCAGCGAAAAACGGCGGCGATATCGGCTGGATAAGCGACAGTGATAACTTCGACGAAATGAAGCAGGCCAAACTGAGCGAAAAGGGGCCTAGCTGTCGGGCGTAATTAAATCTTCGGTGGACTTCCTTATCATACATCTGGACGATGTAGCGCCGGCGCAGGGCAGCCCATTGAGCGTGGTACATGATGAGATGGCGGCGAAGGTGAAACAGGAGAAAGCCATCGATGCCTATTATGCGCTGCAGAAAAAAGTGAGTGATGCGGCCAATAACGATAATGAGATGCTGGCATCGGCTTGAAGCTGCCACCGGTATCACGGCGCAAGAGACCGACTGATTCAGCCGGGATGACGTGCCCGCGGCGCTGAATTACGATATGGTGAAGCAGGTGCTGTTCGAGGGGACTCTATTGGGAAGCAATGGGGCACCGTGCAGCAATTCAGATGTGATCACCGTCGATGGCAACCGCGCTTTCGTCATCCGTATTGCCAATCACCGTCCCGAACATATGCAACCGCTTGAGGATGTATGTGCGCAGGTTGAGCAGAAAATGAAGCGCCAGAAAGCCGTAGAACAGGCTCGCGTGGATGCTGAAAAAACGCTCGTCGCCTTGAAGCATGGAAACGATAAAGAAGCCGAGGCGCTGCAGGTCTCTCCGGCCTGAGCTTCAGCGCCGCGCGGCATTTCTATTCCGCTAACCAAGGCGATCCCGCTGGCAAAAACCGTATTCACTTTGCCGCACTCGCCGTAGGGCAAAATCAGCTACGGCATGGCTACCAATGCGCATGGGGATATCGTCCTGATTGCGCTGGATAGCGTTACGCCGCGATTGCTTGATGAGCAGAAGCGCAAGGCATTCGTGAGCCAGTTGAATCAAGGGATGAACGGCATGGTGTTTGATGCGCTATTGACGAACCTGCGTGCAGCGGCGCAGATGCAATAATGCGACACTGACCGCACGCTACCTTTTAAATTTACCTTTAACTTTACTAACGGGCTGCTTTCGCGGCGGCTTGTGCTGCGTTTCTCATCGCGCGCGGTAGCGGGAATCGGGACGCCAAGGCGTGCTCTGCCATGGAGAGGAAAGTTGAGATAACCGATAATTTACAAGGACTTTAATGACCCTTATCGCTGTTTTTTCCCTGTAGCACGTCGAGCGGGCGTGGGGACCCCA
>NZ_LECR01000088.1:29535-30204 GCF_001602625.1 Sodalis-like endosymbiont of Proechinophthirus fluctus
CCGCCGATAAAGCTACCCAAACCGATCCTGTTTCGTTTGAGGCAGCGCTACCTCTGGAGGGTTCGATGACGCCGATAGGTTACTAAGCGACGGGGAAAACACCCTTCGACGATATGCAGAAAAAGGTCGAGCGGCCCACGGACTCGCAGTACTTCAGATACCTCGGATAGTAAGCAAGAAAAAACCGAACGGCCTACAGCTAGCGTTAATGAGTACCCTAAGCCTTCAGTCAGCAAAGGGAGGGTTAGGGCAAAGCAGGAAAACCATTAACGGTAGGGGGAGGAGAGTGCGCCAGAGGCACGCCGCCGAGCGGCAATACAGACAGCGCTGGGCCGGCTGCAGGCCAGTGAGTGGCGGAACTCGTACCGGATGCCACGCCAAGTACGGACAACATGGAGAATGATGAAGACAGAATCAGTATCAACACCGTACCACTTGACGATTTGGTGGACGGGCTGAAAGGCATCGGGCCTACAAAGGGCCAGGTGATTATTGATTACCGTGAGCAGCACGGTCCGTTTGAGCGTATTGATGATCTGGAAAAATTAAAAGGCATCGGCCCCGCCTCCCAGTGAGAATGGCTCGGATCAAGGATTGCCTGAAGCTGTAAACGCTACGGGAGGGGTAAGTGTAGCGTTTTACGGTGGCACTGGTGGTTTTTCGCACTGC
>NZ_LECR01000088.1:30379-31045 GCF_001602625.1 Sodalis-like endosymbiont of Proechinophthirus fluctus
GCGCGCACGTAAACGGCAAGCTGCGCATTGTCCGCAGCCATCGCCTTTGATACCGTTGTAGCAGGTCTGCGTATCATTTCGCACCCGATCAAGTTGATGGTAATAATCTGCCAGCGCCCAGGTTTCAGCTTTATCTAGCCACATTAGCGGCGTGACGAAATGTAATTCGCGCGCTATACCGAGATTGACCGCGTGGTTTAGCGCTTTGATAAAGCCGTCACGGCAATCGGGATAACCGGAGAAATCCGTCTCGCATACGCCGGTAATGACTGCTTCCGCCTCGACCTGATAGGCATAGATAGAGGCCAGCGTTAAAAACAAGATGTTGCGGCCGGGCACAAAGGTGCTGGGCAGACCGTCGGGCATTTCCTCGTAGCCCGGTACCGGAATGCTGTCGCGGGTAAGACTGCTGACCGCTAGCGTATTAAGCAGGCCGGCGTCGATCACTTTATGTACCCGTGCGCCCAATTGCATCGCCAGCTCACGGGCGACGGTGATTTCCGCCCGATGGCGCTGGCCATAGTCGAAGGTGACGCAATGAACTTCGTCGTACTGACTTAAGGCCTGGATAAGGCAGGTAGTTGAATCCTGCCCACCGCTAAACACCACCACCGCTCGTTTCATCTGTTGTGTTCACTCTTTGTAGCAAAGAGTGTAGGGTACTGC
>NZ_LECR01000081.1:0-328 GCF_001602625.1 Sodalis-like endosymbiont of Proechinophthirus fluctus
CGCAGCAGTTGAAGACCATGCTCATCAATAGCAAAGCGGGCCGCCAGCGCCGGCACCTCCAGCAACGCCAGCACCTGCTCGGCGACAAAGCGGCTGCGAGGTAATTCTAACAGGCTAAGAAACGTTGGCAGAACAGGATGGAGATGCCGCACCTGTCTGTCGGAAATGGCAAAAGGCAGATAGCGCTCTCCACCATCATTGCCGAACACCGCCTGGATCGCCGGCGTATAACGGTCGATATCGGCTACCATGACAATCACGTCGCGCGGGCGCAGCGTTGGGTCTTCCGCTATCATCGCCAGTAAGCTGTCGTGCAGCACTTCCACTT
>NZ_LECR01000081.1:347-2300 GCF_001602625.1 Sodalis-like endosymbiont of Proechinophthirus fluctus
CTATGGCAGACATGCAGGCTCAGCGAGCGGTCATCCAGCCGCAGTGGCCGCTTGCCGCCGCCCTGAATGAGCGTTTCGCCCTCCATGCCAATCACTGCGTGATCCTCGAGGGCCAGGATATCGCGCTGCAGTAGGCTTAGCAAGTTATCACCAGCCGGCTCAACAAATGCATCCACCTCGGCAATACCGTCCATCTGCGCCAGCAGGTAAAGATTATCGCGCCCCTGTTTGCCCCAGGAGGCCAGCAGCGGGTTACCTATTTGCTGCTCTCCCAGCGGGTCGAACAGCGCGGCGGCCTGTTCGGGGCACCGAAACAGCGCCTGCTCTGTCCGCTGCTGATAGTGCCGGCGACGGCGGTGCAGCAGCCGCGTTAGAAAAGCGCGATCGCGAATATCCCCCCAGTAATAGCGACAGGGATTGGTAAACAGAAGATGGATATCAATATGGCGCCCTAACGCCTGAAGCGCTTGTAGGTAGGTAGGAGGTAACACTGAGATGCCGCAGATAAACACTCTATCAGGCAATCCAAGTGGCCGCGTCTGGCTTTGCGTCAATGTCTGGATAAAACACTGATATAGATTGGCGCGGTGCCACAGCGGATGCCCTGCCCGTCCCGTCTCGGCCATTAACGTCCGCCACAATGGGGCCTGCCAGCGCTGAGCGTCTCCTATACCGTCAATCACTTCACCACGTTGCCAGATTTCTAGCCAGTCGGGACGATATACCAGATACTGGTCGAAGAGATCCGCGACCCGGTCGGCGAATTGGAAAACTTTACGCTTATCATCATCATCGAGCAGATATTCGCTTATCGCCGCAAATTCCGGCTGATGACACAGANGAGGCAGCAGTGCCATCAGCCGCCAAGTCATCGCCGGTTTGGAAAATGCGCTTTCATCAGGAATATCGGGCAACACGTGGTTGAACATCTGCCAGATAAAGCTGGCCGGCAGCGGAAATTCAATGTTGGCCGCAATACCGAAGTGTGCTGCTAATTCCATCTGCATCCACTGCGCCATCCCGTTGCTTTGGACCAGAATTACTTCTGACTGGAACGGATCGCGCAGCGGCCTGCCCGCGATCAGCACGGTGATAAGGGTCTTAAGCAGATCCAGTTGGTTAGAATGATAAACGGTAAACATAAACTCCTCGCCAATGACCTTCTGCCCAAGGGCTTATTACAATGTCTGCACCCACTCTAACTTGATTTACCCGGAACGCAAGCGATCACGTACTTGTTAAGCCATCTGAATTCTGGCAACCCTATTCATTGAGGCTGATGCGTTCGCTGGCCGGCAAATTGACTATGTCGGTAACAACGCCGGCAATACTCGTCGCAGGATTATTCAATCAGGTTAATCCGCCAGTTGGGCGGCTGAGATAGCGCACTAGGGGTCCAGCGCCGGCGGATACAGCGGCTCTAGCGCGGTGATAGCGAGCAACGCCGTCGCCAGAAGCGCCGATATCCGGTTTCCTATTCATAGATTTCGCTGCGCCACGACCTATGTCACGGCGTGGCCGATATCCGGCCGACGACGGGTAGTCGCGGCCAAATGAATGCGCAGAGCACCACCTGTAAGGATGGTAAATCGCAGCCGTATCATCGCCAGCTCATAGCTATTGAACTCCTTTTCTCAGTCCCTTTGACAATCACGTATATCACACTGAGTCTCTAGCGCCCCCTACATAGGAGATAGCCGAAGGTGGCAGAGACGAGATGCCGGATGCATCACTGCGCGAGTAATAGGCATAACCGACAATAAAACAAGGAGCTGGATGGCTCCCTAGCGTCTGTAAATCTACAGCGCGCTCTGCCTTGCCTTGAGTCGAAAAGCCGGTACGAAGGCAGGTACTTGACCATAGTCAGTGCATAGAGATTAAGCTGGCGCATCAATCTCAGTTGTACTATCGCTCCTTCGGCACCACGGTGCAGTTCGGGAAAAAAGTGCAGCG
>NZ_LECR01000081.1:2391-6661 GCF_001602625.1 Sodalis-like endosymbiont of Proechinophthirus fluctus
TGCGGCGCCCCTGCTGCCTAACCGTTTAGCATGACGGGACTACACCAAGCGTCCCCTCATTGTATAGCTGGACCCGCCTGCGGCTGGAAACCACCACCCTCAGCCGCTGATTACTGAGGACAAATTGAGTCACACTGGCGGTGTGGCTCAGCTTGCCCAGACTCAGCTCGCCTACCGTCGACAACGACAGGTGAACACCCGTATAGGGAGCAACACAGCGCGCAGGTTCGCGCCTAGCTCTCCAGGTGCTGCTCAGCCCAAGCCACATAGAGGATCACCGTACAGCTGCCAGCGTTCGCCGAAGACCGCATTGATCCGGCAGCGGCGGTTAACCCCATGCGATATGCCACTGCTGGCGAACGATAAAATCCAGCAACTGGCGAGCAGCGCCCAACAGTTGCTGGGGCGGGGAACTGATGTTGACACCAGCCGTAACTTCTCGCCAGGATTGGCAACGTGGTCAACGCTAGCGTCAGGAAAACTCAGGCAAAGCATAGACGTTATCGCGGTCGGTACTGTTAATGGAGTCATTCATTGCTGCAGTGTAGCTCGGCTTGCGTCGCTGGATCCGATCCAGCGGCGAAATTGAGTTATGCGGTGTATGATGCAATCATTGAAAGGCGGGAAATAGGATATACAAAGGCAGCGTGAGCGATATCGCGAATAGACGAGGACATATCACCGCACGCGCATGAGCCTTTTATACGCTAACGGACCAGCTGCCCAAAAATCATGTTTAGGCACAGATGTTCTACACGAGAGCAATTTATACCGTGACTTATACCGCGACCGTCGCTTTAATCGCCGGATGGGGATCATAACCCGTCAGCTCAAAATCCTCGAAGCGGTAATCGAACAATGTTGCCGGACGGCGCTTAATCAGCAGCAGCGGCCGCGGCCGCGGATCGCGGGTCAGTTGCAGGTCCGCTTGCTGCAAATGGTTACTGTAGAGATGAGTATCGCCGCCGGTCCAGACGAAATCACCGACTTGCAAATCACACTGCTGCGCTAGCATGTGCATCAGCAGGGCATAACTGGCAATATTGAACGGCAGGCCGAGGAAAATATCGCACGAACGCTGGTAGAGCTGACACGATAAGATGCCGTTGGCGACATAGAACTGAAACAGCGCATGGCACGGAGCCAGGGCCATTTTGTCTAGATCGCCGACGTTCCAGGCGGAAACGATAATGCGACGGGAATCCGGATCTTGCCTGAGCTGGCGCATCACTTCGGCCAACTGGTCTATCTGGCGTCCGTCGTCAGTCCTCCAGGAGCGCCACTGCCGACCGTACACCGGCCCCAGATCGCCGTTTTCATCCGCCCACTTATCCCAGATGGAAACGTTATTCTGCTGCAAATAAGCAATATTGGTATCTCCATTAAGGAACCACAACAGCTCGTGGATAATCGACCGCAAATGGCAGCGTTTTGTGGTCACCAGCGGGAAACCCTGGCGCAAATCGAAGCGCATTTGATGGCCAAACACTGACAGGGTACCGGTACCGGTACGATCCACTTTCGGCGTACCTTGCACACTCACCATGCGCATCAAATCCAAATATTGTTTCATAATACCTCAGGACATATGTTGCTAGGGACAGCGACGGTACGCCCAGGCCATCATAATCACGCCGGCCAAAATCATCGGCAGCGATAAAATCTGCCCCATGCTGATGATGCCGCTGAACAAGCCTAATTGGACATCCGGCTCGCGGAAAAATTCCACTAGAATGCGAAAGACTCCGTAGCAAATCAGAAACAAACTGGAGACGCTGCCGATAGGCCGCGACTTACGGATAAACAGATTGAGAATAATAAACAGCACCACTCCTTCAAGGAGCATCTCGTAGATCTGGGACGGATGGCGAGGCAGCACGCCATAGCACTCAAACAGCGCTTGCCACTGCGGATTGGCCGGCAGCAGCGCCAAATTTTCCTCCCGGGAGCCGGGAAACAGCATTGCCCATGGCGTATCGGTAGTAACCCGACCCCATAACTCGCCGTTGATAAAATTCCCCAAACGGCCGGCACCCAGGCCGAAGGGCACTGTCGGCGCGACAAAATCGGCCACCTGGAAAAAATGGCGACGGGTACGATGGGAGAACCACAGCATCACCACGATGACGCCTATTAAGCCGCCGTGGAACGACATACCGCCGTCCCAGACCTTAAACAGGTATAGGGGATTATCGAGAAATAGCGGCAGGTTGTAAAACAGCACATAACCGATACGGCCTCCGATAAACACCCCGAGAAAACCGGCATAGAGTAGATTTTCGACTTCTACTTTGCACCAGCCGCTACCAGGGCGGTTCGCGCGCCGTACCGCCAGCCACATGGCAAAGACGAAGCCCACTAGATACATTAGACCGTACCAGTGCAGGGAAACCAGGCCCAGGGAAAAAATCACCGGGTCAAACTGAGGAAAGACCAGATAATGGGTCGTCATTCATCACCACAACGTCGTCGTTTTTGTTATCCGGCCACCGGATGACGCGGCGGCCGCTGTACATGCCACGCAGGCACTTTTCCCGCGCGGCATGAGGTGGTGTATTATAACTGAGGTGGTGTATTATAACATAGCGGCATGACGGCGAGAGTCAGGGGATGTAAATAACCTCCGTCAGATGCAACGATTCCCTGCCCAGCGCCGCCCCAAATCAGGCCACCAAGGTCGATCTGCTCCATGAATGCTGCCGCCTGATAGCGGATTTCGATGCTGTTTTGTGTGCCAATAACCCGCTCCGCTAGCCCCTTGCCTCATTCAGCGCCAAATTGCGCAATAATAAATACTTGCGCAATAATAAGTACTTGATACGCGCTATGCTATAGCCGTTCATACTCAGCGTACAATAGCCCATACCCACTAGCAGCAATGGGCCCATCGTATCGTCAACTAGTTCTCCGCACAAGCTGTAAGTCAGCCCTAGCCGCTCTGACTCTCTAATGGTTTTTTGCAGAACCTTCAGCATGGCTAGATACAGGCTATCGTACATCGCCGCCACCCTGGTATTATTGTGATCCACCGCCAAAAAATACTGTGTTAGGTCGTTGGTGCCGACCGATAGAAAATCTACCCGGCTCATCAGCTCCGACAGCATAAACACCATGGCCGATACTTCCACCATAATACCGATACGCAGCTCTTTGGTAGCGCATAGCCCAGCACGTCCTCAACTTCGCGTCTGGTGCGGTCGATGAGCCGGCGCGCTTCGTCAATATCATCGACACTGGTTATCATCGGCAGCAGAATAATTAAATTGCCGGTGGCGACATTGGCGCGCACATGGATGAGAAAAATCTCCGGCTGGTCAAGAGTAATACAAATACCGCGCCAGCTCAGGCAGGGATTTTTCTCGCTTATCGGCATATAGGGCCGCTATATCGGCGCCGAAGTCCAGGATGCACAGCGTCATCGATTTACCTGGAAACAATTGCAACATTCCTTGATATTGCGCTACCTGCTCCTCTTCCGAGGGAAAGCTGTTTTGCAACAGAAGGGAACTTCCATGCGGTACAAACAGATGCCGTCCACCCGATCGTCGAGGCACTGTTTATATTCCGAGCTCAAATTATATTCCGAGCTCAAACTGGCGTTGAGCATCACCTGGATACGTTCGCCGCTTTTCAGCGCCACGGCTGCTCCATATCATCTTCCGCCAGTCAGGTGAGTTCGCGCTCTTCGCTGACCAGGCGCTGGTACTCCACATTTCTGCACCAGGACAAGCTCAGGATCCACCAGCAGTTCACCGCGGTAGCCGTCGACGATAAGCAAGTGCTGATTAAGCAACAGCGGCTGGATATCGGCACCTATCAAGGTCGGTATCCCCATCGCCGCACTAGAATAGCAGTATGGGAGTTGGCAGCGCCGTCGCGCACCATAATCTCACCAGCTTGTCCTGCGGCACTTCGGCCAGGAGCGCGGCGCTTATAGCTCGTCGGCCACCAGCACGAAGCACGATGACCACTGAATGACATTGCGCGCTATCGTCAAGATGGAACAGAAGTCGTTGGCCGAGCGCCCGCAAATCGCCAGCGCGTTCGCGTAAATAGCTATCGCTTAGCAACGCGAATTGCTCGGAGAAACGTTCAATCACCAACTTCATCGCCCATTCAGCCGCCACGCCGCCGTTGATTTCCGCGAACAGATCGCGTTTCAGGCACGCATCATTGAGCAAATGGCTGTGAACACCGCCGCGCTGTCTTTACTGCGCGCTGGCGGTAAACCACTTGCTCAGACGGCAGAATTCGGCGACGGATTCGTTCA
>NZ_LECR01000081.1:6708-14366 GCF_001602625.1 Sodalis-like endosymbiont of Proechinophthirus fluctus
CTGATAAACTTGGTCGAGGGAAAGCTGGCTGCTGACCACCTATCCCTGAGAGACAGCTAACACCGGCGTGGTCGCCAGGGCACGAATACGAGTCTGGAGGTATTGGCTGAACAGCGCGTTGAGATGCGACTGGGATAGAATGCCGGCCATCTGCGCAGCCAGTGTGACCATAAATGATTCTTCTCTCTCGTCGAACTGCCAGTGCTCGCGCTGCTGCACCACCAGTGCACTGAGCAACTGACGTCAGTACGCTGAGCAACTGACGGTGATGGATAATCGGCACGCCTAGAAAGGAACGAAAACGCTCTTTTTTCACTGCTAGAAAGTATTTGAAATTAGGATGGGTGTTGGCGTCTGCTAGGTTAATCATCTCAACCAACCGTCCGACCAGGCCGACAACCTCTTAGTCAAATGCCAGCGTGATCGGCGCGAGCCCGCGCAGTTTAAATAAACTGCGCGTCGCCGTCAGGTGATAGCAGAGCCGATCGTTATCGGCTAAATAAACCGAACAGACTTTAGTATTCATCGCCCGACAGGTTTCATTAACCAGAATGTCAAATGAATCCGACAAACGTGGCGCGGCGGCGACCTTTTCAACGATTTACAGCAAACGCGTGAGCACAATCTGCGTGACTTAGCCTCTTTTCCGTCTGTGTGCCGGCGCGGAACGCTGCACCACAGTTTCCTGTAGCGGCATCATGACGCCGGAAAATTCCTTCATCACCCGGCGGTATACGTCCCGTTTAAAGAAAACGACCTGACGTACCGGGTACCAGAAGCTGACCCAGCGCCAGCCGTCAAATTCAGGTATCCCTCCGCGCTGCATATTGATATCCACATCCGGACACATGAGCTGTAGTAGAAACCATTTTTGCTTCTGACCAATACACACCGGCTTTGTGTCCCAGCGTACCAACCGCCTAGGAAGATTATAACGCAGCCAGTTACGCGTCGAGGCCAGAATGCGCACATCTTTGCGGCTCAGACCGACCTCCTCGAACAACTCGCGGTACATCGCCTGCTCCGCGGTCTCACCAGCGTTGATGCCGCCCTGGGGGAACTGCCAGGAATGCTGTCCGTATCGCCTGGCCCATAGCACCTGCCCGTCGAGATTACAGATTACAATACCAACATTCGGGCGGTAGCCATTATCATCGATCACCGGACTACCTCGATTACATAAAATGTACGATGTTCTGATTGTTTCATACTCGCTCTGAACGGTAAACTACTTCTTCTCACTAATCGCCGGTGAATAATACCCTTCGGACCAACTTAATGGCGTCAAGTTATAAACAGCTAGTAGCAAGAGATCGCCATTTTATGCACTTTTTCTGTAGATATATTTGTGTGCAACTATGGATTAGATGGGTAAAACATTTCCTCAAACGCCCGTGCTGAGAATAAAAAAAGAGAATGAAGAGCAACAGACTAAAATGCTTACCCTCGCCAAGAAAGGCGCGATGACGACGCGGTGAAAAATCTCTTCACCAAGTATGGATAAAAAAACAAACCATCGATGATTTTATCCACAGAAAAACGGATATACGTCGCAAATACAATGGACAAATAGGCTAAAACGGCGCTATAAAAGCTATAAATAGAAACAGTACTCGTCGATTGACCGGGTTATCCAGAAAATCTGTGAATAACATGGTGTAAGATCCTGTTTATTGTTGCCCGTAGCGGGTGTACAACTACTTTCGGGCTTGTGCCATTGTCCCTGTTGATATCATTAAAAAGTGTTTAATATCATTATATTATTATTTTTTTCCATCCGGCACACACGTTAGCAGCGCAGATGTGCCGCAGGTGCTTAGTTTTTATTCAGTTCATGACCAAGAAATGAACAGCCTGATTCCACTTTCCTTTGCATCCCTACCCCACCGATGAAAGGAAACTACTGCGCCGCGCCGACGCGCTGGTGGGTTATACCTTGGGGAGTTATCTGCCCAAGCCGGTCTACCGATCCCCTCTAATCTCAAGCGCGACAAAAGGTTTACTAGCGTCCTCTTGGAACACTATCTGGGTGCCAGCACCGGCAGTAAGTCCGAGTAAGATTTTGCCACCATCGACGTAGGGTTGAAAACCATTCCGGTGTATAGCGGCGGACGGCCGTTATAGGCTACTTTTGTTTGCGTGGCACCTCTGACCGGCAATATCGGCGTTATCTGGGAAACCAGCCACGTGCGTTATAAGCCGGCCCGGGTGCTCTGGATCCCGGTCGAGAGTCAGCGAACAACCCCACTGGCGCGACACCGCATCGGAGCTCCGCTCTTGTGGAGCCCGGACACGGAGGAAGAGCTACAACTGCAACCCGACTGGAAAGAGCTTATAGATCTTATCGTGTTGGGCAAGGTAGAACGCATCACCGCCCGCCAAGGCGAGGTGTTTACAGCTGTGACCAAAAGCCACCAATAGTCGGGCGCTGACCGTCGTTGTCGGTAAATTTTGGCCAGCCGATCTTAACACTGCCGCTTGGTTTCTATCTGAAAAAAGTTCAATGGCCGGCTGCTTTGGCACGCCATATGAGGTGGGTGGGGAACAGGCGATTATCAAACTTTCTGGGCCGCGCCCGCAATTTTTCTTCCATTGCCTGCTATAAAAACTCGACAGCCGTCAGTACGATGACGGTACTCAGCGATAACGACATAAATAAAGGTGCCGCAAGATATATCTCTGGTCCGGCTTCGATGATATGCTGATATCGTGCTATCTGCAGCCCCATTTGACCACCATCCGCTGCCCGGTAGTGGTCATGGCCATTCAAGAGGCACATATCGCGCGCTGACCAACGGTGAGCCGCTGCCAGAGGTAACCAATATGTTCAACTCGACGCTGGTGCGTCTCCGTTCCGTGACACTGCCGGCGTCGGAGCGCCTATACGACGTTGTTGATATTTATTGAGGCCAACGCATATTACCGGTGAATATAATTCAGATAAATACCGCTTCCCCATCACCTACTTACCGCAATGCTGTGCCAGTCACTGGCTGCGGAACTGATTCTACTGCGCTGGGAAACGGGCGATTTGCTCGGCAAATGAAAGAACGCAGCGTTGATATGACTCAGCCGCTGAATCAGAGCGAGGTCGTTAACACTTTTTTGCCGTGACTCGTCTATTTTAATGTTAGCTTCACCGAAGTGAGAAGCTACTATGCGTGGCACCTTATCATTCTATTAACATGCGAATCACATGTCCTTTTATTCACCCAAAGAAGTTGCTTCAATTGCCACGCATACCGTCGTCGTGAAAAGTCAAGTCTCCTTACCAGTATGCTGATCTTGGGTATCATAGCTGGCGCGTTTATTACCCTGGGTTTTCTGCTGGATATACACGTCATTTCCAGCCTGCTGCCGGGTGGGGATACATCGATCTTCCTTGGTAACGCGCTAGGGGCGGCATCTTTGTCGCTCTGATTTACTTTAAGATCTTGGTATCGCTGATACATTACATCACATCTTGCGAGCGTTGGATGCCGTTCGCGGCGATGAACTTATTGATTTTCAGCGCCGAACCAGGGCAATTTTCTGCGTTCACGGTAAAGAGCGTACAGCGACGTTAAAGCTGATACAGTGGTTCCTTGCTGATGCCAACAGCTATTATGAAGGATAAATTATTAAGTAGTCCGAGCCGGTTTTATGGAACGACAACGGCGGCAGCAACCGGGATACACATAAAATCCGCCCGCAGTTGACCACTCAGGATGCTCTTTTTCTGCACCGGCAAAGAGAGATATCTTGCAACTCAGGATGGATATCGAGATTTGGAAGGCATTCTGGAAGGCGGTGATAATGGCCAGCACCCGCCAGCGTCGCCGAAGAAATAAACCCAGCGATAACTTGCCACTCTTGCCATTGGTCAATTGCTGGGATAGCATCTTGAAGGAGTTGAACTGACCGATTATTTTTTCGCGTCTTGATAAAACTACTGACCATGACGGCTGAGCTTGGGTACCGTGATTTTTATGCAAAAACAGTACTAAACTGATTTCCGCCTCCAACACCTTGATCTATCAGTATGGGTTGTGTCAGCCACAACCTCTCCGGTGCTTCTCGATAGCTCAGGCACTCAGCTAGAGTGATAAACGTCCGGAGTTGCCGAATGTCCATTCTAACCTCCTATCTCCAATTAACTTTTTTCAATTATAAAAATTACCTTTTTATGTTGAACTGTCATGAATAATTAATCTGCAGTGTCCCTTCATTATGTACAAATCCTCGCAGATTATCGGCAAATAAAAATAGTATCATATTTATTATATGATATATATCATATATATTCAACTAAATGTTGCATTTCCCTCTCCGGCCAGACGTCCGTATCACTGAGGTAGAAGTGTTGCCGGCGGTGTTTAATAAGTATGATTTACCCCAAGAGCGCACGCAATTTTCGACTTCTATTTGTTAAAAACCTGTATCTATTTAGGATATACAGGTCTTCCCAGCAGAAAAAACAACGGAGGTCATAGTTTGACTATCACCCTTCCCAACCAGAGATAATATAATTAATACTGGTCTACTCCACGCATCAGATTAAATTTATCTGTCGTCACTGGTATCGCATCAATCATAATTGCAACCCAGCATGTACTGAGTATTTGTCATAAGGTTCATTCTCGTGGCGTCATCCATTGGTCTCCCCCATTTACCGCTGGGCTGGAAGAATAGGTAGTGGTGCTGCTTGACGGCTTGGAGATTGAATTTGGCGGCAAAGCACTGGAAATCCCGAGAGCCGGCCGCTTCCTCAGTACGCTCGGCGATGTCCCATGGACCGTGGTGAATTCCGCTAGCCCGCCGCGGGCTGGTAAACCCGGCACAGAATGACATACTGGCGACTGCCGTTGCCCGCACTAATGGTGGACGCCAATGAGGTGACCTGCAGTAAACCCGATGCGAGCCCTATCAGCTGGGCGAAAAATTATTCGACATCGCGACTTAGCGGCTGTTTGGTGTTTAAAGATGTGCCCGCCGGCATCCACAGCGCGCTGGCGGCAGACTGTAGGATCATCCAGGTTGGCGGTGTACCGCAACCAAGGCACCCGCATTCGAGGATAAATTCGCGACTAGCGGCAAACTCTCTTCATCGGGCTCGAGGGCGATCACATTGCGCTGGAGCTAAAATCTTTCGCCATAAGCATCGTCTAGCAGCCCACTCGTGTTTTGCAATAGCAGCGCACCGTGAGTATCGCCTTACCTGAGAACCCCTTAAACGCTTAGACGGCATTTTAAGCATCATCACGTCGGCGATACCCCGCTGCATACAACGGGGAGGAAGCTGACCTCTAATACTTCTTTCATGTCAATAATATTTCCCAGTCAAATAGCGCTTCGCTTGCAGCGGCGCCGACGGCAGTTTGGGTAAAAACATCGCTGGACTCACAAAGTTGCCCTACCACAGTATCGCGCCGTGGTTGCAACCGCCCGCTAGCAGCAGCGTGATAGCTTAGCTAACGTACATCGCCGGGCGTATTAAATCGTTAAATCTGGTGTCCCCAGCACGAAGTGGCGGCTGCCCATATCTTTGACCGCCCTGAACTACGACACAAGCACGTCCGCTTCCGCCATCAAAACCGGTCAGGTTCAATTTCAAGCGTCACCGGATGCCAGAGATGTGCGCTAATCCGCTAGCAGGCATCATCCCACAGACCAAAGTAGTGATCGGTATCAATCGCCTCCTCGCCCGAACGGATGATAAGGTACTGATAACCCGCCGCCCGAGGAAATGGCTGTGAGATCCAGTCCACTAGTAATGACCTGCTACAACATGGTGCGTCGCAGGCCTGTGCGAGATGGCCGTAATCTACGTCCGAACCGATATGCAGAACTGATGTGCATATGTATGCCGATAAGCTGCAGGCCATAGCGACGGATAAGTACCATGGCCTACGGCAAATCTTAATGCCAAATACCGTGTTTGCTATTTTCTCCGTCGGTATTAGTTTTTTAGCTGTAGCCATGGCTAAAACCAGGATTGACCAGCAGCCATATGCCGTGCCCCTGGCACGCATGCGCCAAGATGCACCAGCATATCCGCCGAGTCGGCATTGATCAGGATGCCGAGCTCAAAGACCCCGTGCCAGCGTCGGTTCAATCCAGCAAATCGGCGGTATAAACGATGTTATGGCTGGTAGTTGCCCGGCTGAAAACCGGCCAAATAGCGCGCGTCCAATCTCCCCGAGCGACACCGAGTCTACCTTGACGCCTTGGCTACGCATCAGGCGCAGCAGATAGATATGGAGTAGACTTTCTAGGAGAAACGAGCGATATAGAAACAACATAATTGCGCAATATACGCGCACTGATGGTTTCCGCTTCATACGCCCAAACCAGGCTGCCATCCTACTGATGCAATAGCAATAAATTAACGGCGTTCAGGGCGTGTTCTATGGTGTAAAGATCATGCGGCATGGTAGTTCATGTAGGCGATGGGTTGGTCACGGCAGTGTTAGTGTGGGCTGGTGCTGGGGCTTTCCTGTATAATACATTGTCTCCTATTAATAAATTATCTTTTTTATCCATATCTATTATGATATGGATTTTAAGATGAGGTGGAAGATAGAGGTGGGTAAGCTCACAGCAAATCGATATTTTCAGGCGGTCATGACAACGGGGTCCGACCAAGGCGGCGGGACTGCTTCACACGTCTCAACCTACCGTGAGCCGTGAGAGCTGGCGTCAGCTGCAACAGCTGTTGCAGCTGTTGCAGCTGTTGCAGCTGACGCTGTTTGAGAGAATTAAGGGTCGCCTGAAGCCAACCCATGAAGGGTTACAGCTATTCGAGGAAGTACAGAGCTCGTACTGCGATGGACCGAATCCTTGACGCAGCGCGCTATTCGAGAATACTTCCCGCCAGGCGCAACTGTCTGTCACGTGCCTAATGGTGTTTTCCTAGTCGCTGTACTGCCGGAAGTGTGTCACGCTCTCTTCGCCACACGCCACACGCCACACGCCACACGCCCGGAAATCGGCCTAAGTATTATCCTGCAGGAGTCGCGACTGCTGGAGGAGTGGCTTTCCGCCCAGTGACTTAATTTGGGCCTGACGGAAACCAGACAGCGCCAGCAGGCACTAGCAGAGAAACCCTGATGACTATTAATGAAGTTTGCGTACTGGCGCCCTGCCATTCCACTCTACGCCAAATCCCTATTAACGCCGGAGAATTTCCTTATCCTGCCGTACATTAGCCTTTCCGCAACCGACAGCTACCAGCACTGTCTGGATAGGCATTTTCAGCAAGCGGGAGTGGAACGACAAGGGGTAGTGGGGACCCTATAGCGCTGCTTCGGTTTGCTCCATAGTGCGTGCTGAGGGCGGGCTTTCCGATCGTCAATCCGCTAACGACGCTAGATTATGCGGCCAGAGGCATACTCATCCGTCCCTTCAGTATCTCGCTCCCTTATCACCGTGAGCCTGATCTGTCCTCTACACCGGCTGCACTCCACCACAGCCAGGCGCGGGCCTTAAGGGTTCACCCTCCTCCATAAGCGCCAGTGTGATATAGTGATAGGCGTATGCCATTGCCGCCGGCGGTACATGACAAAATTCGGCGGTACATGACAACCTACGCAGCGCCGCCTAGCGGTGAGTGCTCCGTCTCCTGGTGCGGATCACCCTGCGAAAACGCTTACTCTCCTGAACGAGCAAGATCGTTTAGC
>NZ_LECR01000081.1:14446-15255 GCF_001602625.1 Sodalis-like endosymbiont of Proechinophthirus fluctus
GTACCAGGGCCATGAAGTTCGCATGCTATTTCCGTTTCATTAACCGCTCAACGTCCATTCTAACCAACCACAGCAGCGATAATGAAACGGATATTGACAGAAGTAAAGATGCCGCTTACGCATGGTTTCAGGGATAAGGCACGATGGACAGTATAGTCACCGTCGTCTGCGGCTGATTGGCGGAGTGTACCGACGTATTTTTGTCGGCCTCCGTCACCGGTACTATTGGTGGTAAGCTCGTTATCGCTTTAGACGGTGCCTTCCTACGAGCAGTAGTATCTCCCATCTCCCTTATTGCCATTCATAGGCGATTTTATATTGTCTGCTCATATTTGGGTCCTCCGTTGCCGTTCTTAATGTATCGATCAGGTATAGTCAAGTCCCTCGGTGGCTGCCCCGCCACTAAAGGGCAACAGAGTCTTACTCGTCAATACCGGTCTGCTCACTGAAAGGTTTTATCCAAGCAGAGCGGGTCGTAGAGGCGAGGCAAACCCACACCAGTGGTTATCCACTTACTACGTAAGGTTTTCATCCAGTTACTCTCCTGTTGATAATTGCATTTAAAGATTGATGCTTAGAGGGCACTAATGACGAGGATTGCACTAGGGCCTGATCGTTATCACCACACAGCGTTCCGGCACCGCAATTGACTGTTGTTCCACTTTGTTCATCTCTACGCTCTTGATTATTGACCAGGCTGTTAGAGTAAAAGGGGTTTCAAACGCCGTCTGGAACGTTTGTGCACTAATTACCGATAGCGGGCAGGCGTCATATGATAGGCACGACGAAACCAACGCCCCAGATGACTC
>NZ_LECR01000081.1:15357-15610 GCF_001602625.1 Sodalis-like endosymbiont of Proechinophthirus fluctus
GCCAGGTTTTGGGCAGCAACCCAAACGCTGCACGGAATTCGTGATTAAGCCGGAAAAAATCAATGCCGGCGACGGGCCCAACTCCTCCAGACCAATCCCCTCATGATAATGCGCTTTCAGATAATCGCAGGCGCGATTCAGGGCAAAAGGCGACTGCGTTTTTCTTTCTCCAGGGATGCCATGGGTCAAACGGACAAGCAGATGCTGTAGGGCATGGTCAAGCACCATGCGTGGCGCCTGATGATACAGGGTG
>NZ_LECR01000025.1:0-5180 GCF_001602625.1 Sodalis-like endosymbiont of Proechinophthirus fluctus
CGGCTGGCGCTGTTCACCGTCGCACACGACGGCATAGAGATGGCTCTACAGCCCTTCGCCAAGTGTCTACAACGTAGCGTGCTCTTGTGTTCAAAACTTTCCACTACCCAAGGTAGAGCGGCGATACCCATTAGTGTCGACACCGTTTGAATCAACAGAAAAGTGTTATTAACGGTTTTGAGCATCGGGCTAATACCCGCCGGCTGCAGAAAATAGCGCTAAATATCCATGCGGTTGCGCTGTACCGGATAGATCAATAGCGTTTCCAGGTCCAAAAAAGCCTGTGGCACAATGACCTCCTTGATCGCCAATGGATGATCTGCTGACACCACTAGCCTGATCTCGAAATAGAACATGGGCAAATAAAAAAGCCTACTGCGCAGCAAGATATCCGAGGTGAGCACAAAATACAGTTTACCCTATTGAGGCGCAGGTTGCGGATCAACACAGCGACTAGCTTTTTTGAGTACGAACGGACGGAAGCCCCCAGCTGCTGTTCCAAATCGCTGAACTGATGGGACAGTGCAGATTGGGTCTGGTGTATCTGAGATGCAGCCCGCCACGATCTGCTGTTAAGCAACACCTGCAGAGTTCGTAGATTTTTGCGTTCGATCATGAGAGTGTTTCACCTGGAAGTGAATAAATTGCGCTTATGAACTGTGCACTACATGGTAATTATGGATGTCTAAAAATCTAGACGTCTAAATTTGAGAGGGTAATGGCAATTTTGAGTCACACACTGGGTTTTCCCAGCGTTGGTCTGCACCGGGAATTTAAAGAAAGCGCAAGTAAAGTTATTGGGACGGGAATATCAGCCAAAAGCAGTTTAATGGAATAATAATCCTCAGTCGGGAAGGGTTGTCTCCACACCAGGGAAATCCTCGTCAGGGCAAATGTACTGGCGTTTATACCAGCGTGGCAGCCGCTAGCAGTCAGGTTAAGGTGGAGCCGAATTCTCCCGGGGCGCTTGCGCACCTTTTTGTTTGCCAGAGTGCGCATGCGCTGTGCTGAAGACCCCCTCTGGGGGCTGATATGATGCATATAATAATCCTCTGAGGGGCGGCACCATGCCTTGCGCCTCTCTTTGCCATGGGCGTAGCTTCTCTCACCGCCATGCACCTTAGTTTACCCCGAAGTAGGCGAAACAGGCCATAATGTGTTGCCAGTCATTCTGCGCCGATGGAGAACGATTGCTTGGACGATTGTCGATTTAAACGCATAGCCGGCCTTCGGGACGGGATACACCACAATTTTCATGTCCGCATTTAGCGGCGCGCAGCGCCTGGCGCATAGTTTCAATGGTTTTCAATGGAATACTCTTGTCCTGTGCGCCGTATAAGTCGAGCGCCGGCGCAGTGAGCTAGATGGCTACATCTACCAGGTGCTGGGGCACATGGTCAACGTTTTATCTCCGGTCAATTTGCCATAACTATGCGGTGGCTCTCAATATGTAGGTTATGAGACGCATACAGCCATCTGATACGGCCGCCCCAGCAAAACCAGTTATCGCCAGACGGCGCAGACGCTGCCCTCTGAGTTGCCGCAAAGTGCGCGGTATGGTCAAAATCAGACAGAACCTGGCTGTCTGGTGGTACTTTGCTAACCAATTCTGCCAAAAGCGTATCAACGTTATCATAGTGCGCCGGATTCTCCCTGCCAGAAATAAAGCTCGGGGGGCGATAGCCAGATAGCCTACCTTGGCCCAAACGGCGGCAAAGATTCTTCTGGATGTGCTGCTCATTGACGCCAAAAATTTCTTGCAAGACGATAATCACTGGCAAAGAGGCATGCTGCCCAGTGGGGGCCGGGCCATCCACACGAGCATGGCATCACACTGGCTATGAACGGTGGTAGGGCAGGAAAGCAAGTTTTCACCATCAGTCACGATCGCAGTGGTGGACGGTATATGCCCGTAGCGCGGACAAAACGGCTAACTGGCTCGGCAGGAGTAAGGGTATCGTTAAGGACTCTTGGCATTAACCTTTTATCATTATCACCAGTGAGACGGCCACTACATGTCAACTTAGGCCGACGAAGCCAGTTCCGTCAATGTTGCCAGGATGTGAATCTGGGACACGCTTACTGTACTGCTGCTTTTTCAGGCCCGCGAGGCCTTACCGTAAACGCTATAAAGACGTCATAAGACTGGGTCTTATCACGGTAAATACGGATAATTAATGGTACTATCGGCAAGATAAACCATCCTATGTAGAGGTATATGACGTGGAGCAGTCCGACGTTTTCCATCTTGGACTAACATTTTCCGACCTTGCAGGCGCAACCCTTGCCATCGTTCCGGGCGACCCCCAGCGGGTTGAAAAAATCGCCCGGCTGATGGCCAACCCGGTGCATCTGGCGACCCATCGTGAGTTTACCACCTGGCGCGCAGAGCTAGCTGGCAAGGCAGTAGTCGTGTGCTCTACTGGTATCGGCGGTCCTTCCACCTCCATTGCGGTGGAGGAACTGTCTCAACTTGGTATCCGTACCTTTTTGAGGGTGGGAACCACCGGCGCCATACAAAACGCTATCAATGTAGGAGATGTGCTGGTGACCACTGCCGCCGTGCGCCTGGACGGCGCCAGCCAACACTTCGCACCGCTGGCATTTCCAGCAGTGGCGGATTTTGCCTGCACCACTGCGCTGGTGCAGGCGGCGAAAAAGAGCAGCGCCCGGCTGCATATAGGTGTGACGGCTTCCTCAGATACTTTTTATCCTGGGCAAGAGCGCTATGACACCCACTCTGGCCGGGTAGTGAGGCAGTTCAAAGGGTCGATGCAGGAGTGGCAGGGTATGGGGGTGATGAATTATGAAATGGAATCCGCTACCTTATTGACGATGTGCGCGACGCAGGGACTTCGCGCCGGTATGGTGGCGGGAGTTATCGTCAACCGGCTGCAGCAAGAAACTCCCGATATAGGGGTATTGCAACAAACGGAAAGCGATGCCGTGGAGATCGTCGTGGAGGCCGCCAGTCTGTTATTGACCGTCTGACGGCACAATAGACTTGCGGGTAACGCTCGCCGCTCGCAGGTGGTCGGCCTTTTGTATCGTTTTCTTCTCCTTGACCTCAGGTGAAGCGCCATGCTCTGGTGTTCTGCTCGCGACATGAGTCAGGAATAATGTATTAGTGGAAGACTGGATTTCCCTTATTGTCGATTTTATGCGCCAGCATCAGGTGTGGTCATAACGATAGTTTTTCTGCTAGCCTTCGGCGAATCGTTGGCGTTATTGTCCTTATTGCTGCCGGCGACGATTATCCTGCTCTGGCTGGGCACGTTGATAGGCGAGGCGGGCATCCATTTTTGACTGGTCTTAATTTCCGCCACCGATTTTTTCGGCGACTAGCTCTTTATTAGCTAGGCGACCGCTACCAGCAACGGGTCTATGACCTGTGGCAGTTTACACACCATCCCGCTATGCTAGAGCGCAGCTACGCATTTTTTATTTGGGAATAACTAGCGTTTTTTCGGCTCGCTGCGCGCAGTCGTGCCGCTCGTTGTAGGGATTGTGCAGTATTCTTCGGCTAGGGTTTCAGCTAGCCAATCTTTTATCCGCGGCGCTATAGGTGTTCGGCCTTCTGGCGCCAGGCGCATTTCGTCGGTCAATAAAAGGATCTGGACATCTATATAGCTCCCCCTTAACGTGACTGTCAGCAAAGGTTAGGCGGAGGCAATATGGATTACGGCCTGTTTTACGGTATAGGCGGCGCACTGATTGGCGCATTGTTAGGCTGGCTTGTCGCCGGCGTCCGGCAGCATCAACGGTATTTAACGCAGGAAGCAGAACGGATAAATCTTGAGCAGGGGGTACAGGCGGCGCACCAGGCACTGGCAGACGAACNCAACATGCCCGACGACAGGCCGAGCTAGCACTGCGCGATGGCGAACAGGAACATCGCGAACAGTATGGACGGCTGGCCGTCGCCGAGGAGCGTTTGACCTCCCTCGCACATTTTCGTCAGGAGTGTGAGCGTCTCAATCAAGAGTTGCAGGCGCAGCGGGAAATAAACAGCAGCCAGGAGGGGGAACTGCGGGAGGTGGCCATTCGTTTGGAGGAAACCCGACTGGCGGCGGAAGAAAAGCAGCGTCTGTTAATCAACAGCGAGCAGCGGTTGTCGGCGCAGTTTGAAAATCTAGCCAACCGCATCTTTGAGCACAGCGGACGTAAGGTGGATGAGCAAAACCGCCAAAGTCTTGACCGACTGCTGATGCCGCTGCGCGAGCAGCTGGATGGTTTTCACCGCCAGGTACAAGACAGCTTCAGTCAAGAGGCGCGCGAGCGTCACACACTGGCCCATGAAATCCGGAATTTGCAGCAGCTCAATGTTCAGATGGCGCAAGAGGCCGTCAACCTGACCCGCGCGCTCAAGGGGGATAACAAGGCTCAGGGCAATTGGGGCGAAGTGGTGCTCAGTAGGGTACTTGAAGCATCGGGGTTGCGCGAAGGTTATGAGTTTGAGACCCAGATCAGCATTCAGCAAGGGGATGGACGGCGGCTGCAGCCCGATGTGGTGGTGCGTCTGCCACAGGGGAAAGATGTGGTCATCGACGCGAAAATGTCGCTGGTGGCCTATGAACGTTACTTCAACAGCGATAATGATGCTGAACGCCAACTGGCGCTAACCGAGCATGTCAATTCACTGCGCGCCCATATTAAATTGCTGGGCCGTAAAGATTATCAGCAATTACCCGGGTTGCGCTCGCTAGATTACGTCTTGATGTTTGTCCCGATCGAGCCGGCCTTTATGGTGGCGATCGGCCGACAGCCGGAGCTGATAAGCGAAGCGCTGGGGCATAATATTATGCTGGTCAGTCCCACCACTCTGGTGGTTGCGCTACGCACGATAAATAATCTCTGGCGCCACGAGCATCAAAGCCGCAATGCCCAGCATATAGCCGATCGCGCAGCGCGCCTCTACGACAAATTGCGGCTGTTTGTCGATGATATCAACGCTATTGGCCAAAGCCTTGATAAAGCGCAAGCTAGCTATCGGCTAGCGAAGAATAAATTGTCCGACGGGCGTGGTAATATTATCGGTCAGGCGGAAGGGTTCCGCGCCCTTGGCGTGGAAATCAAGCGGCCCATAGCCTCCGCACCAGGCGACCATGTTCCCTTTGTCGATCGCCCCGGCGAGGATGTGGCGGCATCGGCAACCGGCCTGCCATCGCTAGAAGAGAGTC
>NZ_LECR01000025.1:5228-8318 GCF_001602625.1 Sodalis-like endosymbiont of Proechinophthirus fluctus
AGTGTCCGCTGAGGGAGTAGTGACGCGCCGCGGTGGGGTGTTCACCACACATCTATTACACTTCTCTGGAAACTGATTGAGCAGGACGACGAACATGGCAGATAAAGACAAGTGTGAAACAACCCATTTTGGTTTCCACACCGTTGCGAAGGATCAGAAAGCGTTAATGGTAGCGGATGTCTTTCACTCCGTCGCGGCTAAATACGATCTCATGAATGATCTGATGTCCTTCGGCATTCACCGCATTTGGAAACGTTTCGCTATCCAGTACAGCGGCGTGCGTCGCGGGCAAAAGGTTCTGGATCTGGCGGGCGGCACCGGCGATCTGACCGCAAAATTTTCGCGGTTGGTGGGTGAAGAAGGAGAAGTGGTGCTGGCGGATATCAACGACTCTATGCTAAAGGTGGGGCGAGAGAAACTGTGCAACCGCGGGATTCTGGGCAACGTCAGCTATGTCCAGGCCAACGCGGAGGCGCTGCCGTTCGCGGACGATACCTTCGACTGCATCACCATTTCGTTTGGCCTGCGTAACGTGACCGAAAAAGAGCAGGCGCTGAAGTCGATGTACCGTGTGCTGAAACCCGGTGGGCGACTGCTGATCCTCGAGTTTTCTACCCCGTGCTTTAAGCCGCTGAACAAAGCTTATGATCTTTATTCCTTCCACATTCTGCCGTGCATCGGTGAGATAGTGGCCCGCGATGCTGATAGCTATCGCTATCTGGCGGAGTCAATCCGTATGCATCCAGATCAAGAAACGCTGAAGTCGATGATGCTGGAAGCTGGGTTCGACAGCGCCGAATATTTCAATATGACCGGTGGCATCGTGGCCCTGCACCGCGGTTATAAATTCTGATCGGGATATAACATTTTGTTGCTGATGCCGCTGATAAGCGTAACACTAGAAGCCGTGCTTAAACGATTGCTTTATCAAGATCTCGCCATGTCTTCAGCCATTAATAGTTTGAAAGATAAAGTTTTTCGGTTTGAATTGGCCGAATGGGAGACGCCAATTATTCTGGTATTCGGCGAGCGCCAGGTATATGTGCTTAATACGTGGGAGGACGCTGCGGATTGCACGGTGATCACCCGCCTTGCCATACTGCCGGCGCTGCTGGAACGCCAGAGGCTGACGCAGCTTATCAAGCTGGGCTTTCTTGAGGTGGAAGGCGATCCGCAGTGCTTACAGCAGTTCGCGGAGCTGCTGTATATGGCTGAATTCGACGCGGCAGAGCTGCTGGCGCCCTTGGTCGGCGATATTGCCGCTGAAGGCGCTACCCAAGCGGTAGCGTGCCGACTGACCGAGGCGCAGCGACTTTTTCGCACCGGCTATGGTCGGGTGACACAGGCGATTACCGACGAATGGCGCCTGGTACCTTCGGCATTGGAACTAGCGTGGTTTTGCGGCGAAGTAGATGATGTCACCCGGGCCTGTGAAAATCTGGCGGCTCGCTTGGATAAATTGGAGGCTAGAAGATGATATTCGGAGAGATCCGCCGCCTCTATCTGATTATTCGCGTCATGCTCAGTTACGGACTGGACGAGCTTATACCGAAAACGCGTTTGACGCTGCCACTGCGGCTGGGACGCAATTTGCTGCTCTGGATGCCGAACAACCATGAGCAGCGCATTCTGGGCGAACGTTTACGTCTGGCGTTACAGGAGTTGGGACCGGTATGGATTAAGTTCGGTCAACTGCTCTCGACCCGCCGCGATCTGTTCACGCCAGCCATCGCCGATCAGTTGGCGATGCTGCAAGACAGGGTGCAACCTTTTGACGGCGCCCTCGCTCGCGCGCATATCGAACGCTCGATGGGGCAGCCGCTAGAAAACTGGTTCGACGATTTTCAGCAGGAGCCTCTGGCTTCCGCCTCCATCGCGCAAGTGCATGCCGCACGACTGAAAAACGGCAAAGAGGTAGTAATCAAGGTAATCCGCCCGGATATTCTGCCTATGATTAAGGCAGATATGCAGCTAATGTACCGGCTGGCCAGTTGGGTGCCGCGTTTACTGCCGGACGGCCGGCGGTTGCGGCCGGTGGAGGTCGTTCTGGAATATGAAAAGACGTTGCTCGATGAGCTTAATCTGCTGCGCGAGGCGGCCAATACCATCCAGCTACGACGTAATTTCGAAGGTAGTCCGATGCTCTATATTCCGGAGGTTTATCCAGATTATTGCAGCGAAACCATGATGGTGATGGAGCGCATCTATGGCGTGCCGGTCAACGATGTGGTAGCACTGGAGAAGCAAGGCACCAACATGAAGCTCCTGGCGGAGCGCGGGGTCAAGGTCTTTTTTACCCAGGTTTTTCGTGATAGTTTTTTCCACGGCGATATGCATCCGGGCAACATTTTTGTCAGTTTTGAACATCCGGAGAATCCCCAGTATATCGGTATAGACTGTGGTATTGTTGGGTCGCTGAACAAAGAAGATAAGCGCTATCTAGCGGAAAATTTTGTCGCCTTTTTCAACCGCGATTATCGCAAAGTGGCGGAGCTGCACGTGGACTCCGGATGGGTGCCGCCGGACACCAATGTCGAAGATTTCGAGTTCGCTATTCGCACCGTCTGTGAGCCTATTTTTGAAAAGCCACTGGCGGAGATCTCATTTGGTCACGTACTGCTGAATCTCTTTAACACCGCGCGGCGGTTTAATATGGAAGTGCAACCGCAGCTGGTTTTGCTGCAAAAAACGCTGCTGTACATTGAAGGTGTCGGGCGGCAGCTTTATCCCCAGTTGGATTTATGGAAAACGGCCAAGCCCTTTCTGGAAGATTGGATCAAGGATCAGGTCGGTCTGCCGGCTATTCTGCGCGCGCTGAAGGAGAAGATTCCTTATTGGGCGGAGAAATTGCCCGAATTGCCCGAACTCGTCTATGACGGTTTCAAGCAGCATCGCTTGTTGCAGAAAAGTGTCGATCGCCTGTCAGTGGGAATGCAGGTTCATCAAGTGCGGCAAATCCAGTCCCGTTTTTTGTTCAGCATTGGCGCTACGCTGCTGCTCAGCGGCACGTTTTTAATGACGCAAAGCACTAATGATGGATCTCTGCCGGCCTGGCTCATGGCTGCCGGTATCATTAGTTGGATTATCGGC
>NZ_LECR01000025.1:8348-16692 GCF_001602625.1 Sodalis-like endosymbiont of Proechinophthirus fluctus
CCGGTGGCGTATAACCAGGTTTTACCCCATTCACAGAGGTAAATTTATGGGCGGTATCAGCATTACACAATTATTGATCATAGCAGCTATCGTAGTACTATTATTTAGCACCAAAAAGCTGCGCTGTTTGGGTTCGGATTTAGGTGCTTCGATTAAAGGATTTAAAAAATCCATGAGCGAAGATGATAATGCGGCGACGAAATCGTCGGGTAAGTCTACCCAGGATGCCGAATTTACCCCACTACCCATTGCGCAGAAAGCAGATCCAGCACGGCCGGATGAAACCATACATAAAGATAAAGAGCAGGCATAAGCCGTGTTCGATATTGGATTTGGTGAGCTTATGCTGGTATTCGTTATAGGACTAGTAGTGCTGGGTCCAGAACGTCTGCCGGTTGCAGCCAGGATGGTGGCGAGTTGGATCAGGGCAATACGATCCATTGCGTCGACGGTGCAAAACGAATTAACGCAGGAGTTTAAGCTGCAAGAGCTGCAGGACAGCCTAAAGAAAGTTGAAGAGGCCAGTAAAAATAATCTGTCGCCGGAGATAAAATCTTCAATGGAGGAGCTGCGTGAAGCGGCGGAGTCCATGAAAAAGCAATTCAAGGCTATCAATAGTGCCGTAATGGATCAGATTGAGCCGCATACGATTCACAATCCGCTGGTGACTGATCCCGAGGCGTTGTATGGCAGTGTGATCCCGGCGGAAGACGATGATCTACAGGTCGACGCGTCGCCGATGACGCCGGCCGATTCCGTAGCGAATCCGGCGGTCCAGCCCGAGAAGCCCTCCACGAAAGCGCCAGCCCAAGCGGATCCGGGCGGCGTAGCATCAGCCCCGCGGCCGGCATCTTCCACTTATCTACTGAATAATGATCGCTAATCCATGATCGTTGATGATACCCAACCCCTAATCAGTCACTTAATCGAACTGCGCAAGCGGCTACTCTATTGCATCCTCAGCGTATTGGTAGTCTTTCTAGCGCTGATTTATTTCGCTAACGATATATATCAGCTGATATCCGCGCCGCTTATCAAACAGTTGCCAGCGGGTGCTAGCATGATAGCGACTGATGTCGCGTCGCCGTTCTTTACTCCAATCAAACTGACCATCATCGTCTCGGTGTTTGTCTCCGCGCCTCTATTACTTTATCAGGTATGGGCCTTCGTGGCACCCGCACTATATAAACATGAACGCCGACTGATAATGCCGCTGCTATTCTCTAGCACCCTGTTATTTTATGCCGGTATGGCGTTCTCCTACTTTATTGTATTCCCGCTGGCCTTCAGCTTTCTTGCTCATACCGCCCCGCTCGGTGTGCTTATCGCGACCGATATTAATAATTACCTCGACTTCGTTATGGCATTGTTTATGGCGTTTGGGGTGTCGTTTGAAGTGCCGGTGGCGATCGTACTGCTATGCTGGAGCGGCGTAGTAACACAGGAGGATCTGTGCAAGAATCGGCCCTATGTACTCGTCGGCGCCTTTGTCATTGGTATGCTGCTGACGCCGCCGGATGTATTTTCCCAAACGTTGTTGGCGATACCTATGTATCTGCTGTTTGAAATCGGCATTTTCTTCGCCCGGTTCTACGTAGGTATAAGGGCGTAAAGACGCTGAGGAAGAAGACGATCCCGAGGAGGATGATCCTGAGTAGCGTTGCGGCATGGGCAATACAATCCGTCAGGGTGAGGACGGTTGGTAGTAGTGTATGACGATTTCCAGGTTAGTTAGCGTTAAGCCTTCAACGATGCGGCGATGTATCAACCTCGCCGAAACCCAGCTACTGGATTTTATGGAATTGGTGATTATCCAGGCTTTGATACACTTTTTATTCAATAAATTTAGAATGATAAAGAGCTCTTCGCCGTCAGGTTTGGTTTAAATGGCCTGTAGTCCTTCAAATACCCCGGCAGTGATTAATACTGTGTCGCCGCTCGAAGCGTCTCAGGATCGCGGCCGGTCACGTTGTCGAAACTGTGGTCGCACAGTTCTTTAATGACTTCGGCGGGGATAATTATCGGCAGACTGCTGAAGTGTACAAAGTGACTGACACCGCGGTTATCGCTGATGGTGTTGGTATGGATTATTTTCGGATAGAACCAGATAAACAAATAGTTAAGAAACATCGGTTCGCAAGTTTCTGTATGCTTGCCCCGGGTGATTTTCTCCAGCGTTTACCATCGGCGTAAAACAGGGCGACTGCCTACCATTCCAGATGTTTTAGCACGCAGTAATCTCCCACTCCTACAAAATATAATAAATACCAAGATTCCATGTTTACCTCTCATCGAAGACTCAGCATAGCAAAATCCATAGAAGATATATTATGGCACCGGACGCCTCCTTAGGGCATCGGAGGGGGCTTGTTTTTACCGACTTTGACAAAAGCCCAGCAAGGCTGATAAACAGATATTATAATGAAGGCTAAATACTGTTCCTGATGATGTTATGAAATATCGTGAATTGCGCGAATTCCTCGCCCTGCTGGAGCAGCGGGGGGAATTAAAACGAATTAGCTTTCCCATCGATCCCTATCTGGAAATGACAGAAATCGCCGACCGCACGTTACGGGCCGGTGGTCCAGCACTGCTGTTTGAAAACCCTGACGGGCATACCATGCCGGTGCTATGCAATCTGTTTGGCACCCAAAAGCGGGTTGCGCTCGGTATGGGACAGGAGAGCGTTAGTGCCCTGCGCGATGTGGGTAAATTGCTGGCATTTTTAAAAGAGCCGGAGTCGCCCAAGGGTTTTAGAGACCTGCTGGACAAAGTTCCCCAATTCCGCCAAGTGCTGCATATGCCGACTAAACGGCTAAGCGCCGCGCCTTGCCAAGAGCAGATCTGGCAGGATGATGATGTGGATCTCGGCCGTATTCCGGTCATGCACTGCTGGCCCGGCGATGCCGCGCCACTTATAACCTGGGGGCTTACAGTTACGCACGGGCCGCATAAAGAACGACAAAACCTCGGTATTTATCGTCAACAGGTGTTGGGCAGAAATAAGGTGATTATGCGCTGGCTGTCTCACCGCGGCGGTGCACTCGACTTCCAGGAATGGACGCGGCAAAACCGCGGTAAACGTTTTCCCGTCGCGGTAGCTCTCGGAGCTGATCCGGCGACAATCCTGGCCGCGGTGACGCCAGTGCCCGATGCACTCTCCGAATACGCATTCGCCGGCCTTCTGCGGGGCTACAAAACCGAAGTGGTCAAGTGTGTTTCCTGCGATTTAGAGGTGCCGGCCAGAGCGGAGATCGTTTTGGAAGGTTACCTTGAGGAGGGAGAAACGGCGACCGAAGGTCCATATGGCGACCACACCGGCTATTACAATGAAACAGACAGTTTTCCAGTCTTTACCATAACCCATATTACTCAGCGGCGCGATGCGCTGTACCACTCAACCTATACCGGCCGTCCGCCTGATGAACCTGCGGTATTAGGGGAAGCGCTCAATGAAGTTTTCGTTCCCATATTACAAAAGCAGTTTCCGGAAATCGTGGATTTTTACCTGCCGCCGGAAGGGTGCTCCTACCGCCTAGCGGTTGTGACTATCAAAAAGCAATATGCCGGCCACGCTAAGCGGATAATGATGGGAATCTGGTCATTTCTGCGTCAATTCATGTATACGAAATTTGTTATCGTATGCGATGATGATATTAATGCACGTAATTGGAAAGACGTGATATGGGCGATGACGACCCGTATGGATCCGGCGCGTGATACGGTCTTGATGGAAAATACACCGATAGATTATCTTGATTTCTCTTCGCCAGTTTCCGGACTGGGATCGAAAATGGGCATGGACGCGACAAACAAATGGCCGGGAGAAACACAGCGCGAATGGGGTACCCCAATTGCAATGGATCGGACAGTGCGCGCACGCGTTGACGCTATCTGGGACCAGCTGGCTATCCTAAAAAATGATCACGCGTCGTAATTACGCGGCGCTCGTGGCGAATTGCTTAATGACCCGACAGAGGGACTGCATGACAACATTGACCTGTAAGGTCTCTTCCGTAGATGCCATCACTGATACCATTTACCGCGTAAGGATGGTACCGGAAGCGGCTTTCCGTTTCCGCGCCGGACAGTATCTGATGGTGGTGATGGATGAACGCGATAAACGCCCTTTTTCCTTGGCGTCAACTCCCATGGAAACGTCGTTTATCGAGCTGCATATCTGTGCCTCCGAACTCAATTTGTATGCGATGGCCGTCATGGATCGTATCCTGAAAAATAGGGAAATTACCGTCGAAGTCCCGCAAGGCGAAGCCTGGTTACGTGATGATACCGACAGGCCCATCGTGCTGATCGCCGGCGGTACTGGTTTCTCCTATGTGCGCTCAATTTTATTGACAGTGGTGATGCGCCAGCCCGAGCGCAAAGTGGCAATATACTGGGGCGGCCGTGAGCGGGATCATCTCTATGACTTAGGAGAGCTGGAGGCGCTTATCCTGCAGCATCCGCAATTGTCCGTAGTACCTGTGGTCGAACAGCCTGATGAACAGTGGCAGGGCCGTTCTGGTACCGTTCTGATGGCGGTGATGCAGGACTATGGCTCCCTGGAGCCCTACGATATCTATATCGCGGGGCGCTTTGAAATGGCAAAAATCGCCCGTGAACGTTTTTGCTCTGAGCGTAGCGCCGTGGTTGATCGTATTTTTGGTGACGCTTTCGCCTTTATTTAAGCAAAGTTCATCCGTGTCAGCGCCTGTTCATTCGCGGAGGCAGCCCGGCGGGGAGGCGGAACTTGTTGGGTCAGCCGCTATTCCAGGCGAAGCGCTGTGGTAATGCGTAGCGCCGTGGTAATATAAGTCAATTGCGTTCCTCATAGGGTCTGAACATGGAATCACATTTTTCGTTATATCAGGATCATCTCGTCACACTCCAAAATCTTACCCAGGAGATACTGCAGCGCCAGCACCTGCATGGATCAGCGATCCATGCAGGTGAGCCAATTAGGTCGCTTTCTTGATGCTCATGACTACCCGTTTAAAGTCAATCCCCACTTCAAAGCCTAGCTGCTGGTCACTCACGTACCTCATTGCTGGCTATGGGTGGCCATGGTAAAAAAGCAGAAACTCTGGTATTAGTATTACCTGCCGGTGGACTATTATATCTCGTGGAATTGCCGGATAGATTTTTAGACATCCGTATGTGGATATATCTCACCGTTCGCTTATCCAGACGAGATTACCACGCTGTTGCCGCCGTGTGACAAGGTCCGCCGGTCACCACCTGGGATTGGTGCCTCAGCGTGCCTCTGGCCTGGGGATCGAGAGCGAGTACATCGACCAGCAGCCGGTGCTGGATTATTTGTATTTTCACTGCGCCTATAAAACAGACTATGGACTCACTTGCATGCGCGAGGCGCAAAAATCAGCGGTCAACGGTTATCGGGAGGCGAAAGAAGACTTTTTGTCCGCATGTGCGAATGTGCGAATTTGATATTAACATTGCCTACCTTAAAGTCTGTGGTAAGTCTGTGGTCACCGCGATACCTATGTGCCTTATAATAATTATCGCTATGAATGAATATGCCACGGTATTGCATTATACCTGCCTGGATCAGCGCGCGACGAACCACGTCTACAGTTTCCTGATCGATGTTGGAACGGGATATAACGGTTACGCCACTGACCTGATCCGCACTCATACGGAGCAAAAAGACAGCGATTTCGCCGCGCTAATTACGGCGGTGAATAACGAGCAGCAGGTGCTTATCGCCACAATTGATAACCGGTATCAATATTATATTGACTATCATGCTAAAATGTATGGTAAAAGCACCAGCTTGCTGCGACAGTTTAAGATTGCCAGCGACCTTAGCGAGGACCATGGTGGCAGAGGGTATTACCGTACCGTTCCTGCCGAATAGACTGGGGCATTCGCTGGGATTACAGGTACATGATATTGCCAGCTTCATGTAAGATGATCACGGTACCTCTCTAGCGCTGCCGTCGCGCCACCCCCAACTGTGTCGTGCGCGTGTGCTGCAGATGCGGATGGTGTTTAAGATCAAACCCGGTCTTTATTTTATCCAAATGCTGTTATAGCCCCCGGCGATCCAACTCTTTCAGCCGGCACTTTAACTGGTCGCGCATTGAGAGCTTTAAACCTTAATGGCGGTATCCACATTGGGGATAATATCATCATTCGCGACAACCACATCGAAAATATGACGCGCGCTGAAATTGGCATGATGGCGTCATGGTTCGCACCGGTAGCGGATTAAAAGGTAATCATCTTACTGACTCTCATAGCCCGCGAGAGCTGAAATGCTTAGTGTATCCAAACGCGGTTTACACTATCAGGTTGGGCAACCGTAGCGTTACCGGAGCGGATTATGGAAGCGTTTTGGGGATTTTTCCGCTTATGTGCTAGTGGTTATCCTCAGTATGCTGGCGGTGAGTAGCCCCCAACCCCACCATTGCCGATAGTTTTTCCGCCTTTTCGGCGGTGGCGGCAATGCTTAATAACCTTGAACCCGGCCTGGGGCATGGCCGATAACATTACCCCCATGAATGCGGTTACCAAGTGGATCCTCATTCTGACCATGCTGTTCGGCTGTCTGGAGGTATTTACTCTATTGGTCCTGTTTACGCCGACTTTTTAGAATGAACGATACAAGGTTTACCATGAAAACGTTGATTCTCTACTCAAGCTATGACGGACAAACGCAAAAAATTGCGCGCGCCATCGCGGCTCATCTTACCGATTGTTGCGAATGTGATGTGGTAGATTTGCGTCTCGCCCACGATCTTAATCTGCAGTGTTATCAGCGGGTAGTGATTGGTACGGCGATCCGCTATGGCCGTTTTGCCGCAGATATTGACCATTTTATCGCGCAGCAGCTTGAATGGCTGCACAGTATCCCCAGCGCGTTTTATTCCGTCAATTTGACAGCGCGAAAGCCCGATAAACGTACCTCTAGCACGAACACCTATACCCGGAAATTCCTGGCGAAAACGCCCTGGCGGCCGGATCTTTGCGCTGTGTTTGCAGGTGCATTGTGCTACCCGCGATACCGCTGGTTTGATCGGGTCATAATTCAAATGATAATGAGTGTGACCGGCGGTGAAACCGATCGTACCAAAGAAGTGGAATATACAGATTGGCAGCAAGTTTCTACCTTTGCCGATGATTTAGCGCAATTAACTGCCAAACAGGTGACGCAGTGCCTATAAAATAGGGTTTTTTTCTGAAAAATCATTAAAATTATTTTAATTATTTATCCTTGTCACCGTCAGTGAAGGCCCTATAATGCGTCTTCACTGGCCGGGAACATAACCGGATCAGCTAGAGGAAGGTGTCCCACTACTGGAAAATAACAGGTTTATTATAAAGAGGAAAATTGTAGTATACGCCACCCGCACCAGTAGGGAAAATACCTCCCGGTTTACGCTCTTTAACAATTTATCAGACAATCTGTGTGGGCATTCACGAGACGATATCGACACACGAAATATCAAGTCTTGAAGAAGAGTGAACAAACGAATATTCATACGAATACCAGTTTTAATTCTTTGAACATCAAGCTTTTAATTGAAGAGTTTGATCATGGCTCAGATTGAACGCTGGCGGCAGGCCTAACACATGCAAGTCGAGCGGCAGCGGGAAGAGGCTTTCCTCTTTGCCGGCGAGCGGCGGACGGGTGAGTGATGTCTGGGGATCTGCCCGATGGAGGGGGATAACTACTGGAAACGGTAGCTAATACCGCATAATGTCGCAAGACCAAAGTGGGGGACCTTTAGGCCTCACACCATCGGATGAACCCAGATGGGATTAGCTAGTAGGTGGGGTAATGGCTCACCTAGGCGACGATCCCTAGCTGGTCTGAGAGGATGACCAGCCACACTGGAACTGAGACACGGTCCAGACTCCTACGGGAGGCAGCAGTGGGGAATATTGCACAATGGGGGAAACCCTGATGCAGCCATGCCGCGTGTGTGAAGAAGGCCTTCGGGTTGTAAAGCACTTTCAGCGGGGAAGAAGGCAATGGCGTTAATAGCGCCATTGATTGACGTTACCCGCAGAAGAAGCACCGGCTAACTCCGTGCCAGCAGCCGCGGTAATACGGAGGGTGCGAGCGTTAATCGGAATTACTGGGCGTAAAGCGTACGCAGGCGGTCTGTTAAGTCAGATGTGAAATCCCCGGGCTCAACCTGGGGACGGCATTTGAAACTGGCAGGCTAGAGTCTCGTAGAGGGGGGTAGAATTCCAGGTGTAGCGGTGAAATGCGTAGAGATCTGGAGGAATACCGATGGCGAAGGCGGCCCCCTGGACGAGGGCTGACGCTCAGGTACGAAAGCGTGGGGAGCAAACAGGATTAGATACCCTGGTA
>NZ_LECR01000051.1:0-29476 GCF_001602625.1 Sodalis-like endosymbiont of Proechinophthirus fluctus
TTCGCAAAAATAAAGCAGCGGACTGTCGTGAACGCTGTCGCTGTAACCGCTATACAATTTCAATGGAATCCCCAGCTCACGCTCCAACTGCGCTACCTTTTCATAGCCTAGACAGCGCAGGGTCAGCACCCAGCCGCCGTAGCGCCGGTGTATACGGCTACCGATAAGCCGCACCTGAGGCAGAAAAACCGCATCGCGGTAAACTTTTTTCACCAGCGACTCCGGCGAGCCGGTAATAAGCCACACCTGGGTATCCTGGCTGGCGAGGTAGTCGTCGAGGCGTGCCAATACCTGTGGAAAACGCCGTACGCGCTGACGGAAGGCCGCCGCGAACTCCGCCTGTAGCTCCTGCAACCTGGCCTCTCTATGGCCAAAGGTAATCGACCAGAGCAGCAGGCTCATTGGCCAGCGGGCTGAGCGGCCCTTTACCAGCAGCCCAAGAGCCACCATCGGCAGAATGGGTATCACCAGCACGACATTCAGCGGCAGATGCACAAGCACATAGCGCAGGAAGCAGCCGAACATATCTTGTTGATGCAGCGTGCCGTCTAAATCAAAGAATACGACGCGCTGCTGGGCGATTGGGTTAATCAAAAGCTACTCCTCTGGATCGTTGAATCCTATAAGTCATATAAAAATAAATCCCGGCGGCAATGGCAGAGAGCCCGCCCATCTGGCCAAAAATAGGCGGTGAATTTTCCGGTGACGATGGTCAGCCACCATAGGCAATCCCGACAAACCAAATGTGATAAGCGCCGCCACCTTAAGATAACTTATCACCTCACCGCGATACCCACTGCTCTACCGAGGCAAGTGGCGAAAACCGGACGATCAAGGGGCAGTGTGTGACGCAGAAAAACAGCGGCTCTCTAATACAATACCAGGGAAAATACCGGTAAGGCGGGCCCTGATGAACATTTTCAACCGAGCGCAGCGGGTTTTCAACAGCACGGCAAATGACGCGCCCACCTGCCCCATCCTGCCAATGGCTATCATTGGCAGCAGCAGAGGATTGACGCCGTGGGACTGAATGAGCTCTACATGCAGCGGCACCATTCCTTGATGCAGGCCGGTCAGCACCGGCGTTAAGAAACTTTCCGCCAGTAAAGCGCCGATCGCCATGCCACTACGATCATTTGCGACATTCACCCCGTGGGCAAATAGCATCAGAATACTGCCCCGCTGAGTGGGTTGCAGCACGGCTATCCGCGTCATCGACGCAATTATCAGTGTAGCCAAAAGCGGATTAACTATCATCTCTATCGACTCCGATAAATATAGCCACAACGCTTTTTCCACCCAACAACACATCAGGGCAAATCACCAGCAACACGGCTATCACTCCCGCCACAGCCTGGCTGTAACGGCCCTTCAAAAAGCCGGATTTTCACCAGGCTGGAGCTGCTCAAAATCGCGGCTGTCACTCTACTCCGCTCATAACCTGTAAACCGCAGAACACCCGCATCGAGTTTACCCCACCATAATTTTTATGATGGCAAATACCGTGCTGCCAAACAGCGCTAGCAGCCAGAGTACATTAGGATAGTGCCGCGCTATATCGCCGCTGACGTCCGATTGCGTAAGCAGATTAATCAATCCTGTGATAAGACCGGAGGCAATAAATGCTGGGATGAGCAGAATAAACACATTCGCCAACTGGCGCAGAGCGCCGCTGAGGGGTCGCATAGCGCGCCTTGTGGTGACGTCCCTGAGCGCCCCTGCGCTGCTCGATCTATAGCGGTGGCTACACGATAGCGGTGACCACACCGTCGGCAAGCTTGGACACAACGGCCCTCCGGCACCTGCTTGTTCTGCTGATTAAACAGCCTCACCGCCTTATGCGTTTATGAGGTATCCAGCGCCATCGAGGTCTGGATGACGTATTTCCGACACTAATCACTAAATTCATACAGTCACCGTTGAATTTTTCATTAAAATAAAAAACTATTATATAATATATAATTAATGAATGAGATGGAAATCTAGCCACCCGATCCCGAGAGCCCTCTCCTTGTCCTTCTACGACCGCATGACGCGGGAGAATAGTCGATGAGAGGTTTATTACGGATACGCCAGTTATGCTGATCACTATCGCGCAATGATCAGAAATTAGTGGATTTTTACTGCTTCACACCGAAGAGGTGTGTCATCTTAGTTCGCAGCGGATGGCGGAAATGACCGGTGTCAGTCAGTCAAGCGTGATGAAAGTTGTCCAAAAGTTAGGTTACAAAGAGTTTACCGCGCTTAAACTTTCCCTGAGTATGAAGCACTGGTCAATTGCTAGGATCCCGCCCCTTCTATATACCGGTATATAACCAAATACTCAGTGATGATCCCATCAAAACCGTAGGCAAAAAGTTGTTGGAGGAAAAAGTGTCCGGCATGCGCGGCACGCTGAATATCAACAGCGAAGACAAATTGCTCTAGCGCGTGGAGACATTGCAACACTCGAAGTGGATTATTACTATCGACATCGCCGTATCGGGATTTGATGGCGTGCGATCTTTCCTGCAAACTGATAAAAATCAGCATGGTGGTGGTGGCCAAAAAACAACACGAACGTCTTGCTACCGACGATGGCAACCACTTGACTGGAACCGATATACTGTTCGCTATCTCACTTAGTTTAGCGGTACGCAGCGAGAGATCAATCTGGCGGCGCAGGATGCGAGGCGAGCGAGGGTCATGACGGTCACCAATTCGCACCCAATAAACTTGCAACAATATGCCGATTTGACGCTCTATATACTATCTCAGAGCAGCAAGCTTAGCATAGCTGGGTCAGCTTCCTAGAATATCGCACAAAACAGGCATTAATTGACTTACTGTTTATGGGGGTTGGTGGTGCAACAGGATATCGAACATACCCTAGACCGTATCCGCTACGAAGAGATGGTCAAGAAGCTATCCTGAGGCCGCCTTACCTTGTATGAGCCCGCAGAGCGGCATATGCAAATTCAACTTCAGCCGCCGCTAGAAATTTTGCTCCTCTTGGCCACCGAAGAGCGGATAACTATCGGCGATCATCCATCATGCGCACCATTAGCGCTCGCTGCTAAGCTCGGGCAGCGAAAACGCTAGCAGCACCTCGGCACGACGGGTGTGAATGGTGACTTCGGGCACGGGGTACTATTAAACCGATACCGACCGCTTTAAACCGATACCGACCGCTGTACGGAGTGGAGTATATCGGCCACTATAATCGTCTCACCTGTCAGAAGGTTGCTCTATCGAGCACACAATCATTGCCGATCTTCAGTGTGTGGAAAATAGCGCTGCGCTATGGGAAAAGTTTGTGCTACCCTGTACCGCGCCGATAGTTTTTAGCCCGATGACCGCTGCTGCGCCGCTTCAGCGTTCAAAAATGACCGTCGCGCAGGCATAATGCCGCTCATCAGCCAACGTGACGTACATGCCGGTAACACCTAATCGGCCAGCCAGTTCTGCCGCCTGAGCAAACAACTGTAACGAAGGCTTACCCAGAGCATCATTGCAGACCTCAAACTGCGCAAAAGCTAACCCATCACGAATACCGGTGCCAAGCGCCTTAGACGCCGCTTCTTTTACCGCGAAACGTTTAGCGAGGAAGCGTACCGGCTGATTGTACTGCTGATATTGCAAACATTCATCTGGACTGAGAATCCGACGCGCAAGCCGATCGCCGCTGCGAAAAACAACTGCCTCAATACGTCCAATCTCGACGATGTCGGTACCGATGCCGACAATAGCCATCAGCCGCGCGCTTCACGCATCAGACGTTTCATGTATCTTACCGCTTCCGCGAGACCGCCAATCACAGCTCGGCTGATAATCGCGTGGCCAATATTCAGCTCCTGTATAGGTACCAGCGTAGCTACAAGCTTGACATTATGATAATCAAGACCATGGCCAGCATTGACCTTGAGGCCCAGCGCCGTGGCGTACTGCGCGCCCTGGCTGATGCGGGCGAACTCCGCGGCGCGCGATGTTTCATTGGCCGCGACGGCATAGGCGCCTGTATGGATTTCAATGTAGGGAGCGCCCACCTCCGCCGCTGCCGCGATCTGATGCTCATCGGCATCGATAAACAGCGAGACCTGAATTCCAGCATCGCTCAAACGGGCCACGGTCTGACGCAATTTGTCACGTTGGTCGGCCACANNCTTCGGTAGTGACTTCCTGGCGCTTTTCCGGCACCAGACAACAAAAGTGTGGCGACAAGGAGCAGGCAATAGCCATCATCTCCTCCGTCACCGCCATTTCCAGATTCATTCTGGTCTGAATCGTCTTGCGCAGCAGATGGACATCCCGATCGGTGATATGCCGGCGATCTTCACGCAGATGCACGGTAATGCCGTCGGCCCCCGCTTGCTCGGCGATAAAAGCCGCTTGAACTGGATCGGGCCAGGCCGTCCCGCGCGCATTGCGTAACTTTGCAATATGATCGATATTCACGCCCAGCAGCAAATTAGACATCCTCTTCCCCTGACTTTGTCGATGCTGTTTCGCAGTGTAAACTAATATGGTGGCGCAAACTAGTTTATTGTTCACCCGCTTCACCATCTGATCTGTTCCCGGAGGGCCCCTGTATCACGCGCTGTCGCATCGCCGGCGCCGGTGGAGAAACTGGCGAAACAGTTCACGACTCTTTAGCGGTTTACCTCCCAAATAAGGTTTCAGCGCCATACGGGTGAACCGCTTAGCCGCGCGCAGTGCGTCAACGTCGGGAAACTCGCGCGCCGCTAGGGCGCGTAGCTCGCACCCGCTGAAACTATAATGATCCAAAAGTGCGCTGGCGATAAAGCCTTTCTCCTCCCGGTAACGATAGGTCATAGCGTCGTCGACAGGATCGCCGGAGCCGGCGCAATGTAGAAAATCGACGCCATAACCCAGATGCGTCAGCAGCGCCAGTTCAAAACGGCGCAACACCGGCTCCGGCGAGCCGGTGGCACCCGCCAACCATTGCAAACACTGGAGATAATCGTAAAACAGCGTGGAGGAATCATCGGTTTCATGGGCGAGCACACGCGACAGAAGCTCATTAATATAGAGTCCGCTATACAGCATTATCCCAGTTAGTGGCAGACACAGCGAGACGGGTTCGGCGCTACGCAGAGTTTTTAGCTCGCTGCGTCCTCTCCAGCGAGCTAACAACGGCGTAAACGGCTGCAGAATGCCTTTAAGCGAGGAGCGGCGCGAACGCGCTCCCTTGGCCAGAACGCGCACCCGTCCTTGATGCTCGGTAAAAAAGTCCAAAAGCAGGCTGGTTTCGCTGTAAGGGCGAGCATGCAGAACGAAAGCACGTTGCCAACCTTCCATTGGTGCTCCCTAGAGGTCATCAACATAATCCAAGCTGACACGTTCATCATTGGCCCAGCGAGATTTGACTTTCACCCACAATTCCAGATGCACCCGTTTCTCGAATATTAACTCCATATCTTGCCGAGCTTCAATTCCTATTATCTTTATTTTACTTCCTTTATTGCCGATAACCATTTTCTTCTGGCCGTCTCGCTTCACTAGAATCAGACCGTGGATGTTATAAAAGCCGCGATCATTGGCGGCGAAGAACTCAATTTCCACCGTAACGGAATAAGAAAGCTCATCACCCAGAAACCGCATCAGCTTTTCACGGATAATTTCCGATGCCATGAAGCGCTGCGAGCAATCGGTAATATAATTTTCGGGATAATGATGCTCGGCTTGCGGCAGCGCCTTGCGCACGATACCAGCCAGAGTATCGACGCTCATGCCGCTCTCGGCGCAGATAGGCACAATGTCATGGACAGACATCTGCTGACTGAGAAACTGCATATGGGGCAGCAGCTTTTCCTTATCGGCGACGTTATCCACTTTGTTGATCGCCAGAACGACCGGGCAGCTAAAGTCGCGCAGTTTGTTCACCACCATTTCATCGTCCGGCGTCCAATGGGTGCCTTCCACCACGAAAATCACCAGTTCTACATCGCCGATGGAACTGCTGGCGGCACGATTCATCAAACGGTTTATCGCTTGTTTCTCTTCAATACGCAGCCCTGGGGTATCCACATAGATAGCCTGGTAAACCCCCTCTGTGTGGATTCCCATAATGCGGTGGCGAGTAGTTTGCGGTTTGCGCGAGGTAATAGAAATCTTCTGTCCTAACAACTGATTCAGCAGCGTGGATTTGCCGACGTTTGGCCGGCCTACAATCTCCACAAAACCACAATATGTCGTCTGTTCGCTCATTCAAGTTCTAACAGTTTAAGCGCTTGTTCCGCTGCGGACTGCTCAGCTTTACGGCGGCTTGAGCCATTGCCGACCACTGGCTGCAACAGCCCGCTGATCTGGCAGTGTATTATAAACTCCTGATCATGTGCCTCGCCGCGCACCTGCAGTACTAGATAGGTAGGCAACGGCAAGTGGCGTCCCTGAAGGTATTCCTGCAGCCGGGTTTTCGGATCTTTTTGCCTATCGCCGGGGCTGATTTCATCTAATCGTGTGCGGTACCAGTCAAGAATCAGATTTTCGACGGTTTTTATGTCGCTGTCCAGGAACACGCTGCCAATCAACGCTTCCACCCCGTCGGCCAAAATAGATTCTCGACGGAAACCGCCGCTTTTCATCTCTCCCTGCCCTAGACGTAAACATTCTCCCAGCTCGAACTCCCGCGCAATTTCCGCAAGCGTATTGCTGCGTACCAGCGTAGCGCGCATCCGACTCATGTCGCCCTCGTCGACATGGGGGAAACGCTGATAAAGCGCATTGGCGATGACATAGCTCAATATAGAATCGCCCAAAAATTCCAACCTCTCGTTGTGTTTGCTGTTAGCGCTGCGGTGCGTTAACGCCTGTAACAAAAGATCATGCTGTTGAAAAGTGTAGCCTAGTTTCTTCTGGAGCCTATTTATTAATATGGGATTCATGCGTTACCAACAACTCAACCATGCGCAAAAAACCGCAGCCGAAGGAACAGTCTTGGGAACGACACGCCTGTCCAAAACTGTTACTTTTGCAGTAGCTCCTGCGAAGGGAACCTGCCTTTCCTAACCTGATAGGTATTCTACATCGGTAAGTGAAATAATGCTTCTCTAAAAAGGAATTAATGAATGCCGCCAATACGACTTAAGCGTACGCCAGTCGGCCATTTGCCTTCCTGCTTATCGAAGCTTATCCAAATTGCCGTCGCTTTACCCACCAGATTTCTTTCCGGCACGAATCCCCAATAACGGCTATCAGCGCTGTTATCACGGTTATCGCCCATCATGAAATACTCTCCCTGCGGCACTACCCATTCCGCTAGCGAACTGCCAGGCTGCTTATAATAAATGCCTAGTTGATCCTGCTGTCCCGGCACTGTCAGCACATTATGCACCACACCGTCCAACGACTCTTTGCGCTGTGCCAGGCGAATGCAGCCGTCTACCTGCCTATCGGTCAGGACCCGTAGAAAACTGCTACTGACTTCACTGTTGTCGGCGGAGTTAAAAGTCTGTACAAAATCGCTTGGGGCGAATTCACTATAAGTAATGGGTAACGCCATGGCGCAGTCCTGCCCGCTGGCGCAGCCAGGTTGCACCGTCACATGTTTATTGGCCGGATCATAACTGACCCGGTCGCCTGGCAAACCCACGACCCGTTTAATATAGTCCAGGCTAGGATCGGGCGGGTATTTGAAAACAACTACATCACCGCGTTTGGGATGGCCGGTTTTAATGAGAGTCGTCTGGGTGATCGGGTCTTTAATGCCATAAGCAAACTTTTCTACCAGAATGAAATCACCAACCAACAGTGTTGGCATCATTGAGCCCGATGGAATTTGAAACGGCTCGAAAATAAAAGAGCGAAATATAAACACCAATAACAGTACTGGGAAAATGGACGCACAGGACTCGATCCAGCCAGGTTTATGGCTAACCTTCACGGCGACGTCATTCCCGATTAGCACTTCGGCTCCTGCGCACAGCTGACCGGGTTGCTGCGACAGCCAGCGGCGCGCAAGCGCCTGTTTAAAACGTTCCAAACACCAGAGGATGCCGGTGATAAGCGTCGCGATTGCCAGAATCATGGCAAACATATTGGCCATGCCATCTCCTCAAACTTATTTGCTATCTTTACCCACGTGCAGAATCGCCAGGAATGCTTCCTGTGGTAGCTCAACGTTACCTACATGCTTCATGCGCTTTTTACCTTCTTTCTGCTTTTGTAGCAGCTTCTTCTTGCGGCTGACATCACCTCCATAGCACTTCGCTAGGACATTCTTGCGCAACTGCTTGACGGTGGTACGGGCGATAATATGGTTACCGATGGCAGCCTGAATAGCGATATCAAACTGCTGACGCGGTATCAGCTCCTGAAGTTTATCGACAAGCTCGCGACCTCGATACGGCGCGTTCTCTCTATGGGTAATCAACGCCAGCGCATCGACCAGCTCGCCGTTAATCAACACATCTACCCGCACCATATCCGAGTTCTGGAAGCGCTTAAACCCATAATCCAGCGAGGCATAGCCGCGCGAGGTGGATTTAAGCCGATTAAAGAAATCTAGCATCACCTCGGCCATGGGAATGTCATAGGTCAGCGCTACCTGATTGCCGTGATAAACCATATTGGTCTGCACGCCTCGCTTTTTGATACACAGAGTGATGACATTACCCAAATAAGCCTGCGGCAGCAGCATATGACATTCGGCAATAGGCTCACGTAGTTCGGCGATATTATTCAGCGGCGGCAGCTTAGACGGGCTGTCCACATATACCGTGTTGTTGTCAGTGGTCAGCACCTCATAAATAACCGTCGGGGCGGTCGTGATAAGGTCAAGATCATATTCCCGCTCCAGCCGTTCTTGAATGATTTCCATATGTAACAGGCCAAGAAAGCCGCAACGGAAGCCAAAACCCAACGCGGTAGAGCTTTCGGGCTCATAGAACAGCGAGGCATCGTTCAGGCTAAGCTTGCCGAGGGCGTCGCGAAATGCCTCGTAGTCATCGGAACTTACCGGGAACAGACCGGCATATACCTGCGGATTCACTTTTTTAAAGCCCGGCAGTACATTATCGGCTGGCTGGCGCGCAAGCGTGAGCGTACCTCCTACCAACTCGCCATAAATATCTTTCATAGCGCAAACTAGCCAGCCGACCTCGCCACAGTTCAGTACTTCACGGTCGATACGTTTAGGAGTAAAAATACCCAGCCGATCCGCGTTGTAGAATTGACCGGTACTCATTACCTTAATTTTATCGCCTTTACACAGCGTGCCGTTTTTGATGCGCACCAGAGACACCACGCCTAGATAATTATCAAACCAGGAGTCGATAATCAGCGCCTGCAGCGGTGCGGCGGGATCGCCCTCCGGCGGCGGGATATCGCGCACCAGTCGTTCGAGTACATCAGAGACACCGACACCGGTTTTCGCCGAACAGAGCACCGCATCGGCGGCGTCAATGCCAACGATGTCTTCGATTTCCTTCGCGACGCGATGGGGATCTGCAGCAGGCAAGTCGATTTTATTCAACACTGGCACCACTTCCAAATCCATTTCCATCGCGGTATAGCAGTTGGCCAACGTTTGGGCCTCTATCCCTTGCCCAGCATCCACCAGCAGCAGCGCCCCTTCGCACGCCGCCAGAGAACGGGAGACTTCATAGGAAAAATCCACGTGCCCCGGGGTATCGATGAAATTCAGATGATAAATCTGACCGTCAGGAGCCTTATAGTCCAGCGTTACGCTTTGCGCCTTAATAGTGATGCCGCGCTCACGCTCCAGATCCATGGAATCCAGAACCTGGGCCGCCATTTCACGCTCGCTAAGGCCGCCACAGGTCTGGATTAAGCGATCCGATAGCGTCGATTTGCCGTGGTCTATGTGGGCAATAATAGAGAAGTTACGTATATTATTCATATTAATAAATTTTTCTCTTAAACAGGCACTCTATATCGGTCCGGTGGTCGCCGGTCGCCATGCTAGAAACGTGGCTCCGATGGCCCAAAAAATGATGGGCGCATCTTACACTGTCTTGGGGAATCAAGGAAGAATGTCGGGGAAATTGCCGGGATCCTCCCTCTGATCTGACGTCGTGGCAAAAGGGCGTGGCCAATCTATAGCCATGAGGCGCATATCATATATAGGCGGCAATAAAACGCTACACGCCGGGAGCGCAGCGGCATCAATCCAAGACATACAGAAACGAAGGCGGCAGCGCCACCTGCGGAATCACCAACCGATTATTATGCGTTTCATGCGTATGACACGCTAGATAACGCTCGTAAAGAAAACAGGCCACGCCACCGCACGTGACGGCCGGATCGGTACCCATAGAGCACCCCACAGGATAGCCGCGCCTCCGATAAGCCCCACCCCAGTAGATGCAGCATATACACTAAAAATGCGGAGCACAGCAGACTATCTTCAGTGAAGCCGACTTCAACACGCTGACCAGGCACCAGAGCCGCAGCGCGCTGGTCACCTCTAAATAATGCTGCGTTTCTGGAGCGATTTTATTTAGAACGCCGGTACCCCAAGGATTGCTTAGCGTGGCATCTGCCTCAGCCTGTGCTCTGTTCATAGTGCAATTGCGCAACGCTATGCCGCCAAGTAACGATAGTGGCCCACTCCCTCATTATGACTGAGCCTTGAATACAACGGCGTCGGCGATACGTTTCGCGATGACCGTGAGCAGTTCGCGCCCACCACGGTAATTTCCCGGATGCCCACGCTGTTCGGCCGGCTGCCACGCTGTTCGGTATGAATGGTGTGATGCCCGAGGCACTCCCAATTGACGGTGGTCTCCTGGTCGACGTTGACGGAGAAGCTGAACAATCCATCGGTGTACAGCCTGTCCTAAATCTGTTCATTCAGCAACCAGTTTAACTCGCCAGTCGAAACCCGAGATCATGGACACCGGCAACGCCAATTGGGCGGCGGCGTGACCTTTCCAAACCGGCTATCGTGTTTTCGACCTGTCTATCGGCGTTGAACGCGATAACACGGAACTATTCCAGCGCTTCGCCATCGTGATCCAACAGGTCAACGGGCAGCGGAAATTTGGTTATGGCATCAATCCAGATGATGTAGCTAAATCAGGTGCCGTCGCGGGCCAGGCGACGACGCGCACAACCTCGCACAGGAGATCGGCGATACGGGCACGGCCTACGGAAATAAAATCTTAGAAGCGCGCTAAGCGCTCAAAATTTGCGTAGATAATAGAAGGAAGAGAATCAACGATATGATCACCAAACAAGGTAAACGGCTATAGCCAAGGCTCAAAATAACTGATTTCATCGTTGCGCTGGACTTATCTCGCGGCGTTGGGCTGTCCATTTGCAGAAGTTGCTCCAGTAGTTACTTATCGATAACTACATGGCCATAGCGCAGCAAGCCGACGCGCAGCTTGCTGACCGGGCACGTAGGCATATTCATAGTCTAATGTGCGAGAAATACCCAGGATGCTATGGTCTAAGCCAGAGAGTGGATGGAATAGAGCAGGTTGCCCGTCAACAAATACATGGCATAACAGATTTGCTTCCATTACTGCGGCTTCATTCCTAATGATTACGTACCCGGCACCTGTACTGCGGCCTGTTGCGCGTCTTTACTGATCGAGCTGCAGTGTATCAGAATGCAAACGGCGCTGTAGTTCATAATCCTGCAGAATAGTGTTGATGCGCCTGCGCTGTTCCTGCACCTGCATCTGCTGGCTGCCGTTATCCACCCCGGCGCTGTTGGCCTACGGGAAACCTATGCTGATCGGCGACACCCGGCCCATCATCAGCAATGTGTTGAACACCGGATTTTCTGGCTCTCTGCTGTCCTGACCGACATCCTTCTACATATTGTAATGCTGCATGCCGACGATGACCGCCAGCGAAACACAGGCCACGACGCCTCTATTTGGGTAATGTGCGGCGCGATGCCAAATTTGGGCGATGCGCGCTGTAAAACGGACGGAATCTGCGCCAGAACGGGGACTTTTTCCAGGTTTCCAACGCCGGCCGCGATCCTTTCTCGGCCTGCGGCGTGATACACATCAGTTCTTTGAAAATGGCGGCGGCCATGCGATCGGTAATGTCGATATGGAGGACTTCGCCCCCCGCGTCACCACGCATAACATCACGAACGAGGTGATACCGTTGCCAGCTTTGTTGCAACTTAACATCTATAGACAAATCGTTGAACAATTCGCTGTCGAACAATTCTCCATCTATCAGAGCAGAAATCTTTTCATTGTGCATGCCTGGATACCTTACTCCTGCCGCCATCGTTAACGCTGAATAATCGGTTGAATTTTATTATCAATTGCTTCTCGCGCACGGAATATTCGTGAGCGTACCGTTCCTACTGAACAATCCATGATGGAAGCTATTTCTTCATAGCTCAAGCCATCCAGCTCCCGCAACGTAATCGCAATGCGCAAGTCTTCGGGCAACACCTCTATGGTGCGGAATACTATCTGCCGCAACTCCTCAGACAACATTAAATTCTCAGGGTTACATATTTCTTTTAATACGCCCATACTTTCGTAATTTTTCGCATCGCTGGTGTCCACTTCGCCTGAAGGAGGACGCCGTCCCTGAGCCACTAAGTAATTCTTCGCCGTATTGACCGCAATACGGTATAACCAGGTATAAAAAGCACTGTCGCCGCGAAACGACGCCAGGGCACGGTACGCTTTAATGAACGACTCCTGCACCATGTCTGGCACATCCCTTTGCGGGACGTAGCGCGACATGAGGCTCGCCACTTTATACTGGTGGCGAACGACCAGTAAATTGAACGCTTTTTGGTCGCCTTTCTGAACTCGTTCAACCAGCACATGATCCGTTAGCTGCTCTCTCATCCGAGGTAATGTCTTCTCAAATTTTTCTCCATAAGCAAAACAATACCGTCACAGCTTATGAACCAATTATTACGAGCAAGCTCGCGATTGGATTTAATGATAATCATAAGGTTCCGGCATGCCTGGTATTTTTATTAGAATTATAGGCCTCGGCCACAATGATGCCAAGGCTGACAGCCAGGACGAGCGCCAGATTACCATAAAATATGATGGCCAGTACCCGGATTCTCGCGGAATCAAAATCTACTCGAAATAACTGCAAGTTAAGTAGCGGCAGGGTAACGTGAATCCGTCATACTGTCAGTAAACATGCGTAAATAAAACCTTTGCTGGAAGTGCGAAATCTGGTGTAGGTTGCCGAGCTGATCGTCAAAATCGCGCTGCAGCGCAAGGGAGAGTCGCGGCCTGTATATTCAGGCTGGATTATCCAGCTATGCTGCCTGATCCACAACTCACCATATTGCAACCCTAATTGAGATTATCACCTGTTGAAAACTCGACAGGTGATGACTATCGGGTTTACCACTGTGTTATTAGCGTATGAGGAATTCGGAAAACTCCGCCCTGATTGTCTTGCGCACTTTTATCAAGAATGGAGAGGGAGAGTCTTTCTATATTAAAAAATATCATGTAAAATAAGTAGTTAAGAGAAACAACCAACACAGTCTAGTTGGCGTTAACGCAAGTTCCTTCCGTTTTCCACGTGGCTACCTGACTGTCTATTCTACTGCTTGCTGCGTAGACGGGGTTGACGTGCTCCCTCCTTTAATTCCTTTGCTCACTTCAATATGGTAATATAATAACGAAGCATATTAATAATGCTAAACACAGCGGTATGCGATATCAGTGACATAGAGTTTAAAATGAGCTTCCAGCGCATACCGGTACGGATACCTTGGTCATTACATTAGATTAAAAAGCAAGCAATAATGGAAAGTTTTCATCAGAAAAATTAACATCGACTACTTGATAAAAGGCCCTTACGGTGTTTACGATTTCCCATATACCAAGAATAATACGATAGCCTTTTTGGGTATTTAAACTTTATGAACCGTTCTGGCGGCAATGGGTACCAATTTATCAGTATATTCCCAACACGACCGCTGTGGATTTTACACCATGAAAAAGGGCTCTTTCTCAAACTGAGCTCGGCTTAAGGGTTCATTAGGGTTACAACCCTCTTTGGTAATGAAATAATTCCAACGCCGTGTGGCGTATATTATGGTATAGTGCCAAGTGAAATCCACAACAGAACTGGCTTTTATTTCATTCTTTTCCCAGCAATCTTCACACCGTATTCATCAAGTTTGAGCGGTGCAGTAGTTATGCCGCCATCCGTGAAACCGGAGCTGGTAATCTGTCCATCTTGCGGCGGGAGTGGCATTACGATTATCAGTATGGGCGAATTTATCGTCTAAACCCGCCTGCCTTTCAGAGAAAATTTCTACTTTCTAACGTACTTACCAGTTCCATTTTTTCAGACCCTGATTTAGTGAAATTAATGATATTATATATAATAATATATTTTATATATATATTAATATTTTTATATTAATTAATTTATTTTTTTAAAAATCTCTTCATTTTGCTATTAGTAGTGGTGGATTTAGTAAAATAAAACCGGAACAACGGCAATTCACGTCTATGCCGTCTAAAATCGCCCCATATATTTAAACAGGAGATAAAGATAGAGAGGAATATATAAAATATATATCAAGTTACATTTCTCAATGTTTATTAATTATCGATAGGCAGGATTAAATCCTCACTAATAATAATAGTATCTAAGTTCAAAAATAAACATGGGAATGCTATGCTGCTCATCCACAGATTTATCATGAAAGGACAAAACTGAAACAGCTGACTGCCATACACCTATAACCAGCAGCTCAGCGATTAGAACGCTAGATAAAAATCGCCGGCCAGGATGTGAAACGCCGGCGAACATTTACCTGTCAGGTTACGCAACGTCAGAGCATCGTGGATTAACAGCATCGGCCAGCACTTCAAGGCCAGCAGCAGCCAGGGCGTGCGCAATCCCTCTCTATCACTGACTCAGTGCGCCGCTGTAGTCACAGCCCTGCGCTAGAGAGCGGGATATGAGGCCTCGCCGGGCGGCGGCATACAGCAGGATAAGCGCCAGCGTATAGTCCTCTTCCAACAGCACCTGGTGGCTCAAGCCGGCCCCACGTCAAAATAGGGAAGATCACTGACGATGGCTTTATAGCGCCGCGACACCCTTGCTAGCATACTTGCAGATATCGCCTCGACAGTGCAGAGGGACATCGCCCAAGGGCTAGCAGTAAAATTGTCCCGCGCCTGGCGGCAGGCGTCCGGGTCAAGTTCGATCGCATCGATCGGAATGGCGCCATGCACGTGCTTCGCCATAATCAACGCCACCAGACCACTGCCAGTACTGATATCTAGTGCTCTCTGCCCGACTCGATGACAAAAGTGACCAAGCGTCCAGCAGCACACCATCGGTGCCGACTTTACATTGCACACCGATCGAGGGCGACAAAAAAAGTGTTTAAAGGTAAATCAGCCCCTCCATAGCGGTTTAGTGACGGCCGTGGGTAATAATATGGTCATGTAGCTTCTGCAGGCGTATACCTATACTGTAAAATAAACTTACACGTATAAAAAGATGAAGATTACGCAGTATCCGTCTATAATCTGCGCCCCAACCAGAGGGGATAGCCCATGACTGTAGGAGGGAGGGGTAGCCCATAACTGTAACCCAATTTACCGCATTCGGACTGCACGAAGACCTGCTCGCCGCTTTGAGCGTCCCACCACCATTCAAGCTGAAGCTATTCCGGCGGCCATGGACGGACGCGATGTACTGGGTTCAGAGCCGACCAGCATCGGCAAAATCACCGCTTATCTACTGCCGGTCTTGCAGCATCTACTTAATTTCCCGAGCAAGAAATCTAGTCCGCCCCGCGTGCTGATCATAACCCCACACGCGAACTGGCGATGCAGATAGCGGAGCAGGCCAAACAGATGGCCGCCCACAATCAACTGGACATTGCCACCATCATTGTCGGCGTGGCCTGCATGAATCATGCGGAAGTGTTCAGTGAGAATCAGGATATCCTGGTTATGGTGGCTACCACCAGCCGCTTGCTGCAATATATTAAGGAATAGAATGTTGACTGCTGAGCGGTAGAAACGCTAATTCTAGACGAGGCAGATCCATGCTGGAATGGGGTTCGCTCAAGACGTCGAGCAGATCATCGCAAAAACTCGCTGGCGCAAACAGACGACGCTATTATTTTCGGCCACGCTGGAAAGGGGGAATGCGGTCAAGGAATTTGCCGAACGTCTGCTCAATGATCCGGTAGAAATCGACGTCGCGCCGTCGCGCCGCGAACGTAAGAAAATTATGCAATGCTACTATCGCCGCCGACAATCTGACGCATAAAATCGAGCTGCTTTTGTCACCTCACCTACTTAAACAACCCGAGTTCATCAAAAGTATCGTATTCGTCCGCAAACACGAGCGACTGCATGAGCTGGTGGGCTAGCCACGCGATGCTGGGCATCACCCTCTGTTATCTGGGTTTAGGCCAAGTGTAATGAGGCCATCAAACGCATGACCGACAACCATACCAACGTACTGGTAGCAATAGATGTCGCGGCCCGCGGTCTGGATATCGACGATATCAGTCATGTCATCAATTTCGACCTGCCCTCGACGCTGGATGTCTATTTGCACCGTATAGGCCGTAGGCCGAGACGGCCGCAAGGGCTTGCGCCATTTCGCTGGTGGAAATGCAAGATCATTTGCTGCTGGGCAAAATCAACCGCTACCTTAAATTAAGGACCCATTAAAAGCGTGCACGATTGACGCGCCGCACCCCGCTCACGCGAGTACCATCGGAAAAGATTACCGGTAAGTAGTTGAAAACATTGCTGGTGAAGCGCAAGGAAATGAAAGAACAGACGCGGACATAAAGACAAAACCAAAGTACGGTTGCGAGCTAAAAAGAATAATTGGCAAACACGCCGTGTGCCAAAGCCGTACCTGACGCGGCCAGCGCCAGCAAGCTGGAAAACGGCGCTTAATTCACCGTAGAACCCTGGCGCGGCGGTACGCTGATAAAAATACCACCTAACGCATTATCGTGGCGTACTAGAGAGGGTAACTCAGGCTGAAAACTGCGTTTTCACGCAGTTCTTTCGTCCCACAGCCAAGGTGTCATAAATCATTAGCAAAAATTAACCTTCATGTTGTAGTCGTGATATTTATCAACTAAACATATTATTTTTAATATACTTAACCCATACTAGTCCGCATTTGTCAACGTGGTTACTTTTATCCTAGTGGCGCGCTTTAGCCGCTGGAGATCACAGGTAAGAACATCCTGCTGCTCAGGAGTGAGCGAATTGAAACGCACCATACAGCCAGACATACGGATAGTTATCTGCGGATATTTTTCCGGGTTCACCACGGCATCTTCCTTCCAGCGTCTCGCGGCTCAGCACGTTGACATTCAGATTTTGACGGCCTTCCACACGCAACGCTTCCTGCTGCTCAATAAGAATGTCTCGGTAATTGAATTTATCCAACTTCTGCAGGGGAAGTGCCTGATCGTCGGCGTAATCGGCAACGGCAGCCAAGCAGCGAGCTTGATGGTTAGCGTCATCCAGTAATCAGAAAGAGTTTACCAGAGCTTTGTTTTCAGCCTTGGTTATTTGTATTCCGATAATCATTGATGCCTCTGTGGTATGGTTGCCATACGGCGTCCAAACGTAGATCGTACAACATTTAGCCTACTTGAACATTTAGTAAAACTAATTTCTAAAACTGATTATAATACTCCCGACAACACAGGGGCCGATATTTTGATTTAAATCAATATCTGTCGGAAATTGACATCATTGCTGGGAAAATTTATTGATTTAGGTCAATCTAAAAAGCCTCTAAATGCCACCGGAGGGGCGAATTTTTCCTCTGCTGCCGGCGGAAAAAAGTTTAACCCACGGAGAGAAAACGTTAAGCTTAGCCCATATCGTCACTGTCATGGGACGTATCATGCAGCAAATGCTCACCTGGCGCGACGCTATCGCGCATGAAAAAACCCTGCCCTACTTTCAGGAAACGCTGGCCTTTGTCGCCAGGGAACGCGCGACGGGAATTACCGTCTATCCGCCGGCCAAGGAGGTATTTAATGCTTTCCGTTTCACGGAATTGAATGCGGTGAAAGTAGTAATCCTCGGACAAGATCCCTATCATGGGCCCAATCAGGCCCATGGCCTTTCATTTTCCGTCAAGCCAGGTGTTCCTGCCCCGCCCTCTTTAGCCAATATATATAAAGAGCTGGCCAGCGACATTCCCGGCTTTGTCATACCCAAACATGGTTGTCTACAAAGCTGGGCGCAGCAAGGGGTAATGTTGCTCAATACGGTGCTGACGGTGGAAGCGGGAAAAGCCCATTCCCACGCTAGTCTGGGTTGGGAAACGTTTACGGATAATGTCATTAAGGTACTTAACACGCACCGTGAAGGGATTGTGTTTTTACTGTGGGGATCTCATGCTCAGAAAAAAGGCATGATTATCGACTCCCAGCGCCATCATGTGCTTAAAGCACCGCACCCTTCACCCCTGTCCGCGCATCGCGGCTTTCTCGGCTGCCATCATTTCTCCCAGGCCAATACCCTGCTAACGCGCCAATGCCAAACCACCATCGACTGGATGCCAACGCTGCCGGCCGCTTAATGACGGATAAAGGCCAGTACGGACGCAACATCCAGAAATTCAGATATTATCGCCTGTGTGAACCTCGCCAAACAGCATGACAAAGAAAGCACAGATTAGGGGCCGAGAAACGGAGGATCGATCCTGATACACAAGATATTAGGTAAGCAGAGGGTGTGAGAGTGTAAAGTACCGTGCAAGCGCAGGAACATGGATAACCCCGTGCAGAAGAGGCAAGGGGACTAGCGCGCGCTGGCCATGGCCTGCAACAGCGCAGGCGCTAACATGTTTTCGCCTAGGTTGAAAACGCCATCGCCAGCATGCGGCTGCACGGGCGGTAGATGCGTCACCCATTTTTCACTAGGAGTGTAGACTCTCACGCCGCACGCAGCAGCGTGAGAAAAGACATTAGCTCTTTGCTTTCGAAACCGCCACCATGGCGGGGCGGATAAGTCGGCCGTTGAGAGTGTAGCCTTTTTGCATCACCATCATCACTTGATTGGGCTCATGTTCGTCAGACTCCAGCATGGTCATTGCCTGATGCATTTCGGGATTAAACGGCACGTGCGTGTCACCCACTACACCAAGACCGAACTTATGGACCGCATCCAGCAATGATTTGAGCGTCAGCTCGATACCTTCGATAGTGGACGCCAACTCGCTATTGGTTTTATCCGACATGTCCAGCGCGCGCTCCAGGTTATCGATAACCGGCAACAGTTCACCGGCAAAACGTTCTAGAGCAAATTTATGTGCCTTCTCGACATCCTGCTCGCTGCGGCGGCGCACATTTTCCATTTCCGCCTTGGCGCGCAGTACGTTATCGCGCTCGCTCTGTTGCGCTTGGGACAGCGCAGCCTCTAGTTCGGCAATACGCTCGTCTCGCGGATCCACGACGTCAACCGTCTCAGGCATCGCTTCCGCCTGCTGCCCTTGCTCCATTTCACTCTCTTGTGAAACTTGCTGGTCAGGGGTGTTCTGTTCTTTACTACTCATCATGAGTTTTCTCCGCAGTTCAGCATTATTCTCTCTAGTCCAATTATTATGGGGATGAATAGCGGGGATTCAAGGGATGACGCATAATGAAGCTTACAAAAACACACCAGGGATCAGCAATCAAATGACTACCACTTTTTACACTATCGGCATCGTTAGCTATCCGCGTCCCCCCAGTGCACTGACCACTCATGAAATGCTTTACCACTGGCTGAACGAGAAAGGGTATCACGTCATCATGGAACATCAGATCGCCCGCGATCTGGCGCTGGATCAGGCCATAACCGGTAGTTTGACCGATATTGGCCAGCAAGCCGATCTAGCGATCGTGGTAGGAGGCGATGGCAATATGCTGGGCGCAGCGCGCATTCTGGCATGTTATGATGTCAAGGTCATTGGTATCAACCGCGGGAATCTTGGTTTTTTGACCGACCTCGATCCCGACTCGGCGCTTGCGCAATTATCTGACGTGCTGGCGGGGCACTATCACAGTGAAAAACGCTTTTTGCTAGAAGCCCGCGTCTGCCGGGGCGATGTCTGCGGGCAGCTGAGCAGCGCCATTAATGAGGTGGTACTACATCCAGGCAAAGTGGCGCATATGATTGAGTTCGAGGTCTATATTGATGATACCTTCGCGTTTTCCCAGCGCTCCGATGGTCTTATTATTGCTACTCCGACCGGTTCTACAGCGTATTCCCTATCCGCCGGTGGCCCGATACTGACACCTCTAGTGGATGCCATCGCGCTGGTGCCGATGTTCCCGCATACCCTCTCCTCTCGGCCGTTGGTCATTAACGGCGGTAGTACGATACGGCTGAAGTTTTCCCAACTCACGCCGAATCTCGAAATCAGCTGCGACAGTCAGATAGCCTTACCTATCCAGAAGGGGGAGGAAATTTTCATCCGCCGAAGCTGCTATTATCTCGATTTAATTCATCCTAACGATTATAATTATTTCAATACGTTAAGCAGCAAGCTTGGCTGGTCAAAAAAATTATTCTAATATTTTCTCCAGCACATCTTTAACTATATAAAATACCAGTTTATACTGCAATCAATCACAGCTGTGCATTTATATACAGGAAGGCAATTATGCTAGCTGAACTGGCCATTGCTGATTTCGCCATCGTGTATGCACTAACGGTTGATTTTCAATCGGGAATGGGCATGATAACTGGGTGAAGCCAGAGCGAGGAAACTCATTGTGATCGATGCGATCGGCCTGTGTCTGGGCGGCTGTTCCGAGGCCGGCATGGTATGGCCCAGCGCCGTAAGGGCAGGCGTATGCCCGCGTTTTTTTTACTTAACGATACCTCTAGTGGCCGCCAGCTGGCCGGCGAATAATGCACTTGGTAACGGAAATGAATGTTCGATGCGCCATGTAGTAAGCCGGGAAAGGCCGCTCACGCAGCTTAATTAACGGTACGCCGGTGCTACCCTCTCGGTTGAGTGAGCTGGGCCAGTACCTGATTCAGATTCACGGCCAGCATGCCCACCAGCTGATGCTGCGTCCCGATCACTAAAAGTGCCTGCTTGATGCCTACGCGGGCAAAAAAAGACCTTCGTCTAGCCATGGCAGTCGCCTACCAACAGTGGCACCAGAGACACCTGCATCAGGCTGTGACAGAAGACTGTCGAGCGAGGATCCCAGACGCGAGCTGCTGCAGTATCAATTGAAAGAGTTGAATGACTTCGCCCCGGTTGAAGGGTATTAAAGGCATATAAATCAGTAAGATAAGCAGATGGCTAACAGCGGATAGTTGATTACCGCAACCCAGCGAACATTGGAGTTACTGAGCGAAGGCGAAGAGGCTGATTTACTGAATCAGCTGCACAGTGCTAGGCATATGATGAGTGATCTGGTCACGTTGGATCCCTCCTTATCTGAGATGACGGTACTGCTGGAAGACTCTATAGTTCAGCTCACCGAAGCCAGCAATGAGCTACCTAATTACACGGTGACCGTATCGATCTTGATCCCAGAGGCCTCAATGAACTGGCGCAGCATCTGTCTCGGAAAATCCGCCTGGCACGCAAGCAACATGTGCCGCCAGAAGCCCTAGCGCAGCACCATCAGCAGCATTTGCAGGAGCAGGAGGCAATGGTACAGGCAGTAGATCATCAGCAGCAGGCGATGGATTTTGCCCGCCAGCAGCTCCACCAGCGTCGAGCTGAGCACACCGGCAGTTTGGGCCGACAAAATTACCCACAGCATACCTGAGCTTACTCTACAGCACGGTAAGCTGGCCTTAGGCGTGTACTTCCAGCCTAAATTGCTTAACGCCGACGGCACAGACTGCGTGGAGTTCACGGTGACTACTTAACCCTGGCCAGCCGCTACAGCCGCTGGCGAAAGTTGACCCCGGCAGCGGGCTATCTCGCATCGTGCCGGCGGTACAACAGGTCGTTAATGCCCATAAATTAGGTACACCGGCGCTAATCTTCGACAAAGTCGACGTAGGCATTAGTGGGCCGACGGCCGTAATCGTGGAAAAGACGTTGCTTCAGATCGGCGAGTCCACCCAGGTCGTATGCGTCACGCATTTACCACAGGTGGTGGCCGGGTTCGCACATCATCACTTCAGAAAAAATACGGACGGCAGCGCCACACAAAGCCGAAATACAGGCGCTGGATAAAAAAGCCCGTCAGCGGGGAGGAGATAGATGGCAGGCCTGCTGGGAGGAAGCGAAGTCACTAAGAATACCCTAGCGAATGCCAGGGGGATAATTGTCGCCTAGTAGTCATATATAGAATGAGCCTTACAGAATTTCCCTACGCCGGCGAGGTCTATTATCATCGGTATCCTGTTCCTAAGAGTAATATTATTGTTATGAGCCGTAAGACGTTAATTGCCGCTGCTGTCTTTATACTGATATTTACCACCAGTTGCTCTGTGTTCGAAAGGTTGGTTTATCGTCCCGATATCAATCAGGGCAATTATCTGACCACAGCTGACGTTGCCAAAATCCACACCGGCATGACCAAGCAACAGGTAGCCTACACCCTTGGCACCTCAATGATGAAAGATCCGTTCGGCTCGAATACCTGGTATTATATTTTCCGCCGTGAACCGGGTTATAAATCCGTCACGCAGCAAACGCTGACGCTGACCTTTAACAAAAGCGATATACTGACCTGTATCGACAACAAACTGGTGCTGGAACCTTCCAGCACCAACCAATAAGTAGTGTGTTTTTAGCCGGCAACAACGCGGCAAGGCGGGTAGCTTATAGCAAGGCGGGTGGCTTGTAGGGAGCTAAGGTTCTTCTGTCTTTGCGCAAGTGAGAGAGAGCGACCGCGGTAGTTTATTTTCGCTCGCTGATGGCGAAGCTCCTTAGGATCGATGAGCAACAGCCGGTAGATTTCCGCCTATTCCCCCATCACTGAGTTTATCTTCCAGTTTAGTGGGGGCCGAATGAGGATACCGACTTTATTAACGTCGAGATCGATGTCCTACCGTAGCGCCAGTAGACCGGAGGCACGAATCGCCTGCTCCAGGGTACTCCTCTACTGGAGCACCATCTGCTGCAGATATTAGCGCTCCAGCAATGCATAAATCACCTCTACCTGGTGGATATCAGGCATGGTAAACCTCTTTTGCCCGGCGGGTGAACGCCATGACCATGCTATTCGCCATTTCCTTGAAAATTCTCCCAAACGCCAATTCGATAAGTTTGTTTTTGAATTCAAAATCAAGATGAAACTCAACCTTGCTAGCCTCTTCGCTGAGCGGAATGAAACGCCAATCGCCGGTAAAAGAGCTGAAAGGGCCTTCTACCAAACACATCACAATACTTTGATTTTTAGTAATAATATTACGGGTAGTAAACGATTTACTGATGCCCGCTTTGGATACATTTATTTCAGCGATTAATTCGCTGCCGTTCTGCTCAAGCACCCGGCTGGCGGTACATCCAGGAATAAATTCGGGATAAGCGCTAATATCATTAACCAAGGTGAACATTTGCTCTGTGCTATAAGGAACCAGCGCAAAGCGCGTAATATGAGGCATAATATTTCCTATCTTTAATTGATTCACATTAATATTATCATTTTTCTCTACTGAGACAAAAATACCGTTAAGTTTGCTATGCTACGCCTGTTATGAAAAGTCAGCACAAGCGAGACGAAAGTTTTTCTTCCCCGACCTTAACTGTATAATATTGCGCACTATGACAAAGAAAAAACTACATAAACCTAGTTCAGCCACCATTGCGCAGAATAAACGCGCCCGACACGAATACTTCATTGAACATGAGATTGAAGCGGGACTTTCGCTGCAGGGATGGGAAGTGAAATCGCTACATGCCGGCAAAGCGAACATCAGAGATAGCTATGTCTTGCTCAGGGATGGCGAAGCCTATCTTTTCAGCGCTACTTTCCAGCCGCTGACGTTGGCGTCTTCCTATGTAGTCTGTGACCCTATGCGAACTCGCAAGCTGCTGCTGAATAAACATGAACTCGATTCGCTATTCGGCCGCGTAAATCGTGAAGGTTATACGGTTGTCGTGCTCTCGCTTTATTGGAAAAACGCATGGGTGAAAGTGAAAATCGGCGTCGCCAAAGGGAAGAAAGAGTACGATAAACGTACCGACATTAAAGATCGAGAATGGCAGCTCGACAAAGTACGCATCATGAAACACGTCAGCCGATAACGTTGCTGCCACGTCATAAGTTTGCTACAATGGGATGGACAACTCGGGGCTGATCCTGGATTCGACGGGATTTGCGAAGCTCAAGGTGCATGCCGAGGTGAGGCTGGCCTCGTAAAAAAGCCTCAAAAAATAATTGCAAATGACTCGCAATACGAATCTGCTGCATTGGCAGCTTAATCGGCCTAATAAGCTGAAGATTCCCTCTCTCCCTAGCCTCTGCTCTTAGGACAGGGATCAAGAGAGGTCAAAACCAAAAGAGATCGCGTGGATGGTCCTGCCTGAGACTGAAGCGTTAAATTTAATCAGACTAGTCTGTTAGTGGCGTGTCCGTCCGCAGCTGACAGGCGAACGTAAAGACTGGACTAAGTATGTAGTACCCGAGGGCGTAGAAATTCCGGACGCGGGTTCAAATCCCGCCAGCTCCACCAAAATTCTTAGTTGATAGATACCACAGTCGTTATAGCAGAGTCCTAAGAGCTTGCTAACGCGAGCCTCAAGGGGTTTTTTGCCTGTATCTATCTGAAATGATCTGCCTGTGTCCAGTGATAATGGACAGGCGCACTGGTGATCATTATAATATGAATGCACATAAATCACGCTCCACACCACCAACGTCTTAGTGTTTCTGCGACCAGCGCCCGGTTCCTTCAAAACGTATGAAGGCTAAGTGCGAGCATAAGGTACCTTTGTCGCCTAATTATATATTATGCCTATATCCCTAATCAATTGGGGTTTTGTAACCGAAAAATTCAAACAGTATATTTCTTTTTCCCAGCAGGAATGATTCGTAGCAGCTTGTGAACTGTTAAACAACTAACGCTGCTTCAAAGAGGTTTGGAAAACACTGCGAAAAGCCTGTAGCGTAAAGCTGCTCTGCTGCCTGTGGCAAGTAACGGGAAAGATAGCTGGCATACAAACCCGGGCGATATCGCCACGCAGGCGCAGCTCGCCACCTTTACACGGCCACACCGGCGCAAGCCCCTTTGAGTTCGTCCACGAGGTCAACTGGATTTAGCACATACTTCTTAGTAGGTCTACAGAGCTGAAATCGGTTCAGGCCGGTTTTTTACATTTCAGGGCAGAATGAGCACGTCACATGTACACTTTTATAAACATAATAATTTAAATATTTTTATAATATATATTATATATAACTTATTAAGTTATATAGTTAATAAATTTTCCTGAAAACAATTTTTGAATTTACTATTTCATTTGCAGATTAAGATGTTAATCATCGTTTAATCAGCTAGCCTTTTATAGATTACATAAAAATATTTATCAAAATAAGGAATTTACATGGATTAAATTAATGAAGATAACATAAAATGTTATGACTGTTAAGAATACATAGAAGAGAAAGTTTCAAGGCAGATCCTAAAGTACTAGGCGAGGAAAGTGCTATAGAAACCTTAAATCTTCTACCTTTGGGGGACCAATATCTTAGTATGTCGGCGTCCGTACGCCTATGAGAGGCACCGAAACAAAATTGATCTTAATCCATATAAGTCCTCTTTGTGGCGCAGACCCTGTAAGGATTGGAAGACACTTGAAAACAGGGTACTAGATATAATAGACAGGATTGATAAAAATGGAGGCGATATTAAAGACTCGATAAACATTCTAGCTACACCTGTTGCAGATATGGAAGGCATTCAAAACCTATATGACTTATCATTTTTAGAACCCGACTATACTAGTCATAGATTAAGTAAAAATAAAATTGATCGATTGTGTAAAATTCATAACGACTTTACTTAAAAGATAATAGACACACTAAATTTACCATAAATAAAATTTTTTTTAAAAATAAAGTAAGTATTGTTGATATAAATTTATCATAGAAAATCAATGATTATAACATAAAATCTGAATTAACTGAGGTTCACTCTATAAACAAAGGAAAAAGCAATAGCTGGAATATTATTTTAAGTCCCAAGAATTAATAAAATTCTAGTATGAGTCTGGCCATAATATCGTTAACAATCGAGTGTTTAAAACAGAGTATCGTGATATTTCCTATAATAAATTAATTTTAGCTAATTTTAAATATTTTTACATATTAAATGAAAAACTATGAAGTTAATGGTAAACTTGCACTTGATAAAATAGGTTATCGAAAGTAATTATTTTTGGATGAAACATCATTGGAGCTGGCTTTGGAGTTCTAATAAATATTTTTCACTATAAACAGACCAACAGGTTAGCTTTTCTTCGAAAGATGGTGCGGGAGAAAAAGATAATTTTTACATATTGTTCAATACAATTGATAAAATCTACCTTTTTCTAATTCATATAAAATCTGCCAATACCAGCAGTGCTGAAAGAAGAATTTCAGTCAGCGCTCACGATATAGTAATAAATGAAGATATAAAAAATATTTTTGATATTTTAATAGAAAAATTAGTTAGTTACTTAGGAGAATGTTCGGAAAAATACGAGGGTAAATATTGTTAGAAAGATAATAAAATCAGTATCTACAATTTATTTGTAGATACAATAAAATCATTTGTACTAGAAATAAAAATTAAATTTAGAGTGGTAATCGTAAAAACCCATACGATGAAAAGATATTACACTAAAAACGCACTTTTTACTATCAGTAAACAGTTAGAATTTATACTCGTTAGCATCGAGTCAGCAATCAGAGCATCCGGGACTGAATTTTATATAATCATTCATAATGATACCTAACCAGATAATCTGCTTAGATAATTCCTAAGGAATAGGGTAAATAATATCATTGATGTACATTCAAGTACATCACAGAAAGTTACATTTTTTAACCTAAAAAGGAATGGCAATATAAACGATACATTTATACTACGCCAGTGTATATTGAAAGTTTAACCCCTTCACCTCTTTTATAATGGTTACAAAAGATAATAGTCTTCTTCTTTCATAATCCAGTTATACCTTATCACTCCAGTATTATGCACAATTCCGGTGCAATATTATAAGACAGCGGCAGCCGAAAAATATTTATCAATTTCACCGAAAAAAGCTAGTAACAGTGCTACGCGAGATTTATGAAAAAAAACTGACGAACTATATTGTTATTATCATCGAATGCGAAATATCATTTTTTCTTACTGCCAAATAGATCTCAGCTTATTAACCCCGATTTGACTGTTGCTATTCAACATATATACTTTTAATAAGATCACATATCGTAATCATAAGTAATACAATAAATAATAATATTTATTATATCTATATAATTATATTAATTAATTTATGTATTTTAGTTATATTTCTATTGATCTATGGTTTTCACATGGCTACTATCCAAAAACTTTCAGAAAAATTAACTTCAGAACTTTTACTAAGAAAACCGTTAAAATGAACACATTTTATGTTGGCATTGTTGCAAATTACAATTCCTCTTCACTGGTACAGACCGAGGCTCAGCGTGATAGGCTCAATATGGCCTGCTCCCCGGTGTAATCGTTAGTTAGTCATGCCCCGCCTATTAACTATTATCTATCTGGCAGATCAGATTTTTACTGTGTTATTGCTAAGAAGACTCAAGGGTTAATGCTTAACTGTAGGAGAAGGTTATGTCAGTCATTGACCACATTGAAATTTCGGTAACGGATATGCAGAGCTATCGCGACCATTTTATCAATAGGCGCTGGCGCTACCACTGTGGTTTCTCCTGGTGATAACCGTAGACCTGACCCAATAGCTGCACGGGAGGTTTTTGCCATGGACTTAGACCTGATGGGTATCCATGTCTTTCTGCAGCGACGGTTGTGCCAGTACATGTACTATTTTCTGCTCAATAGCACGCTACCGTAGACCAGTTTTGAGCCGCCGCCATATAGGTTGGCGGCAAAGACAATGGCATATGGCATATAGGGAGGTACACCGCCATTACTACAACTATTATTATGCAGTCTACATTCTAGATCATGATGGCAATAATATGGAAGTAGTGTGTCAACAGAAGTAAACTAAGGTATAAGGAGGAAACACCCGACAAAAAAACCGTGCAACGATCTGTGATATCATGATGGAGGATATTCTGGTAATAAAAACGTTACACTATTACAGGTTACCAAAGGGAAGACGCGATCTGCCTATCTATGACGCTGTTTAATATCCAGCGCGTCCTGTAACACCTAGGCCGCTTTAGAGGCTTAGAGATGACTACTCTGTTTACTTGCTCATAGAGCGGGACTACCAGGAAAAATTTTCCAAAAAGTGAATGACAAGGATGAACATTATCGTTAAAAACCCCTATTGCAATACAACTTTGCAACATAGGTTCGCTCCGTTGGCTTAACCGATCCCAGCGATGCCGCACCGCTGCTCGTTAGCGCGGATAATAAACAGATGCCAGGCGTGGTAGTGTTCCCAGCTGGGCAGCGCCAGCGGAGCGGAGAAAACGGCGTATCGGCCAGTTCGCGCAAATAGCGCTGGGCTAGAGCCGCACGGCGCGCGTTGTGCTGTAGTAATTTGTCTAGCTGTACCAGCGTAATGGCAGCATTGATATCAGTCAGGTTGTATCTGTAATCTGGCACCATCACCTCCGCCTGCGAGGCCCGGTCATGCATATTGCGATTGAACGCATCCACCGCCAAACCGTGAAAATTTAAGCTGCGGATGCGCTGTGCCAGCGCATCGTCGTCCCTGACCAATACCGCCCTCGGCACCGGTCATATTCTTGATAGCATGGAACGAGAAAATGGCGGTGCCGTCGGTACCCACGTAGCAGCATTTGTAGCCTGTCTCCGTCTCATACGCCGCATCCTCAATCACCGGGATGCTATAGCTTACACCCAGCAACGAATAGCGTCGATATCTGCCGACGCGCCGGCGTAATGGACGGGCATAATAGCACGGGTATGCGGGGGTAATCGCTGCTTAAATAAGCTCAGGCGTCACAATCAGCGTGTCGCGGTCGACATCGACCATGATAGGTTCGGCGCAGAGCAGGCAGATCATGTTCAAGGTGGAAACACACGTCTGCGAAGGCGTAATCACCTCATCGCCAGGCTGCAACCCCAGGGCTATGAGCGTGACATGTATACCGCCGGTCGTCGAGCTCACGGCGATAGCATGACGATTGCCGGTCAATTGATAGAACGTCTGTTCCAGCTGTGTGCATTTTGTCCCAATTGTAATCCAGCCCATCGCAGTACCTCACCGACGGTGGCGAGCGCGGCCTCGCCCAGCACAAGCTGTGCGAACGGAAAAAATTCAGACATTATTCAGTTTCTCTTAAAATGGTAAGTTACGATTTAGCGGCAGCAAGCGACATGATTGGTGTGAATGAAATTACCGCTGAACGGTAATATTCTGTAATGGATGACTGCGCTAC
>NZ_LECR01000051.1:29486-31488 GCF_001602625.1 Sodalis-like endosymbiont of Proechinophthirus fluctus
CTTAACTGAATTTCCTTAAATGAAAATTAAGAGCGGCAATGAATAGATTTATTTTAAAATGTTTGTTTAAATTTTATTTAACAACTTATATGCGGATATTCTTTCATCACGCCATGTAATATTTTCCTATCTCTGTATTGATTTCTAGTCTTCGCCTAGAATAGGCGTATATCAGCATCATAATTAAAATCGTTTACCCTCACCCTGTGCCAGTTGTTTTTAACTTTGCATAGGGAAATAATTTAAATACTCTACAATGAAATCAATAAGCTTGATGTCTTATTCCACCATAAACTTTTTTCCTCAACCATTGTGCGTCGGTAAAAAGGTAATTCGGTTGTCTTTTTCCGCTAATGTCACTTATTTCCCCTTTTACGGGCAAGCGTCATAGGCAGTGTGTTCGGCACGCGCAAACGGATCTCGGCGTTGTGGAACCGCGCGCCATCGGCATTGGGAAATTTGAGCCATAGGTGAAGGGAGACGTAGCCCACAGTCGTAAATGATCATCGGTCTTAGGTGTGATAATAAGCGGATTGTCTAGCCTATCCCAAAAGCCGCGATGGCACAGCAGGAAAACCAGGGCGTGCTAAAGGCTTGTTCGACACTGTTAGCGTGGGTGCCTGATCACATGGCAGCGCAGTCTATCGCCGAATGTGCTACGTTGGCCAGACGCTTATTTTCCATCGATAGCTTTTGGCGAAGTCATCTCCTGCCGCTTGGAGCGGCACTTTTTTAACGCAAACCCAAGAGGCACCAACTCCATACCACACACGGGCTGCAAACAGCCAGCGGAATCCCCTCTTTACCGCTAGCTTGTAGCACTGTCCTTCTTAGCCTGCCAGACGCCGTGCGGCGGCAGCACAGTTTTGCAACAATTTACAGTCTGGCGCCAGCACTTATTTAGGTCGTTAGGCAGGGGACATAGTGATACCGTGGTGTTACTGATAACTCAGCGTAATCGGCGCGTCCGGGATTCCGGGATGTAGGTATAGGTAGTGATGATGGTAATTATAACACCGGTCTGCTCAAAGGCCGGCTTCGCACGAAATTGCGCTATCATTAGGTCTTAGGTCCGGTTTCTAGGCAATAACACTCTCCAGATTTACCTGTCCTTAATCATTAAATCCCATGGAGATAATATCGCCGAAGGCCAGCCAAGCTTTTCTCAGCAGTTCCTAAGTCTGGGTGTCCTGTTTCTTGGATAAATTATTCCAAGCCACCACATGGTGGAAGGAATTTTCCCGATCCAGAAGCGCCAAAAGAAAGGATATAGCGGCCATACTGCAATATGACATGTTAGGGTTCTTTTGCCAGCGTAAGCATTTGGCCGTCCATGTCGGTGACCGTCAGAGGATAAGTGCTTGCCAAGGAACTGGCCGAGGCGCACAGCACACTAATCGTCGTCGTCATCATCTTAAATTTTAATACATATATTAAATTTATATTTATTTATTATTAAATATAATATACCTATTAATCACATCTGTCCACGCTGGGTTATGAGACCATGCTATTATGATTTGGTAGCTTTGCATCGCTATCCGGCGGAGTAACCCAGGCAGGTGACAGCAAAAAGTTAAACCATCCGTAAATAAACGGTGGAAAAACACCATCATTAGCCTCCGATGCCCGCTTACCGTATGTAGAGGAGGTCTTTACCCTCGTGATAGTTTAGATCAACGATTCAGCTCCACAGACTACACCTCCCTGGCCTCGCCATAACTTAGGCCTGCTGTAATTAATGTTCCTTATGACAACATCCCCTCACGTTCTCTTTTCGTTCTGAACTCTGGTAGTCATCTTCATAGGCATTGTCGCCGGTACTAAGCGGTATGCATGCTTCATGCTTTACAGCATCTCTTTTTTGACTATAGCTCGCCACACATCATCAGCCAAGAGAGCTTTTACAGCGCGTCTCCGCCGCATCCCCCACTGCGACGCGCTAGCGTCCTGATGTTCTGCGCTCCGGTTATCGGACAGTGTCTGGTAGCTGCTTTATCGC
>NZ_LECR01000051.1:31506-31839 GCF_001602625.1 Sodalis-like endosymbiont of Proechinophthirus fluctus
TGGTCAGCATTTTGCCTGTACAAAGTTGGCAATACCACCGGTGGTGGCAACGCTTATCCACACGCTGTTGCAAATTACCACCGTCGCGATGGAGTCGCTGTTGGGTTGGTTCGCGAGCGCGAGGTCGCTCCCCGTGAAGTGGGCGCTATGAGCTCCGGCCGTCTCTGGCATGTATCTTGTGTCTGAGCAACTCAGACACCCGTATCATGATAGCCTAAGGCGCAGGACTGGCAGCGGTGTACAACGTCCGGCTGAGCAGCACGCTACTTGCGCGACGATGGTCGCCTGGGCAGGGCTTAGTAATGAAACGCAAATCACCTACCTGCTCTGGTG
>NZ_LECR01000051.1:31899-39177 GCF_001602625.1 Sodalis-like endosymbiont of Proechinophthirus fluctus
CGCTGTTCGTGCTGGCCGCCCTCACCCGAAGCGCCAAAGACAGAGCGCCGCACAATGCCATGTTGCCCGTTAAATTTTACCCTTATCGGTTCCGCTAGCAGCGACGTTCCTGGCCTTATTGAGCAACGGCAAAGGTGGTCCCCGCGCAATTGAGCTTTGGCAATCATCTGTTGATGGTGACAGCAGCAACTCTATTGTTAGCACGTTGTTGGCGAACCTGCTGAGGGAGTCTGGAATCTGTTATGGCCCGGCACCGCTCTGGGGGACTTTGCAGTCATTGATGTCAGGGCATTTTTGGCCTCGCGTCGATGACGAATACTACTAATAACGCTGGAGATAATTAATAATAGACTAGATATTGGTGGTAAAGTAGCCAGTAAACCAGGCAATGGAGAGCGTAGATAACCGCCATTTCACCACCGGGATGGCAATCAAGGAAAGCGTAATCAGCAAAACCCCTGCTACCGAAAAACCACCAGCGGTAATTAACTCACGCCGTTGGGTTTTGTCGCTGATAGTAAGACATGGAAATAGTGAAAAGAATGGCCAGGAAATAAGACAATAAACTGGCTATTCCCTGCCACAACCATCTGAATCCTAATGAATTTAATACTATCAGAATAAACATGGTCACGCCCTAGAAAAGCACGTTATTGGCGAAATAACTGAAGATCAACATACAGAAAAGGAACATCACCTAAATCGAGAAATGACACCATCCATTTGATGGGAGCATCCCCAGTGTTTCTGGCCACGGCATTATTTTCAAGCGGCGTATCCGGCACATTTTTGAGAAAATAAGAAATAGGGAGACAACAATTAAAACACCTAGCCAGCAGGTAATATAAAATACCTATTTCCATCTCAAATAATAGGTAAGTATATGTTTCAATATCAGAAATCGTAACGACAGCGAAAGAAATTACCCATAGAACTATATTATATTAGTACCACGGTCATTACTTCTTTAGTAAAATATGTCCAGGAAAATATGAACTGATGAGGCTAGTAGTTATTCTTCAGCTATGCCCAGAATAATGCGATAAATAATAATCACCATAAGCGAGATCACCCAAGCCATCATAATCTGCATCACCGACCATAAAAATACTATACTGACGATGGTGATTTTAGGATTGAACTTAGTTTTCAAAATACCGCCAAAAATTGGCAAACGTATAACCAATCAAAAATCCTGTGAGCGCTAGGATTTTTACCTCGGAACCATTTATATCCATATCTTTTTCAATGCCGAGCAAGGCAATTGAAAGATTATACCTATCCAGACAGGCGATAAAAATCCAGATCAGTATCTTAACGCTAATGCGAAACAATTTAGAGGTAAACATAGTTATTTTCACATCAAGGTATGATTTATAAATAAACGCGTCCCAAACGGATCAGGTCTAATAACACTTTTCATATCTAAGTCAATCTCAATGCTGAGGCCGGGGCGCTGTGGCACCTGCATAATATGACAGATAGCTAATCAGAGAGCTGCTCGAGGAAGATATTCGGCGCTCGATCTAGCTCCAGAACTACACGCGATTTTGCCGTGGTCAGCACCGCCATCGGAATAGCGCTGGTCAGATGCAGCGTAGCCGCAAGAGAAATAATCGATACCCATTGATGCGGGTAGCATTCGATACTGAAAGACGTGGCTAGTTAGGCAATCGTCAATGCTTCTCTTATTCCTCCGCAGGCGTCTATATCAGGCTGGGAAATATCAATACACTGCTGTTCAAAATAGAATCGAAAACCAAAACTCGTGAATTCTTATTTGCCGCTAGTGATATGCATCTCCAGTTTATCCCTTACCTTTCGATAACTGTCAAAATCATCAAGCAATATCCACTCCTCAAACTAGGAAATATTATAAGGAGCAATCCGTTTTCTTCAATCGACAGCGCGCTGACCTTCATTTTGAATGCGCTAAATCCCTGCTGATAGCCTGTGGCGCATTCTGTTCGATCACGCGGGCAATTATCGGACGAATAATAGAGTGTCGAGGCATAGGACGCCACTATCTGAGCTAATTCTCCGCCCAGTAACTGGCCTATCAGCTAGTTCATATACTAGCCGAAAATATCCGACAAGGCGATATCAATTCCTGACAAGATGGAAAAGATAGAAACCATAATCCCTTTGCAGCCAAATTCGTGTGTGCGGTTATAAACCGTCTTTCAAATATGACGGTGTGGCACAGGATCGCGCCAGATAAGATGCGGGGTAAAGTTATTTTATTAATGCGGCATTATTTTCTGCCGTTCCAAAGCACTACCTTCAGTCGGTGATATCGTCATCGGTTTTAATTTTAACCAGGCATTATAGCGAGAACATCCTAATACCATTAGGACATTCCTAATTTTCCGAAAACTTGTCCTTAAGTACATAGATGTTAATTTCAGTGATTCGCATAATATCTTATTCTCCTATCTACTGTCTTATTGTCGATTGCTGTTCAATCAGCGTGACTGGCAATCTTGTCTGACAAATGTCGGTGATGCTTTTTTCTTTAATCAGCACCGAGATAAGTTTACTGTAATTGTCGTCACTGATGCCATAGGTCGGCTGTGCAATAACGGTCAGCAGCGCGACGATAGCCGAATCCTATTCCGTATCATCGAAACAGATAAACAATAGGTCGCGAGAAAAAACTAGACCGGTGCGATGCATTACTTTAACCATGCTGAGCAATAGTTTTCTGTTAATGGAAATAATGCTCTCGCAATTTGATCGCTGAGCGTATCCACGCTCTCATTTTCCACAATCACGGCGCGCCACACCTTTTAACGCTTCGCTTTCATCGAAAGTGTTAAACACGTCCACGCGTTTGATTCGGGGGAAATCGTATTCGGCAGCAGCGTAAAAAACGTGACGGGATCACATTGTTGCCGATGCAGGTACGCCATCGCCAGTTGCATTCCTTGCCGATTATCCACCGATACGCAATTAATATCTTCAAATCCGAGTTTCCTGCTAAACAGTACTGTCTGGATATCTTGGGTAACCCGCCAGAATGAAGCGATCTTTTTTACCCGTGCTGTTCATGATGAAACCATTGACGCGTTTGGACAACATATTTTTAATAATGGCGATTTAGCTTTTGGTATCAACTTTGATATCACATAAAAACAGCGTATAATCAAATAGATTACATACTCCTTCAATACCTTTTAATATATCTATTGAATAAGGATTAAAGATATCCGCCATAATCATGGCGATAGTATTGCTCTGTGTACTGCGCAACGAACGCGCGACATCTTTCGTATTACTAGTTCATTTCGGCAATTAACCCGGCCTATCCGATCACACGTCGTCATGCTCTCATCGAGCCGAATTTACCGTTTAGATGGCATGAAATTGTTGCCGTCGATACGCCCGCCGCTTAGGCAACATCGCTGATAGCTACCTTTATTATATAATAATTATTAAACACTAAATTTCATCACACTATCGCCCGCCGAATGGCAAATAGCTTATGCTGCACCACATCTCGCTGCCGGTAGGCACCGACGGCAACAACGTTGGGCTGTAAACCCTTTCCATGGCCCACCACGCCGGTGAAGGAATTGTGCCACACCGCCTAGGAGGTCGAGCGCGGCGCGCCACGTCACAGATAAATTGATTTGCTGATTGGTTACAGCCGTACAACGGCTGAAATCCGTACAACGGCTGAAATCGTTCGCGGACTAGCGGCGATAGGTTGTGCATTGATTGGAGGTTTCTCATGGCAATATGACCCCGTATGGATCTGGGCACTACCAGACGACGCTGTTCACGGCTGGCGTCGACCGGTCCGCCTCAGCAAGCATGTTTTTCGCACAGACCGGATGATACTATCCGGACGCATTCAGGGAACGTCCTGATAGACAGACGGCGGCGAGAGTCACATTCGCCGCCTTCTTCGCCCGCTGTCACCACAGCGCAATCTTACATGGAATGCGCAATCTTACATGGAATAAATGTCATGCCAGATTTTGAGAAAACCATAACCACCGGCCATTTAGTCTCGTTCGGCCTGACCTATATTATGGTGCCCATTATCGTACTCGGCACCTTTGGAGTACTGGCGAAAATCACCGATGGCGACGAGGTCAGCGCCTATGTACTGGCGCTGTTCGCAATATTTTTCACCGCCGGCAGCTACAGTCAGATGTCCACTGCCTTTCCGGTAGCGGAGTTTACCTACACCTACGTCTACGTACGTAATGTCATCAGCGAGAATATGGAGTTTCTCACCGGCTTGGAGTACCCTGTTAGATTATCTGTTTCTGCCGATGGTGATCTGGCTAATCGGTGCGGTCTATCTCTCATTAGCTTGTGCCGGCGGCACCCCAGTTCGCCCGGCTGCTGGCGTTTATCGCCATCACCACCGCTATTAATATCGTTGAGATGAAGGTGTGGCCTATGCCATCAATTTGCTGCTGATTGCGGTGGGGCTTTCCGGTGGTGGGGGCTTCCGCGCCGCTGGCGATACACTTTCACCTCGTTTATCAACTTCGGCGCCTTTCTAGTGTTTACCTTAGTCAATTTGTCGGTCATTGGTCACTATTATCTACGGTTAAAGCACCGCGACGGCTCGGACGCGCTACTTTATTTGGTGACTCCGGTGCTCGGCGCCCTGTCCTCTTTTTTATGGCTGCTGATAAGTTTGGACCGCACCACTATCATGCTCGGTTCCGCCTAACTGACTCTGGGCGCGCTGTGCCTACTGTGGCTGCGTTTGGGAAACAAACGGCTGGCCGGCGCTGCATTCGGGTAGAAGAACTCCGAGCAACCGGCCGTCGACCTTGCCCTGAGCCTATGGTTAGGGCCTATGGCAGCGCGGCAATGGCACGTACCCCTTTCTGCAGGCCGCGCCGGAAATACTAGACTGGCCTCCTGTCATCACTCAACGACAGAGAAATGGTATGGATAAAACCACGTTGTCTGCCATTACTGTTTTCCCTGCGACTGCTTTTCACCGGCAAGATCATGCGCGGCATGCACTTTTCTAGCTTTAAATTTTCTGGGGTCCGAGATCTGACCGACAGCCAGTTTTTGAACTGCCGTTTTTATGATGATGATATCCACAGCGGCTGCAATTTCAACCTCATGCTACTTCGTAATGCCAGCTTTGCTGACTGCGATTTATCCCTGGCTGATTTACTCTATGCTGCCGCGTTCGGCCTGGAAATTCGCGAATGTAAAGTCCAGATCGCGGATATTCACGATGCCAATTTTATGAACAGCCTTGGCCGGCGCTGGTTCTTCTGTCGCGCTTACATCACTAAAAGCAATCTGAGTTACTGCAATTTCAGTCGGCAAACGTTGGAAAAATGCGAATTGATGAGCAACCGCGCTGGCTCAGTTAGCTTTCACCACCGGCAGATCTGCGAAACGGATGACATAGGCCGGCGACGGCATCTGCTGCTTGAACAGCGCAAGCCCCTCCAGTGCCAGGTAAGGCTCGCCTTGCAGCTCTCACACGATGCGTTTCAGCACCACGTTATTATATCCCTTTATTAATAAACCCTTCTATCATCGAATCGCCGGTGACGCCTACAAAATAGGTAGCGGCCGGATGATTCATGCAGAGTTGTATTAAGATCAATACGGTTCTCAATATAATCCTGCGCCGGGCTAGGAAAGCCAGCCGGCACTCGTTTGACAAAAATGGAAAGCGGCATAACGCCTCGGCATCATCTGCGCGAAAAAAGAGAATACTTCATGAATCTGAATGTTTCTTTACTATGCTTTCATACAGAATATACATGGAGTATTAGAATTGTGAAACTAAGTCGTAGCGCCAAACGGTAGGTGCTTGAAGCGACGAAAAATATACTTTTTTTCCGCAAGCGGTCACGATAAAAGAAAGGCGCAATGCGCCGGAACAGCTGTTAAGCCAACGCATAATCCTTCATGGTGATTATTGTAAATAAAGAAGCGTGGATAAATTCTTTTTCACGCCCCCCTCTCCTAAAAAAGTAGAGATGGGAGGCACAACCAGCAGAATGAATTGATTATGATTATTTAACTATTGTTCTGACTCGTTGTTCACCGTATAAATTAAAATTCCCTAACCAGATAATACTGCTTTGTATAGTATCGTCGTCCGGCCACACGGCAGGATATCGTCCAATGTAGCTCGGACAAATCCGTTCCCATATGCCCAAAATTCCCACCGGCGTCGCATCTTCCTCGCCAATCCCAGTGATAAGCAGTATATGACGAAAATAGGACAAAAAAATAGGTGCCAGCCGTTGGATATTGTTGGGGACACAATCACTGGCCCGGGCGATCGGCTGCCATGCCGGCGAACAACCCTACGTTCAGGGCCGCATAATTTTCTGCATGAGCCGGGCGATTTCCTGCCGGCTTGGCGGGAGTTACGATCCACACGCGTGATGCAGCATCATTCCCTCAATCAGCGCATCCAGTGCCGGAAACCCCAGTGGGAAGATCGAAAAAATTCAGCAGCGCGTGCTGACTGCAAAACATCATTCCCTCAATCAGCGCATCCAGTGCCGGAAACCCCAGTGGGAAGATCGAAAAAATTCAGCAGCGCGTGCTGACTGCAAAACATCCAGTTCTGCATCAGCTGTTTCAACCTGGGATGACCGTCGCTATTAGAGGTACAATTCCTAGCTCAACAGCAAATTCCTCTCCAACGTGACTTCATCGCCGCAGATGATCCTCTCCCACCTCTTCAACGTTGCATGCTGGGGGGAATCCCCGAGCAGAGCCGCATAATCCACCGACATCGTGACGGCAAACTGGCTAAACGCGTCTTTAAGCAAGTCCTGCATAAAGCAAATCCTGCATACCGGCAAAATGATACGTCATCACCTGTCGGAAGCGATCTTGCAGTGGATAATACTCGCTATACCATGTTGCACAATCATATCAAGTGTCGCGTCAATAATACGAGCATGCCGATCCGGGTCCAGTACACCGGCTTTTCTTACTACTCATTTTTCTTGCTGCTCATACAGGTGCCTTCGAAAGGCTCAGGTGATAGAGGAAAAAGGGCAGCCTGCCAAAGTGTATATCTATACATTATCATGGACGATATTAGGCTCAGAAGCAAGATACTTTACCATCAGGAGTTCGCTTGAGCCTTACTATTATGCAAACACCCCGTGGCCTCGCGCTATTTCTCTTTCTACGCTCGACGATGATCCTAGTGCTGGTGGTGGTCGCGCTGGCGATTATCCTGGCACCGGCGATGCGGGAACCTTCGGCTCTCAGGCCACAGCGCATCCATAAATAGGAAAGAAAAAGCGGCAGCAG
>NZ_LECR01000086.1:0-5829 GCF_001602625.1 Sodalis-like endosymbiont of Proechinophthirus fluctus
GAGCCAATATAGATCATAGTGTCTTCAAATAGTGTCTTCAAAATGAAGGGGCCGGCCGCGTACCCCACCATGCCGGCTCGTGGAGGATTTACTACCTGCTGCGGGCGTTAACCAGCCAGCGCGTCAACCACTTCCGCACTGCGATACGCGCGGCCCAGGCGTGGGAAAGATATACTGGAAGCTGCCGTTATGCTGCGCCTCATCGTGGGCGCTGCAGATATCTTCCACCAGCACTAGCTCAAAACCTAGCTCCCAGGCATTACACACGGTGAATTTCTCGCTAATATTAATGAAAATCCCGCCCAGGATAATGGCTTAAATACCGTGCCGGCGTAGCTACATTTCCAATTGGATGCCGTAGGGAGGCGTCCCACCGGTGTTTAATGATGCGAATGTCGCTGTTTGCAACCTGTAGAGGGACGAGAAGGTCCCACCAGTTGTCTTGCAGCGAGGGGCTGCCGCTGGCGCGCTATCCAACCGGCTATTTCACAACGCGTCAGAGAAATAGGCAGACAAATACGAGGACCAAAAATACTGGCGTGTGTGAGTCGTGAAGACCATGCCTGCGCCAGCACGGCTGCGCGTTTGACGACGTCCGCAGCGCTGTGCAGGCCAGCGGCAAAGGGTAAATCCTTTCTTATAAATCCATGAGCACCAGGGAAATATGAGAAGGACTGAGCTTAAGCATGGGATCTCCGTGAGTCAATAATGGATTAAACCTATGCGTGAGCTAGGCCTGGTCAGCCGAGAGTATGTTACTCCATGCGCGATGTAACAGTATCGCTGTAGTGAATTTTGTTAATATTTGTGAGGAGAATCAGAATCGCTAATTTCAGCGACGTGTGCGCTGACAGCGCCGACAGGCTTATTCTAAGCCAGAAATTCCTTTATAATGAGCTCCTTTAAAGCGCCCGCCCGTGCGGCAAGCGCCCGCCCGCCAGTGATGCCAGGCAATGACTCGGCGCCGGGTTCGCCCACGCCGGGCACAGCCATTAATGAATAACAGCTCTTTTTTTCCTATTCCGAGACACCCGCTGACGGGTTTAATTTTAAGGATATCCTAATGCGTACTGTATATTGCGGACAGATTAACCTATCACATGTTGGCCAGGAAGTGACGTTATGCGGTTGGGTCAACTGCCGTCGTGATCTCGGTAGTCTGATTTTCATCGACATGCGCGATCGGGAAGGCTTGGTGCAGGTGTTTTTTGATCCCGACCGTCAGGATGCCTTCGCCCGTGCCGCCGAGTTGCGCAATGAATTCTGTCTGCAACTGACCGGTATCGTGCGTGCCCGCCCAGACAGTCAGGTCAAGAGCGATATGGCCACCGGCGCCGTAGAAGTTCTTGCCACCCAACTAACCATTATCAACCGCTCGGAGCCGCTGCCGCTCGACGCCAATCAGAATAATAAAGAAGAGCTGCGCCTGAAATTCCGCTACCTCGATTTACGTCGTCCCGTCATGGTGCAGCGTCTCAAAACGCGAGCGCGTATCTCCAGTTTCGTCCGCCGTTTCATGGATGCCGAAGGGTTTCTTGATATCGAAACGCCGATGTTGACCAAAGCAACGCCGGAAGGCGCCCGCGATTACCTGGTTCCCAGCCGGGTACATAAGGGTAAGTTTTACGCCTTGCCGCAGTCGCCGCAACTGTTCAAACAGCTACTGATGATGTCGGGTTTTGACCGCTACTACCAGATCGTGAAATGTTTCCGTGATGAAGACCTGCGCGCCGATCGTCAGCCGGAGTTCACCCAGATCGACGTGGAAACGTCATTCATGACCGCGGCGCAGGTGCGCGAGGTGATGGAGCGGCTGGTACGCGATTTGTGGCACGACATTACCGGCGTCGACCTGGGAGTTTTTCCGCAGATGACCTATGCCAACGCTATGTGCCGCTTCGGTTCCGACAAACCGGATTTGCGCAATCCGATGGAGCTGGTGGACGTGGCGGATTTAGTCAGGGACGTGGCCTTTAACGTGTTCTTCACGCCCGCCAACGACGCTAAAGGCCGCGTGGCAGCGTTGCGTGTGCCTGGTGGTGCGAAGTTGAGCCACAAGCAGATTGACGAATATGGCAAATATATTGAAATCTACGGCGCCAAAGGGCTGGTATGGATGAAGGTCAACCAGCGTGCCGCAGGCGCGGAAGGGGTGCAAAGCCCAGTGGCGAAATTCTTGGGGCTGCAGGTGATCGAGCAGATCCTAGCGCGTATCCATGCCGCCGACGGCGATATCGTTTTCTTCAGCGCGGACCGCGCAAGCGTCGTGACCGATGCGCTGGGGGCGCTACGTCTCAAGCTCGGCCTGGATTTGCAACTCACGGAAACTGACCGCTGGGCGCCTCTGTGGGTGGTCGACTTCCCAATGTTTGAGGAAGACGAAGACGGCAGCCTAGCCGCGATACATCATCCCTTCACCGCGCCGAAGGATATTGATGCAAAGACACTTGCCGCCTGCCCGACTGCGGCGGTGGCCAACGCCTACGATATGGTGATCAATGGTTACGAGGTCGGTAGCGGCTCGGTGCGTATCCACCGTGGCGATATGCAGCAAACTGTGTTCGGCATACTGGGTATTAGTGAACAGGAACAGCAGGAGAAATTTGGTTTCCTGCTTGATGCATTAAAATACGGCACGCCGCCCCATTCTGGCCTGGCCTTCGGCCTGGACCGCCTGGTGATGCTGCTGACCGGCACCGATAATATCCGCGATGTTATTGCGTTTCCGAAAACCACCGCAGCGGCGGATCTGATGACCGAAGCCCCCAGCTTCGGCAATGCCAAGGAGCTAGCCGATCTGTCGATTACAGTCGTCAGCAAGGGTTAAGGAAGCGATGGAACACGGTTGGCCATAATGGCCTATAAAGGCTACCAATGTCGGTGCTGGTGTTCAATCTCCGCCGCCGACAGCGGGCGGGGAATGACCGGCTTTTTGGCAGTCGGTTACCGGCAAGTGATAGACGCCGGCGAACCTCCGCACGAAGAAACTGGGTTTGATGTGGGTGCTGGAGGCGGAGGCTGAGAAACTGACTCTCATCGATTGCCAGCGCTGCATTTCAATTTGAGATTTTTAGCCATTTTCATCACTTTTACGCGCGCCCGTAGGCGTACAAAATACAGAATATTGGTTCTTTTTGACGTTAACCTGTGAGCAGGCACCTGTGTTATGCGAGTATCCCCGCTGACGCTGGATAGCCCGCCTTAGCTGGCCAAATCTAGAAGTGACCGGCAGGCGAAAGAATTTGTTATTTATCCAGCCTGGAAAGGCTTTTTTCGGAGAAAGGTATGGCAGATAATAGTAAGTGGACCAATACCAAGCATCGTAAAGCCTTACAGGACGCCAAACGCGCGAAAATTTTCACTAACATTATCCGTGAACTGGTTACCGCCGCTAGACTGGGCGATGGGGATGTCAGCCCCAAACCTGGCTTGAGCGCGGTGGCGGATAAAACCTTAGCGAACAACATTACGCGTAGCACGCTCAATCGCGCCATCGTCCGCGGAGTAGGGAGTGACGACGCCCAGATGGAGGCTATTATTTATGAAAGCTATGACCTCGGCGGGACCGCGGTCATGGTTGAGTACCTGAGCGATAACCGCAATCGGACCGTGTCCGAGTTGCGTTACGCCTTCACTAAAACCGGCAGCAATTTGGGTACCGATGACTCCGTTTCATATCTGCTCATCAAAAGAGGGACGATTTCTTTCGCGCTGAGCCAAGATACCATAATGGACGCAGTGCTAGAAGCCGACGCCGATGACGTTATCACTTATGATAACAGAGTGATCGATTCGTATACTACGCCGGACGCGCTCAGTGAAGTCAAAGACGCGTTTGTGGCTGCTGGTCTGACGCTGAAATCCTCGGAAATTGCTCTAACCCCGCCTACCCGCGCCGATCTGAATGCAGAGACCGCACCCAAATTACTGCGCTTTATTAGTATGCTGGAAGATGCAAATGATGTGCAGGAAGTCTACTACGACGGTGAGATTTCCGACGAGATGCTGGCGACACTGTGATGACCGGTTTCCCGCGTTATCGCGCGCGCCAAGTGGCAGTGGTATGACCGTGATATTAGGTATCGATCCCGGCTCGCGTATTACTGGCTATGGCATCGTGCGCCAGGATGGGATTAAACTGAGCTACTTGGGCAGCGGCTGTATCCGCACCAAAGTGGTTGATCTGCCCGGTCGTTTGAAACTTATCTATGCCGGGGTCAGCGAGATCATAATGCAGTTTCAACCTGACTGCCTGGCAACTGAGCGGGTCTTTATGGCCAAAAACGCTGACTCGGCGCTAAAACTGGGCCAGGCGCGCGGCGTCGCCATCGTGGCAGCGATTAACCTGAATTTACCGGTGTTTGAATATGCGGCCCGTCAGGTCAAACAGACGGTGGTGGGAACGGGGTCAGCGGAGAAAAGCCAGGTACAGCATATGGTACGTACTCTATTAACGCTATCGGCCAACCCGCAGGCAGACGCCGCCGATGCGTTGGCCATCGCCATTACCCATTGCCACATCAGCCAGAATGTCCTGCACATGGACAGCAGCAGGCTAAGCTGACATCCGGATATGGCACATTTATCTTCAAGCTGGATATCCATCCAGACTTTATTATGCTATAAGCATAACCATCGAAAGCAATAACCTAACGCGTATATATAACCTGACGCGTATATAGAAGCGTATATATAAAGGAAGGCCGAGGTGATCGGATGTCTCAGAGGCATTATTCTGGAAAAGCAGCCGCCGCAGGTGCTATTGGAAGCTCATGGGGTGGGTTATGAGGTGCAATTACCGATGAAATGTTTCTATGCTCTGCCCGAAACCGGTCAGGAGGCGGTTATTTTCACCCATTTTGTGGTACGTGAAGGCGCCCAGTTGCTGTTTGGTTTTATTCATAAGCAGGAACGGGTGCTGTTTCGCGAACTGATTAAAGTGAACGGCGTCGGGCCGAAGCTTGCGCTGGCGATTCTCTCCGGGATATCCGCGCAGCAATTTGTCAGAGCTGTGGAGCGCCAGGAAATTAACGCGCTGGTGAAATTGCCTGGGGTTGGCAAAAAGACCGCCGAACGGCTGGTAGTGGAAATGAATGACAGATTTAAAGGTCTATCCGGCGATCTGTTCTCGCCCCAGGATGTAGATGATATCCCCCTCGCCATCGACGCGCAGGTCAATCCGGCCGATCCAGAGAGCGAAGCGGTTGCTGCGCTGGTAGCGCTGGGGTATAAACCCCAGGAGGCAAGCCGGATGGTAAGCAAAGTGGCGAGCTCCAGTGCTGATTGTGAAATGCTTATCCGTAATGCGCTGCGCACCGCACTGTGAGGTAGAGGGTGATTGAAGCAGATCGACTGATGAGTGCCGCTACGGCGACTGAAGAAGAGGTTATCGACCGTGCTATCCGGCCGAAAACACTGGTGGACTATATCGGCCAGCCCCATGTACGCCAGCAGATGGAGATTTTCATTCAGGCGGCAAAAATGCGCGGCGACGCGCTCGATCATTTGCTCATTTCGGGGCCGTCCGGGCTGGGTAAAACTACGTTGGCGGATATTGTCGCCCATGAGATGGGGGTCAATCTACGCACTACTTCGGGTCCGGTGCTGGAAAAAGCCGGCGATCTGGCGGCGATGCTGACAAACCTCAAGCCTCATGACGTTTTATTTATCGATGAGATCCATCGGCTTTCGCCGGTAGTGGAGGAAGTGCTTTATCCAGCAATGGAGGATTATCAGCTGGATATCATGATAGGTGAGGGGCCGGCTGCTCGCTCTATCAAAATCGAGCTCCCTCCGTTTACCCTGGTGGGTGCCACTACCCGCGCAGGC
>NZ_LECR01000086.1:5867-16411 GCF_001602625.1 Sodalis-like endosymbiont of Proechinophthirus fluctus
GTTTTATCAGACGGGGGATTTGCAAAATATTGTCAGCCGTAGCGCTGCCTGCCTGGCACTGAACATTACCGAAGGCGGTGCGCGGGAAATCGCGCGTCGGGCGCGCGGTACGCCGCGTATTGCCAACCGGCTGCTGCGCCGGGTCCGTGACTTTGCCGACGTATGGGCCGCGGGCCACATCACCGATGAGGCGGCGGTGAAAGCGCTGAATATACTGAATGTTGATACCCAAGGGTTGGACTTCATGGATCGCAAGCTGCTGCTGGCCATCATAGATAAATTTGGCGGCGGACCGGTAGGGTTGGATAACCTAGCAGCAGCAATCGGCGAGGAGCACGAGACGATTGAAGGTGTGCTGGAACCGTTTTTGATCCAGCAAGGGTTTATACAGCGAACCCCCCGCGGACGTATCGCTACTTTCCACACGTATCGCCATTTCGGGATTGAGAGACACTGCGGCGAAGACGAATGAATAATGCCGCCGCAACCGAGCCCCTTCAGGGACGCGTCCTACCGATGTGGAATAGGCTCAGTGAGCGGAGGCGTCGGATTTACAGGTTGTCCTGCCCACTCTCGGCGGTCAACAGCGCGCTTTGACAGTCAGACTGAGCAGGAACAGCACCGAGGCGCACAACACTACGGACGGGCCGGCCGGTGTATCGCNNNNAAAAGGCCAGTCCGCTAGTGACTGCTAACATGCCGGCTAGGGTAGCGTATAACGCCATTTGCTCTGGGCTGCGCGCACAACGGCACGCGGTCGCAGAGGGAATGATAAGCAACGAAGTAATAATCAACGCACCGACAAACTTCATAGCTATCCCAATAGTTAGCGCCGTGACCAGTATCAATAACATCTTGACGTAGGGCAGGGGGATCCCGTCTACGTGGGCCAATTCGGGGCTGATGGTCACAGACAACAGGGCGCGCCATTGCCATAAGATAAGCGTCAGAACTGCCGCGACCCCCACGCCTACAAGCGCAATATCCTGCGGCGTAACCGCCAGCAAATCGCCAAACAGATAGGCCATTAGATCGACCCGCACCCCCTGCATCAAGCTGACTACCACAAGGCCCAGGGATAGCGAACCGTGTGCCATGATGCCCAATAATGTATCGATAGCCAATTGGGGGAAGCGTTCCAGCCATACCAGCCCGAGTGCCAGCGCCAGCGTAACTGCAATCACTACGCAAAACGGATCGATGTTCAGCAACAGGCCAAAAGCGACACCTAACAGTGAGGCGTGGGCGAGGGTATCACCGAAATACGACATTCTGCGCCACACCACGAAGGCGCCGAGGGGGCCTGCCGCCAGCGATAATAGCATGCCGGCGAACCAGCCGGGGAGCAATAATTCAATCATGACGACACACTCCCTGTTCGGGCGACACCACCTCGCTCTGCAAATCGTGGCGGTGGTTATGATGATATTGGTATATCGCAAGCGGCATCGGTGCGCGCTGCCCGAATATGGCGATAAAATCAGGGTGTCCCGAGACCACATCCGGCTTGCCGGAACAGCAGATATGGTGATTAAGGCACAGCACTTCATCAGTTTTCGCCATTACTAGATGTAAATCGTGCGATACCATCAATACTGCACAACTGAGGTCGCAGCGAATGTTGTCGATTAAATCATACAGGGCCGCCTGGCCGTTGACATCCATGCCCTGGGTCGGCTCGTCCAGTACCAATAGCTGTGGTGAATTGAGCAGGGCACGTGCCAGCAGTACCCGCTGCATTTCACCGCCGGAAAGTTTCTGCATGGGCGCCGTCCGCAAATTTTGCGCCTGCATCCGCGCCAGTGACGGAGCTATATCGCTTTTCTTGACGCCCGGCCGCAGACGCATAAAGCGTTCCACTGTTAGCGGCAACGTGGGGTCCAGATGTATTTTTTGCGGTACATATCCCATGCGCAGTTTAGGTTGGCGTCTTAGCGTACCCTCAGTGGGAGCAATAAGCCCAAGCACCACACGCACCAGTGTCGACTTGCCGGCGCCGTTCGGGCCCAGCAGGGTAAGAATGTGACAGGGGCGCAGGGTGAAAGAGATATCGTGCAGCACCGCTTTTCGGCCAAAGGTGACGCCAATGTTTTCCAGGATTACCAAATCAGTCATCATGATTACGGTTGTTAAATTGCGCCGTTATTATGACATAACAACCCGCTTTATTACCGATGAGAATGTTGCCATGCCCGCATCCTATCCTGCCGCTTTATTGCGCGTCGTTTGCTGCACCTGCCGTTTCGCCTGTATTTGGGCCTTAGGGATGGCGACGGGCGTCAACACACAGGCCGCGGTTGTCGCCTCGCTCCGTCCGCTGGGGTTTATCGCCGCCGCCGTCGCCGATGGCGTTATGCCGGTGGAGATAGTGTTGCCCGATGGATCTTCTCCTCATGATTATGCTTTACGGCCGACGGATACGCTGCGGTTAAAAAATGCCGATTTGCTAGTGTGGGTAGGCCCGGAAATGGAGGTATTCCTCTCTGGACCCGCCTCTTCACTGCCTGCCGCACGACGCATTACCTTAGCTAGCCTACCGTCCGTTAGGCCGCTTTTGCAAAAAGGCGGCGAAGAATTGCATGAAAATCATGAGAATGACGACAGCAGTGGCGACGATAGCCATCACCACAGCGAATATAATATGCATGTATGGCTTTCGCCAACCATCGCTCGGCGTGCGGCCGAGGCGATCCATGACCGTCTCGTGGAGTTAATACCCGAAAAGAAACAACAAGTGGACGATAATCTGCGAATTTTCAATGCTGTCTTGACAAAAAATGACAAAAATATCGCTACAATGCTAGCACCTGTTCGCGCAAAGGGGTATTACGTATTTCACGATGCGTATGGGTATTTTGAAACATACTATGGCCTGACGCCGTCAGGATATTTCACCATCAATCCCGAAATACAACCTGGAGCCCAGGCGTTACACAAAATCAGAACACAGTTAGTTGAGCAAAAAGCAACCTGTATTTTTGCTGAGCCACAGTTCAGGCCAGCCGTTATCAATGCCGTCGCCCGTGGGACATCCCTGCACATTAGCACCCTGGACCCGCTGGGAATGGGTATCTCCTTGGACAAGGAAAGCTATGCGCGATTTCTGTCGCAATTGACGAACCAGTACGTGAGCTGTCTGGAGAAGAACGAATGAGGATGGTTATTAGTGCAGCAGATAGCCCGCTCTTTCGCCCTGGCGTTTAATCGTCTACCGCGACCCCACCGCGTCATGCTAGGGTCGCTAACTATAGTCACTTTAGCCGTCGCCGTTTGGCGACCCTATATCTGCTTCCCGGTGTTGGAAAGGATCCCCAGCCGCATCTTCTCGCTGGAAGACTATCAATTGCGCGAGCTGGCGCCCGAGGCCAGCGAGCCACTCGACCAGACCACCCCTGATAGCGAAGAAGATATTCTGAAGGATGAATTGGATGAACGCGTGGAAGGGAAGGCAGGTGTGTATGAATATGTCATCGCCACCGGCGATACCCTAAGTAGTGTCCTTACTCAGTACGGCATTGATATCACTGACATCACAACGCTGGCTCAGCAAAATTCCGCGCTGCGCAATCTGAAGATAAGCCAGTCCCTCTCCTGGACGCTGACCGCTGAGGGTGATTTGCAGCGCCTGATCTGGAATGTCTCCCGCCGCGAGACGCGCACCTATGATCGCGTGGACGGCGGTTTCAAGGAAAGCATCGCCAATATGACAGGCGAATGGCGCAACACTACCTTGACCGGCCAGCTAAACGGAAGTTTTGTCGCCAGCGCCCGTGCAGCCGGTCTGACGGGCAGTGATATAAACGCAGTGATCAAAGCGCTGCAGTGGCAGCTGGATTTCCGCAAGTTGCGTAAAGGGGATCAGTTCTCGGTTCTGACTTCGAGGGAAATGCTGGATGGCAAAAGCGCTCAAAGTCAGTTGCTTGGCGTACGCTTACGTACTACAGGCGGGAAAGATTATTACGCCTTCCTTGCGGATGACGGTAAATTCTATAACCGTGATGCCGCCGGTCTCGCCCGTGGTTTCATGCGTTTTCCCACCGTAAAACAATTTCGCGTCTCCTCCAATTTCAATCCGCGCAGGATTAACCCCATTACCGGCCTTATCGCGCCCCATTGTGGCGTTGATTTCGCCATGCCAGTCGGTACGCCAGTACTGGCGGTGGGCGACGGCGAGGTGATGGTCAGCAAAAGAGACGGCGCCGCTGGTAACTATCTAGCTATCCGCCACGGCCGCCAATACATGACCCGCTATATGCATCTGAATAAATTATTTGTGAAGCCGGGACAGAAAGTGAAAATCGGCGATCGCATCGCCTTGTCTGGCAATACTGGCCGCTCCACTGGCCCCCATTTGCATTATGAAGTCTGGATCAACCAGCGGGCGGTCAATCCTCTGACCGCCAAACTGCCGCGCACCAAAGGGCTGACCGGCAGCGACCGCGCCGAATATCTTTCCCAAGTCAAACAGATGCTGCCTCAGCTGCAGTTAAAATGACATGACGATTTCATCGGTCGTGATTCTGCATCGGCTGTTTTTTTTCTTTAATAATGCGATTAGCCGTGATTACTGCGTGACGACAAGCATTGAAAAAGGCATGTATGGGAAATAAGCAAAACGGACAAATAGAATTTATCCCGACGTTCAAAAACATTTTACTCCCTACGTTATTGGGGCGTCTGGCTGGAAATAGGCACCATTGCCGCCACTGTCTGGATCTCGCCCAGGTTACGAGATCCTGTTCTGAGCGCGCTGGGTCGGGCGAGTTGGCCGCGTTGCGCACAAAGCACGCTTTCGCGCACAGGTCAATTTGCCCTACTGCCTGCCGGAAATTGCCGCGCAGCAGCGGGGAGCCATCATTGACGACATGTTCGCCTGCGTGACGCAATCCATAATCCTTATGGCCGAGCTGGCCTGCCGCGACCAGAGCTGGGTGCTTGCGCGCGTGTGCTGGCATGGCGACGAATGGCTGAACCGGCTTTAGGAAGAGGGGTGTAATATCATTTTTCTAGTACCCCAAGGCTGGGTAGTGGATGTGATGGCGATGCTAATGGCGGCGTGTGGCCAAAAATTGGGGGTGTGTGGCCAAAAATGGCGGCCATATTCCATAATCAGCGCAATGAGTTAGTGGACTATATGTGGAATCGCGTGCGTCGGCGTTTTGGCGGCCGTATGCACGTGCGCAGAGACGATGGTATCAAACCCTTTATAAGCTCAGTGCTCGATGGATAGGGTATTATCTGCCGGATCAGGATCATGGTGCCGAGCACAGTGAGTTTGTAGATTTCTTTGCCACGTAAAAAGCAAAGCGACGCTGCCTGCTATCGGCCGTCTGATGAAAGTCTGCCGCCCCACCATTGTTCCCTTGTTCCCGGTTTATGATGGTAAAACCAGCCTGTTGCATATTCATACTCTGGCGCCCACGGAAGCGTTAACGGATGCCAATGATGCTACCGTGGCGCGGCGTATGAATGAAGCGGTAGAAGCGCTGGTGCGTCCGAACCCTGAACAGTATACCTGGATGTTAAAACTGCTCAAAACCCGCAAGCCTGGCGATCCCAACCCCTATAAAAGCCCCTCTCGCTGAAATCTCGGCCCCAAGTAAGCGTGAACGCCGGTGTGAAGGGGCCTCGCTTGGCTAACATAGGCAGCCAGCGGGAGGGCAGGCCGCGCACGGCGGCGTGACCTGGTACCGTCATTAGCTGTTAAACCGGCTACAGTTCTTGCGTTACAACATGCCCTTTAGTCGATCACAATTCTGCAGCCACACTGTTGTTACAGCTGGAACCTGCCTATTATCAACGATGCAAGGTTTCTCAATCGAACAGTATTCGCACTGTTTCAATAATGAGCTGAAGGTTTCAGACCACTAATACCGTTGGTGGCCAGCCAGCCAAGTACCATGAAAGGTTTGTAATTAACAAAATTGCCTTGGATGAGGTTACATACAGAAGCGGGATCATCGAAATCGGTAAGGCAATGCTCCTAAATACTTAGGTATAAAATAGGAGTTTCTAAACCATATTTCCTTTGGCATGATAGAAATTAAGAGCCGTTGCCACAGTGGGAGCCAGAGGGAAATTGATGAGACTTTCCATAACGATTTGCCCGATTAAAGTCCCCGTAATAGTGGCATTCTGACCGGAATGCCAACACCACAATGGCGAATAACGTTGCTATGGTGGCGCTGGCAACAGTGCCAATAATGCTATGATTCTGTAGGGTATCGTACAACTGGGCACAAGGCGGCCGATATCATACTGGTTTTTTCGCAAAAGGAAGAATAAGAAGTAAGTAATTAATGATAAGAGAGAATCCTAACACTATATATTGGAGTTAGTAGTTGCGTAGCGGATGGCCTCTTTCACCGCCCGTTCATTACCACGGTCGTATTGATATGATTGTACGATGGAAGAGTGTAAGTAGAGGTTATGCAGCATCATAGTGGCTCCCACGATCCCCATACGATGAAGAAAGCGGAATCGCCGCCCACCACATGCGCGGTGAGGATCTCTCTTTGCGGAATGAGCGCGTGGGAAGTTTGCGCTAGGTCGGGATTGGTGAGCGCCACTTCATAGAAAAAAATAATAAAAATTGCCATGACCTCAGCGATCTCCGTAGTGATAATCGCTAATTCCGTGGTGAACCATGGTGCGTTTTTTCTACTAGGGCTTTCGTTGCCTACGCTAAGTCCATCCCCGTGAAAATGCACAATTTTGTGCACATGATCTGGAGCAGTATCCCGCGCGTAATCAGACTGTAAATCAATATTACTACAGAGAAGATAGCTACTAAGCGCACCATCTGGATATAAGGTTATACAGATGCCAGGATCCATATAGCCTACCGCTACCAATACACCAGGCCCAGAAAAAACAAACAATTTTCTAAAAAGCCTATCCCTTCTCTCCGCTGGGATGGGGATCGTACTGTTAATTTCTTCTTACATCTTTTCTTTCAAATTGGCCAAGAGCAGTAACAAAGAGTAGTTATATTACAAGTGGGAATGAGATTTCTTTATCAATTAAAGGTCCTTTGAGCCTTAGTTTACAGCAGGCTAGCCTCGATCTGTGCCCGCGGCGCGTCGGCTTTATCCTCACCACCAAGGAACTCTAGCGCAGGCTTCTCCAGCGGCCAGAGCAAACTCCGGATATCGCGAGGATCCATAGTGCCATACTCTACCATAGACAGAGGCAAAAATCGCGTATACGGTAGCAAATAATAATGGGTATGTGGGGAAGGCAGTGGACTAATCCGATGCTGTTAGAGAAGTTTGAGCTTCTTGCTATTTAGTAGTGGCGCTTTTACAGGACGAGAGCGGCTTCATGCCGTCAGCACCCCTCCGTCACGGCCCTGTTGCGTTAGCAGAGCTGCTCGCGAGTCGCGATTTTGCTGAGCTACGGGTTCTCGACAGCTGTTCCGCTTTCGTCATCAGCCAGTCTAGTGGCAACGGTGCTGACGCAAAAACAGGAGGGCACTGCGGTGATGATGGTAAGCTGCCTTGTAAAAGTCTGGGGAGACGGGGATCGCGTGATCCGCTTGAGCAAACGAGAGATGGGCACGCAGGGCGGGGTAGTAGTCACGTTGGCTTTTCTTTTACAATGTGTGCAAAACCACAATACTGGGTTTGTCTTACATATATTCCATAAACGGCGTATCTACCACTCTGTAGTTACGTTGTATGGGAAATATCCATCCAATCAAGTTTGGAATAAATACTAATATATTCCCCTGAATGGGTTGCTTTGAGCTCAGCTTGATCCAAGTCGTTCGCTGGGATGTAGGTAATATCGCGCTAACTACTCTTATAGCGGGAATAAATTTACCGCCACTCACTTTTAGGTTAAGGTATTTATGAACCACCTTAACTTTAGAACTAATGTACGTAGTCGCTTCCACCGCATTGCACAACTGGCTCGTAAACCAAATGTTTGCGGTTAAATAAAGGCCACCTTGCCTTTATTATAGCGGGTTTTCACCAGTTATTGAGAAAATTAGTTCTGTTTGCCGACTAGCTCAGCGCATTGACGTAATCAAGAAAGATGAGGAAGTCGATGGCATTGAAATCTACTACCAGCTTTTTGGGATTCGTCGCCGAGCCTATTATAATGTATTGGTCTGACACAGTGTGCCAAGAAACGATTGCGAAAACTGTTCAATTAATTATTTACCTCTATCTTATATCCTGTCTCTGTACCTTTATATTATTAATGATATGCTGAGCTTTATCGGTGCTGATAGCATAGATAAAGTGGGAATTCCTATTCAATGTCAAAAAAACCTACTTTTTGTTGTTATTTCATTTATATCTAAGGAGATGAAAGACAATAGTGATATAATAAATTATTATCTATATTTTCTCTTTAACATATGGCTTTATTATGAATCTCTTATCGTAAACTGTACGGCTTAATGTTTGTTATTAGGTATGTATAAGACGCCAGGAAATATAATGTTAAGCGATGGCAAAGATACTTGCTCGCTGTGGGTTTGATGCCCGATAATCCGATAATATAGATGGCACGGGTTACACCATCATGTCGATGAGAATTAAGGTGCAGTTGGGCGACAAAGAAGGTATTATGGGAAAATCGCATTTCATTCTGGCAACCTGCGGTAATAGTATAGAGTAGAGCCAGGAAATCGCGTGAGAGGATGAATTATTCGATACTAGCGTATCGCTTGGAAAATTAATGGTTATGATAGTTATATATGCTGACGATAATATATACTGAAAAACTGCTCTCCAGGACTATATTAAATTATAAAGAAAAAGATTTTCTAAAAATCCATATTATTATGGAAAATAATAGTGAAATTATTGTATACGCCGCTCCAGAGAGAAAGAGCTCTCGTCCAACACCATTACGAGAGAGCATTTTTAAAACACTATTAGCAATATAGCCAAATAGAGGACCAAAGCGAAGAAACCGTATCAGCCCCCTCTTCCTTTTATTCAACAGCGCCACGCTCACGGCCTATGCTTTCCTTTTCCTAACGCAGGCGCTATGTGCCCTTTCAGCTGGCAAGGCAAGACCCAATATATCAGCACTATCGACCGTTTTTTGGCACGCATTGCGGGTAAACCAATTGATTAACAGGTGATAGCCATAAGCAAAGAGATTAGTCGGGGATCTTATGGCTCAGTATATAGAATCGTCACGCCTTTTTGGTCAAAATTCCCCCGTAATAAAGACAGTATTTGGATTAATTTTTCGGCCATACCGAACGCATATCCCATACGTGCCCAATACTACCTGAATAAGGATAATAATAAGCATGATTTTTCCCGTGCCGGCGTGAAGGTTAACCAATACGGAGACCCTATGACATGCAAGTACATTAGAGGATTTATTCGACGAAGAAAAGGGGAATGCACTGCGTACAAAGGCGTTAGTGGTGCTCGAGTCACGCAGACTTGTAGATACATGATGTCGAGGTAGTTGGTAATATTCTGATCCAGAATAATGGTCGAATCAATTTCATTGATGCCGATCAGATAGCAATAGAGCAACGACAGCGTCTGGCGCGCAGGTCGTCATTTGCACCGACGTATTGGAAGGGATTCTGGAGAAATACTATCAAATAATGACGAACCTGGCGTTAAAATACGGCCATCGCGATGACGAATATCGGACTCGTTTTTCTGTGTTACGCGTACCGCAGAGCGGCCTTCACCTGCAAAAAGAGAGCAACGTTAGGTTCACGTTAGTACCTAACGGCCTCGTATTGCCCTCTTCGCGCGAAAACGCTTGCGGCGTGAACAGGGTTTGCACCCTGACGTTCGAAGACGCCCGTGCAAGTCACTGCGATTTTGGCATTGCGGTCGCTCGAAGCAGGGTCTTGGTGCGTCAGCCTTGGGTTATTCTACGCGCAGGATGCGGCTGGTATTGGTAGTGCCGACCATGTCCATAACGTCGCCCTGGGTGATGATCACTAGATCCCCCGAGACTAAAAATCCCTTGTCGCGCAGCAAATTGGTGGCGTTGGTTGCTGCCATCACGCCGTCGCAATCGCCGTCAAAGTATACCGGCGTCACGCCACGATAAAGCGCGGTCAGATTCAGAGTATGCTCATGGCGCGAGAGGGCAAAAATGGGCAGACCCGAGCTGATACGGGACATCATTAACGCGGTACGGCCCGATTCCGTCATCGAGATAATGGCGGTGATGCCCTTAAGGTGATTAGCGGCGTACATCGCCGACATGGCGATAGCTTCTTCGATATTGTCAAATTGCACGTCCAGCCGATGCTTGGAGACATTAATGCTTGGGATCTTTTCCGCCCCCATACAAACTCTGGCCATGGCAGACACCGTTTCTGTAGGATACTGCCCCGCGGCGGTTTCGGCCGACAACATCACCGCGTCGGTGCCATCGAGCACCGCGTTGGCAACGTCCATGACTTCGGCTCGCGTGGGCATCGGGTTAGTTATCATTGATTCCATCATCTGTGTGGCGGTAATCACGGCGCGATTAAGGGTACGGGCGCGGCGAATCAGTTTCTTTTGAATACCTACCAGTTCAGGATCGCCGATTTCAACCCC
>NZ_LECR01000086.1:16501-21597 GCF_001602625.1 Sodalis-like endosymbiont of Proechinophthirus fluctus
GCGCTCGATCTTCGATACAATTTTGGCATAGCTGCCTGCGTCACGCGCCAGGCGGCGCGCATAGTTCAGATCCTCACCTGTACGGGGAAAGGACACCGCCAGGTAGTCGACACCGATTTTAGCAGCGGTAATGATATCGGCCTTATCCTTCTCGGTTAGTGCTTCAGCGGACAAACCGCCACCGAGTTTGTTGATGCCTTTATTATTGGACAGTAGGCCGCCCACCGTCACTTCGGTGTAAACCCTTATACCTTGCACCTCTAGTACCTTGAGCTGCACGCGACCATCATCCAGTAGCAGAATATCGCCGGGCACCACATCGTCTGGCAAGCCTTTATAGTCAATGCCTACCTTTTCACGGTCACCCTCGCCGAGGCCTAATGACGCATCGAGCAGAAATTTGTCGCCGACGTTCAGGAAAATCTTCCCTTCCCGAAACTTCAAAATTCGGATCTTCGGCCCTTGTAAATCGCCGAGTATCGCGATGTGTCGGCCGAGACGGGCCGAAATTTCGCGCACTTTCTGCGCACGTAGGAAATGATCTTCCGCGCTGCCGTGTGAAAAATTGAGGCGAACGACATTGGCGCCAGCAGCGATCACTTTTTCGAGATTATTATCGCGATCGCTGGCAGGACCGAGAGTAGTGACAATTTTGGTTCTTCTTAGCTGTCTGGACATGAATAACTCCATTGACTTGGGCAAAAGTGTTGTTGCAACAAAAAGACTGCTTCGGCGAGGCGCTAGATGTTTAGCCGGTCCCTGGGGCGGATAATCCCTGTTGATAAAAGCTTTTTCGTGGCGGCTAGGTTGCCGGAGAAGGCGCGAAGGTTTCCCCTGGATGCTTTCGTTAAAGTCCTTGTTCTGTTTTATCAAAGCGCGATCCCTTCAGGTAGTACTTGATCTTCTTCAAATTATCCCGAAATTTTGCGCCGCGGCGCAGCGTTAAAGCCCATTGCCAGGACATCGATCAAGGTTAACTGCGTCAGGCACGATGTCATCGGTATAAACATATCGGTATCTCTTCCCATACGCCCAGCGCCATCGACGAGCGCGGCGAAGTGATGGTGATAATCGTAGCATCATTCTCCCATGCCAGCGCCGAGAGTTCTACCAGCATTTTGATGCGGCCAGTATGAGAATTAGCACCATGACATCGCCTTCGCTGGAATTCTTAAAGCTCATACTGCACTGGAGGACAATATCCTCCTAGCACACTACCGGGATATTGAAACGGAAAAACTTGTTCATCGCATCATGCAATACTGCCTTCGCGGCACCAAGACTAAAAAGGGAAATCTTCTTAACTTGGGTAAGTAAATCTACCGCACAGTACACACACTGACCGCAGCGATATCCAGGCTGTTTTTACCTGCTCCAGACTAGCCATTGCGAACTCAAATATTTTTCGGGCATAGCAGTAGGAGTTCACGCTATCATCTTCATCCACGTTACGGTTTTTACATGCGGCGGCCTGTTTGCCAGACTTTGAGCGAGATGCAATTTAGAATCAGGATGTTGCTTCCTAAATGGCAGTAAAAACGGTTTATGATTGGTTCACTGTCCGCCATGCGCACGAGGATAGCGATGCTGGAATGGATGGCGGTTTGGGGGAGAGCAGGATGACTTCCGTGACCTTACATTCGGATTTACTCAGTGACTCCAGATGACTATTGATCTTTTACAGCATGCTTATAAGTGAATAGCTCATGGATTTTTCCGATTTCACACAAGGAGAAATCATTATCAATTTAATAAAATATACTACGAGCCGATAGTCAAAGGCAGCGAAACTGGATGAATTTAGTTTTTTTGCCAGAATATGACTCGTGTCTAACTTTCAAAGCGGAAAGATAACCACAATGTGGTTTAATTAGTTAAAATTTTGAAAAAATTTTTTTTAATTTATGAAAAATATGTAGTTATATCTTTATTTTTGTTTGGAATTTTTCCGGTCGATATCAAAAAATACTCTAATGATGTTATAAAATTACAAATCCTGTACGAGGAGAAGAACATGGCGGCTATATCCATAGCCCAGTCCTGTGATCTGGTCATTTTTGGCGCGAAAGGCGATCTGGTGCGGGCATAGGTTGTTGCTCTCGTTGTATCAGCTGAAAAGGCAGGTTCGCTTCGTCCGGAAACCCGTATCATCGGAGTTGGCAGCACAGACTGGGACGTCAAAGCTTGTATCAAGGTGGTGCATGAAGCGTTGGAAACCTTCATGAATTAACCTGTTGACGACATATTATGGGAAGACCTTGAGTGCACGGTTGGATTTCTGCAATCTGGATGTCAACGAGACCAGGCATTATCAGTCGACTAGGTGAAAAACTGGATCAGTAGGCGCGGGTGACGGTGAACTACTTCGCCATGCCGTCGAACATCTTCGAGCAATTTGCAATGGACTAGGCGAAGTAGGTCTGAACGGCGAACTGGGCCGCGTCATGATGGAAAAACTGCTCAGTACGGATCTGGACTCTTCCCGGGTGATAAACGATCAGGTTGCGGAATATTTTAATGAGAGCCAGGTTTACCGCATCAACCATTATATGGGCAAAGAGACCGTGCTGAATTTGCTGGCGCTGCGTTTCTTTAGTTCGCTTTTCTCCTACAATTGAGATAGCCGCACCATCGATCATATCCAGATTACGGTCACCAAGGAAATCGGCATCGAAGGGTCGCTGTGGCTTTAGATAAAGCTGGTCAAATGCGTGACATGATCCAAAGCCATCTTCTGTAAATCCTGGCCATACATAGTCATGTCGCCGCCCTAGGATCTGACTACCGACTTAGAAGAAGAAGGCGAGAATAAAAACAGCCGCACCGAAACCTTCATTTCCATCTGCGTAGACATCGACAACTGGTACTAGGCAGGCGTGCCGTTTTATCTGCATAACGGAAAATGTTTGCCGACCAAATGTTCCGAAGTAGTAGTTTATTTTAAAAACCCGGCGCTCAACCTGTTCCGTGATTCCTATCAGCAACTGCTTCAGAACAAATTGACCATCCGTCTGCAGCCGGACGAAGGGATGGGTATTCAGATCCTAAACAAGGTACCGGGTTTAGATCATAAATATCGTCTGCAAACCACCAGATTAGATCTGAACCTTACAGAAACATTCACCAAGAACACCCGGCCAATACTTATGAACGGCTGCTGTTGGAAACTATGCGCGGTATCCAAGCGCTGTTCGTCCGCCGTGACGAGATGGAAGAAGACTAGAAATGGGTGAACTCGATTATGGGGGTCTGGAAGACGGACAATGACGTGCCGAAACCTTATTATATGGGTAACTGGGGCTTGTAGGCCTCCGTCGCGATAGCCAGCCGTTAATAAACTTTCCGCGCCTCGTATTTTTTCAGCCACGCGCATTTACGCGCGCGGGTGGATTTATTGAAGGTAAACAGGAGATAGCGAAACATGAATAACTGGAAAACCCGCGCGGAAATCATCCTAACTTCGGGGCCGGTTGTGTGCCAGTCATCGTCATTCAAAAACTTGAAAATTTGGTCCTCCTGGCTAAACAGCTCGGCGCCGAACAGACCGTGGCCTACGAGCACATTCACTACTTCAGCGGCAATCGCCAGCGCGATCATTTTCTGCGGTTGCCACGATTCCCAGTAGTCCGCCGTCTTTCTGCCGATGGGCGTACAGAAATGGATGCTGTCCACGGCGCTGATGGTCAACAGGGTGATTTCAAAACCAAATACCACCAGCCTGCCCTTCAACGATAACATTTCCACAGCTGGCGTGGGCGCCAAGCCGCATCCAGCTGCGTCGCTTCACGCACCAGGCTTTGCCCTTTACAGGAGGAGCTAGAGCTCATGACGGGCTTGATGATAAAAGGGTAGTGATAGCCGATATTGCCTAGTCTATCGCTGCCACATAGGCGGCAAAGCGATAGCGCAAGGTGGGAAGGGCCAGCGTTTCTGCCGCCAGCCAGCCGGCGGATGCCTCTTAATGACGTGGTAGCGATGCGCGGTGTGCATCGCCGAGGTATCAGTATAGTGATCGACGGCGATCACCTTTACCCCCAAACAATGGCATTTGATGGCAGCTTCATTACCCAGCTCGCCCGAATCGAGCAACATGACACGCGTTGCTCCCAGACGATGTGCCGTTCCGATGGTGATTATTTTGTTTACCCGATAGCATAAAATTGCGCGCATATAAACGAAAATATTCGCCTATGCATCCGCCCCAGGCCCACAGTCGGCTTGAGCGTCGCTTACTCTCGCCCAGGTCCGGACCGTTAACGCCTCATGCTATGCGACCAGAGTGCAGCTAACTTGTAGCACGGCGACTTCTTTGCTGGCGAAGTGCGGTCCTAGCCTACCCCTAACGCGGCGTTATTTCCCTTTGCCGGCCACGAGCGTGCAATGTTCGTGGCCGGTACGCGTAATGACGGCGGACGCTCTATACAGCCTCCAGAGAACGCAGCATGCGCCGCACATGGAAATAGGAATGAGAAAACATTTAAAAATTTTAAATAAAATAGTTTATTACTGAATTTTTCATATGCTATCATCATATAGTGAGGTGAAAAAGATTCATTGATCACGTGGAGGAACTATGCGTAAAACGGGAAACAGGGTGGTGGGAATGGAATTCTGGTAGCGCGAACTATCTGGTGGTGCGAACTATTAGTATCGTCAATATCGGCACAGGCAGATGATGGAACGCGGCCCCTGTCCCTGTGCAGGATGATACCTGGCAGTCAAACGCAGCAGGTAGCCGGCGATACCTAACAACCCATCAACCCTGTCGCCAATACGTCGCAACCTCAAGGTGAGAACAATGCGGCCTCAAAAGGCGGCGGCAATGGGACCAGGCGCCTTACCCGTCTCCGGATGACAGCGCCAATGCGAAGAACACTGCACCTGCGTCCAAACAGCGGCGGTGACAAGGCCGCTGCTGTCTAAAATGGCGAAGAGTAAAATCGTAGCGGGTGCGCCCAAGAGCAGCGCCAAAGATCCTGCTGAGGCGAAAAGTGTTCGGCAGCCACCAAATAGCGACAGATAAAGCGGCCAAAGCAAAAAGCACCAAACTCCGGACTAACCGCCGCCACACTTGAAATCGCCAAAGTGTTGCTCCT
>NZ_LECR01000086.1:21622-23150 GCF_001602625.1 Sodalis-like endosymbiont of Proechinophthirus fluctus
GTCGCGTCTGCCCAGGTCGCGGAGCTTATCGATCAGGATTACACCCAAAATCGGTTTCAGCGTTCCGAACAGAACTAACAGGCAACCGGTGGCAGAAATATCAACGCCTGGGTAAACCCGGAATACATTTACGGGCGTGGGTGATGTCTGGCAGGAGCCGCTTAAGGTGAGCGATAACGAGCAGGATCTGAATTATGCCGTTACGCTGAACTGCACTGCACAAAGGTGAAATCACTTACCGGCTAACTTAAGATTCCTCCAGGGCAATTGCAATGGCAATGGCACCCCGCGCGGGTGCCAGCGCCGTATTGGCTGTGCCAGCCTATTTCTTTTCCCCTTCCATGAACGACTTACTTTGATCTGTTCCTATGCCTGAACGGCGCAGGCTCGACCCAGACAAGCGCAGCGAAGCGGTCAGACACACGATGCCGCGCAAGTTTCCGCTGCGCTTGATATAGCACCATAATTCGTATCACTCTATTTTTGTAGAGAAAAGAGAAAAGAGAAAAGAGAAAAGAGAAAAGAGAAAAAGGAATTGTCGTATGATATTACCACTCAAAGCTGAAAAACGACCATTATATTAACTCTACACGGCGGGGATACCCTGTGGACGACTGACTATACTAGTTACTCGATGGTATGCGTGAAGATCCGGCGGTTCTAGATTATCTAAAGCAGGAAAATACCTGCGGCGAAATGATGATGGCTGAGAATGAAGCATTACGGCATCAACTATTCACGGAAATGGTGGAGCACATTCCCTAGCAGTATTGTTTTGTGCGTGCGTCCGGTCGGGAGATTATCGTCATCAAAGTCATTACGAAGAGGGTAGGTAATGAACACGCCGTCTATACACGTCAGCAGGCATCGGCAAATCTGCAAGACGAGCAACGTGCTGCCCAGAGTGAATTTTATACCATGGGTGCGCTGGAGATTGGCCATGATAATCCTATCTTAGCCGTCGCGGAAGATTTTTATCGCGTCATCTCTATGGGCTACGCTTTAAGGATTTGGCTCGTGATTCATGATTTCCGGAAGTCATTGAACACGCGTCGTCCAGTTTTGAATAGTTTAATGACTCACAGGTGCCGTATTACGTTCACAAGCATAAGAAGACGCTGCTGCTGTATCAAGTATGGCGCCATGTAGTGGGCGCGCTGATCACGCAAGACGAGCTTATTCTTATTTATGAAGAGTAAGACGACACCTTTTTATATCAGTGTGCATAAGGCCACCTCGGAGCACTATACTCTTATTGCCCTCGTTAGCACCACCTACGGTGAAATTCTGCCACTCGACGCCGACGCTCCAAGGGCGCACAGGCCTACGGTTTTTTTGCGGCGGCACGATCACTAATATTCACTGGATCATTATCAAGTCTACTTCTATATCCTCTCCAATCGCAACGGTAAAATTTCACGCTGTATCGAAGCGAATCCAGTGAGGAAAAATTGTGGTAGACACTGATCCCAGCGTGCAAGGACGTGACGTGATACTGGAGAATTTCTTGCTGTTTCGCGATTGGCTA
>NZ_LECR01000086.1:23180-40193 GCF_001602625.1 Sodalis-like endosymbiont of Proechinophthirus fluctus
CTAGCCAAATCAGTTAGTAGACTGGCGAAGAAAGGGGTATCACGTTTGATGACACACCTATGTTACTTGGCTGTGGCGTACAACTCCGATCCGAAAAGAGCGCAGATGCGGTGCCGTTACTCCTCTATGACGACGCCAACGAGGTTATTCGAGATGGAATTGGACACCAGCGAACGCAAGCTGCTCAAGTAGACGAGACGCAGGTAAAAAACTTTCAAGCAGACTATTTCGCAGAGAATATCTCTGAATCACCGCCCGAGACGGTGTTGAGGTACTGGTGTCGCTGGTTTACCGCAAGGATTTGCTCAAGCCTGGTAGCAATCCACTGCTGGTTTACGGCTACGGCCTAGGGCAGTAATATTAATCCGGACTACAGCGCGAGTCAGCTGAGTTTGCTGGATTGCGGCTTCGTCTTTGTCTTGACACACATACGTGGCGGCAGCAAGCCTGGGTAAGAGTGGTACGAGGACGGAAAATTACTAAATAATATAAATACGTTATACTATTTCATCAACATCAGCCGCGAACTGTTACGTCAAGAGTATGGCGATGCCGAACAAGTCTTCGCCATAGGCGGTAGAGCCGGTACCCTTCGTGGATGTGGTGAATACTGCTAATGCATCCCTCTGCTCTGACCACCAGTGAATATACGGGGAGCGGAGAAATCCGCAGGATGAAGCCCTCTATCGTTACATTCTGTAATACAGTCCCTATGACAAGGGATTATCCCCATCTGCTGGTCACCACTGACCTACATGATTCGCAGGCGCAGTATTAGGAGCCGGGGAATGGAAGTGGATCGCTAAACTGCGTGAATTGAAAACCGACGATCATCTGCTATTGCTGTAAGCTGATATGGATTCTGACCACAGCAGCAAATCCAGTCACTTTAAGGGCTATGAATGGGTATCTATAGAATATACTTTTATTCTGGCGCTGACGAAAGCCCTCAGCAGCCCGCCTCTACGGAGTTAGCCTAACTGTGGGAATGCTGCACTGCACAGGTTCATTCCTCTGTTTGTTGTCCCTCGGTATGGCGATGTTTTTCGCTGTCCGCTCCTGAGAGATGATAGTTAAGGCTTGTAATGCAGGTCGGCGGATAAATCGTATATGTTGGCCAGCAGCTAAGGCATGCGATGCGCGGCTTATCCACACCATCTCTTTGGTGATATGGTGTGGATAGCCATCGCGTCCAGGCCAATAGGGCATCCTAGATTAACCAGATCGATCATGATATTGCTGATGCCCGTATCGCTGAAGTCCAGCGAGGCGATTTCCACGATCCCTGCGTCAAGGCCGTAGGCCTCTCGGTATCAATCACACGAAATGTCATAATAATAGGTACTGCTTTGGCAAAGTCGCTATATATATGATGCCTTAAGCGGCAATAAAAAACCTGCTGTGAGGGGGAGGGTTGTTAGGAAAGGAAGCGGCGAGGCATTACACAATATCGACAGGCGCCTTATTGTCGCGCTTTGCGGCATACTTTTCTTCTGGCGTTTTCAACGGTTTTTTCTTGGTATCTTTTTTTACGATCCATTCCTTTTTACTCATAATAATCTCTCAGTTGCAGACAGGAAATGCTGGGTTTATTAACTGCCGATTGTCGGTCGTTGGCAATACAACTCGTGCTATTTCATGCCAAAAGAGAAAGAAAATCCCTTACGGCCGCCGGGATAGTCTGCAAAACGCAGCATAACATTATGTCGCCTTCAGCAACGCAAATCCAGCACATAGGCGATGGGGCAACCCCGGGTAATAGACGGCGATAAGACAACACATTGTCGCACAAGGGCGCGCAGCCCTTTCCTTGCGGAGGACTATTTTCGTGGTTCGTAGGGGAGGCGGGAGAAATTGAGTGAAGCCTGACGGTAGAAGGTTACGCGGGTTCGGAAATAACCGCGCAATGGCACGGGTTGCTCCCGCTCTACCTGTTCGGCTACCACTGGCATGTTATAGCGTTCTTTGAACACTACGGCTGATGCCGCCAGGTCGACGTTTATTTTATCGCGCGTAGACTCGTCAAGGGTGGCTAAATTGTACATCATATTGACTTCTCCCGGTTCATGGCGGTCCGGCATTCAAAATAAAACAGGCGGCGGTAGTTTGCAAGCTACCGGATAGCAGTAGTGAATAATAATCGTTTCTCTTTTGATTCGGTAATCTTCGGCTACGCTATATAATTCGGTGCGGGAAATAATTCTTAATTAAGAATACAAATAATAATCTCAATCAATTCCAAGAGAGGAATAGTTATCACTCCCTGGTATGAAATAGGATGACTATTGCATGCTATTGAATTATAGCATATTTAAATTGTAATTTTATTTAGTAATAAGTCTGTTTTTTTTTCGTGATGTTGGCATAATAACGGAAATAAATCACCTACACATCCCATAAGGACGCCAGCCAATGTTAAAAAAAGAAATGACCAGCAAGCTAAATAAACAATTAAATCTCGAATTCTTTTCCGCCAATCTCTATTTGCAAATGAGCGCATGGTCTAATGACAAAGGGTTAGAGGGTACTAGTCAGTTTTTCAAAACTCAGTCTGGAAAAGAGATGGATCACATGCACCGCTTGTTCGATTATCTCAATGACACCGGCACTATGCCGGTACTGAGTGCTATTGAAGCGCCGCCGGTTGGGTTTTCTTCCTTGGCCGAGCTGATTAAACTCGCCTACAAACATGAGCAGATGATCACGCAGAAGATCAACGAGCTGGCCCATGTTGCCATGACGCTGCAGGATTATTCCACATTCCACTTCCTACAATGGTATGTCGCCGAGCAGCACGAGGAAGAAAAGATGTTCAGGTCAATCCTCGACAAGCTGGCGCTGGTAAATACCGAAGCCAGCGGCCTTTTCTTTATCGATCAGGATCTCAAGAAAATGAATAGTGATAACAGTGTCGATACCACGATGTAAGAGCCATATTCTGCTGATGATTTCTCCCGTTTACCCCTGTATCATCGAGGTGGACGGGCGTATTGTCCTCGAATTCATCCGCCGCAGCCATTATTATTTGCCCGCGCTAAAGCCACTAATTTCAATGCAAGGTATTGCCGCACAGGTGTACGCACTAGTGCTGTTGTTAGTCAGAGTATTTACGATATTTTACCCCAATAAGTCACGGTTACGGATAAGTTATGCTAAGAGCAGTTTTATCATGAAAAAACGATCGGTTGTTGTCTTTCATGCTGCTGGCATAACACTACTACAGCGGTGTTATGGAGATTATCACCTTAAGAAAATTCTAATACAGTATACGGTGGGCACTCAACAAAGAAGAAGTTTAGCCCTCATATACCGCCCGGATCACGCGCTGTATGCCCTGAATATGAGTACGTTAATGCAATACCTGTTGAACGAATAAGCTGAGCAGCAATGAAAAGAAGGCTATGTCCGGGCACAGCCCGAAAAAACTATTTTGCTGGATGACCCCGACCGGCCAGGGCAGGAAACGAGTATCGTGCCTTTTGTCGAGCGCTCTCAACACAGCCCTGCGTAGAAAAAACCGTACTCTAATCTAACGGCGGTAGTTGGGAATGAATCGCCAAAGTACAAAGGTTAATAAATTGAGGTATATATGTTATAAAAAGTTAAAATTTGACGACAGAATATACTTGAATTTATATATCAGCAGTGAAAAAACAGGATATTCGCTCTATATCTCTGTATTTCAGTCAAAAATGCTAACTTTTAGCGCACGGGCTTTCTCCCTAAGAGACATTTCCCTGGATCGAATATAGGAATCGTATTCTATCTTTTTACCTATTGATTTATAGTAATTTTTTTGAAAAAAGTCGCGATATTTATACGAAAACCGTATAGAGCAGAGCCAAAAAATCAAAGCATATTTTTAAACGCGAAAAACAAGAGACTATTCTATCATCGTAATGGTTTTGTAGCATCGTAATTTTTAGCAGTATCATCTTGCCTTTTATATTCATGAAAACGGCGAATCAGATTTATATTTCCTGAAGCGAAAGAGGTATAATAGTTATAGCTTTTAACATTATTTATCATGAGGTTGAGAATAACACGCCGTTCAGACTCTAGCTTTCGGCTAAGGCAGCGGCTAGGGATGCATACGTGGAATGGATAAATTTATTAATAAATGCAGCCACGTGAGAGAAAGAATAGTATGCGAGAGAATACGGCTATTTTTGTATGGATCAAGGACCTCTTTTTAGAGGATCAACCTCATAAACGACGCTCGGGCGAAGATTATTGATAATAATATATATATTTAATAGTGATGGCATGATATTAATGAAAAGAGGGGCTAGCAGTATATTATATTTCTCATGGTCATTACCAGAAAAAAGTTTACACCTTCTCTGAGAAGTTTTTATATTTAATTATTTAATCATACATTAGAATAATATTCTATAAGTCCTCTTGCTAAATTGACGTTAATCTTTTTATAAATTATTAGCAATATTTCTCTACTGTTCTATGAGTAATAGATAACCTAAATACTTTTTCTTTAGAAAAAATTATTCTAATGGAGTAAAATTATCTTAATTATCTTTCTGTAAAGAAAGATAATTAAGAATTCAAAGTCAACCTAGAAATTTTTAGATTATTAATAAATCGTCAATAGAGATATAAGAAAACTGTATTGCATAGTAAATTATACTAAAAATATTACCAGAGCTATTTTTATAGAATATTTTTTGTGAATAGTATGGTATAATTTCATAATTTCTACCGTAGTATGTTGTAGACATAATTTCAGTGTCATTTGAAATTATATCTGATTTCCTATCCTAAGTATTGAATTCAGGATCAATGATTTCCTAAAGATAGGGAAATTCTTTATCAGTCCTTTCCTCGTAACTAAATTTTTCATGGATACCTAAGAAATTCTTGCATGCATCATTCATATACACGTGACGAGATTTCTTGTCTTTTATACCCTATAGCATCGCCAATTATTCGTTCGATTAATGATCGAATCGTTATATTACTGAGAAATTCTAATATTAATCCTGATTTTCCTATGACTGTTTCGCTGTCCATAAGCTATCACCTCTATAATTTGAACTGCTTTATACTTTAAATCTAACAAGAGTAAAAATTACATTTTTTGTCTTTGGTATAGATATAGGATATATATCCACAATAATATAGAATATTAACATTAAATTACCAAGATAATAATTGTAGCAATAAATACATAAAGCATTGCAACTATCTATTCAGAAGTGGTTCTGTGTTTAGTTGTATGCTGAAATAGAGAGATTCAATAACTGGTATGAGCCTGTAAAGCTGAGCCCGCATATCGAGTAACTGACGGATCGGAAAATATCGATGATATTTCTAGTAGTTAAGTAGAATAGTCCGCATTGAGTAGGAGGGATAGCAGTATATTAATTTAGTCATGGTTATTACCAGAAAAAATATAATCCATATTTTAGTAATCTGTTTGTAACAAAACTATTACAAAATATATTGTAATAATACTCAATCAGTCCGCTCAGTGAACTATTTTCTATCTTCTCATAAATCCATAGCAATCTGTTATCAATTGTTATATGATAGAAGTAAAATTTATGCGCAATCTATTTTGTGGATAATATTTTTATAAAATATAATCTCAAATTCTCTATCAGTAATAATATTAAACTGCGAATTAACTTCGATGGTGGAAGGAAGTAGACCGTTGAAGAAATATTAAATACAGTTGAACTGTAACGGTTTGTTATAATATATATTTTCTAGTACTACCCTATAGTTATTATATATAAAATTTAGCCTAATAGCATGGATAAAGTATGGCATATCTACCGAAATTAGAAATAGAAATAATCTTAGCGTCCCAGGGCTGTCTTATCCTTCCTATCATGCGTCTGGAGCTCTTCCGTTTATAATGCCCGAGAGCAAGGAAATTCATCATCATGGAGACCTTCAAAATCTTACCCTTTAGGAATAATAAAATATTACAATAGGTATTACTCAAATACATTATTCTGAAATGTGAGTCATTAACACTCTAAGATATATTAGATATTTCTATCATTGGAAAATTTTTAATTAATTTTATAGTTAATAGACTTTATGATAATAAGGATTTCTATTCCATGAATGATATTTTTTACTAAGATGTTTAATCTTAGGAGGAAAATGAAAAGGTCATATATTTATTCTCGAGTGTAAATATTACATTCTTATAATTAAATAGGTAGTGATTCTCCATCAATGAGATAAATATTATGGTTGGTATGATTAGTGTTGTGTACCAAGTTTGGCTAGGCCTCATGAAAAAATGTAGATAATCATATGATGGTTAATATATATAATGATAGGCATTGAGTCTATAAAATTGGGATATTAGATTATCTATCAATATTATTGATCGAAGGAAGTATAAATCTATACTGTGACGCAAGGGGCTGCATTTTCAGCATAATCGTCAACTCGAAGAAATATCCTACACTATTATGCTAATCATACCAATAGTATTTACCTGTGAAGAAAAAATGTGGGATAGGGCGGATGCATTTCTACACGTCATTATTAAAATGCACAAACATTATCGTCATTAATTTTGTATAACATCAACCTCGTCCCTGTGGAGTTTTATATATTACAGAAAGGAAATTTTTTCCAGAAATTTTCTTTTTAACGACTTTTCTCCTCCCTGCGCAGCGGTCTTCTCCATACTGTATGCTTTCATTAGTTTAGGTAAATATATGATTGCGCTATACTGGCTAAAAATATTTTTGGCTGTTAATAGATATTTTTTATACTACAACAAGCCAGCGAACGTAGGATTATTTAATTTTAGTTACTTTTCACTTAATGAAACCGGTACGTTTTTAAACGCGTTTTGTCATCAATAGGATTTTTGATGGCATCGTTAATTCCACCGTTATCTTAGGGATTATTGATTGAGGATAGGTCAAGGTCCGACTGGTTTCCTTGTCATATTTTAATACTTAGTTTATTGGTATTATCTTTTATTTTATCTTTCATCTCCTACGTCCTTATCGATAATATCGTTGTTAGTGATATATCATGATAATTATATTTTTATTTCTATTACATAATCATTTTCCTATCGATATAGGAAATAGTACACAGTGATTTCTCATTTGTAATTTAACTCCATGTGCTAAGATTCCCACATCGGTAAGCATTTCTGGTTAATAAATCCATTCATGGATAAAGTTCCTTTTTCGTCAGGTGATACGATATATAAGAGACTAACATCTCTGTTCTTATTGATTTCCATTCCTCAGTATCTTGTCTCGGTAAAATATTCAGTAAAAAATTAAAGAACTATAAAAATGACCGAGATAATGATGCTATAATATCTAATATATATACCTATTTTATCTATCAGTATAGCATGAAATTTATAGTTAACCGCTTTATTATAATGTTAATACATTATGTAATTACGTCAAGATTGAAGAAAAAGATAGATTATTTAAGCATAGTTACTCATTAATTTAATTATAAATTAATAATAATTTATGTGTGGTAGTTCTGCTCAATTTAACAGCTGAGAAGAATATGTAGAGACCATTAACATCTCCTAGGGAGAAATGGTCTATGACCCTGAGACGATCGGGTATTACAGTGTCGCCCCGGTATAAAAGTGCTACATTCTTAACGAATGTGAAGATTAAATATACCTTGACCCGGTTTTCTTGAGCTACTACTCCGACTAGTGGGATAAACCACCAACTATCAATATGCCCATGGCGAGACTGCTACTATAGGGCGTATGTTTACGTCCTTATGGAACAAGACAGTGCTATTATCTCGTCTGACGGCTGGTATGAATGTAATAAAGGTGGCGATGAGAAACAGATTTACTTTGTCTACCATAAAAGTATCCGTTATTTTTCACAGTGATTAGCAAGGCACACTTACGATATAGAACTTGATAGAGAAGGTTTCGTTATTGTCACTGCCTTGAGCGATAAGGGGATGATTAATATCCATGACTGCCGTCCTCTAGTTATCAACGCCAACACTTTGAGAGAATGGTTAAGCAGGGATACGACATCAGAACGAGCATAGGAAATTGTTCGTGGCGCGGCATTACCCGAAGGTAATTTTACATGGCATTCAGTATCTAAAGAGGTGGGTAATCCCTATAATCAGAGTGCAGAGCTAGTGAATATCATAAACAACCCAGAGGTTTGAATTCTTTCCTTCCACTTACCTATGATCCGGTAACGAACATTTATTCAGCACTATCGTCAATAGGCATGTCGCAATTTTCATCTTCATGAATCACTCGTCCATTATGATTATGGTGTTGATAAATCCTCTAAGGAAACATAAGTTAATCTCGATGATTCTACGCCATCGCTTTTTTGTTGATACATTTGCGAGATGATAGTTTATCATAGTATAGTATCTCTCAGCAAGAACGACGCCACGATGAGTCATCAGGAATTTGCGCTGTAACCCTAGAAATAATGATCTTGCCTCACAGTGACATCTAGATCATCAGAACAGCGCTATGGCTCTAACATTGCAATGACAACCCTAAGTAGATAGGGTACAGAAAGATTTTCACGGGTCATTATAACGGCAGAAAAACGCCACAGTGATAAGCGGGTAACGGGCGCCTGTTTCTTAACCACCCTCAGTGGTCTTCAATGATAATATAAGCTATTGGGGTAATTGTTTTTACTATTCTTCTTTAGAATAAATGTCACAGAACATAAAATACAAGAACATAAAATACAGTGGTATAGCTTAACTCAATTAAATATTTTAACGATGAAATGCAGTAGAAGTCCTTTCTAAGATAGTATCTTATGCCCTCGGCATATCTTTGGTCTATACTGCTCATTTCAGCGATGAACACTGGATAACATTTTTCTCTTATCATAAAGATGACAATGATATTCAATTATCTTCGCTGAAAAATCACTCTAATTAATTTAATTAGAATGAGTGAATAAGATTTGTCTTAAAATTGATGGATAACTTATTAAGTATTAATATACAGGATGATAGGTGCGAATAATAAAAAGTGAACACCTCTAGTAGAATTTCATTTACTATAATTTAACTATTTCGAGACGCTGATAAAAGGAATATTCTGTGTAGGTAGAGGGTCTAGGAAAATGCGCTCCATTAAACAATGTACACTACTCATTTTATCAAGGAGATTAAATTTTGTCTTTAGGAGATTCCTGGGCGATTCGTACATAGCGCGTTCATACTGCGCAGGATTTAACACGGGTGAATATCGTTCCGATTATGCGAGCTATCGGCGCAGCGGCAACTATACAGAGATGGGTCGCGCAAACGCCGTGATGGCTTTATTATTTCCCTACCTTCATTCGTATTGTTACGTGTTTTAATTCCTCTTCTGCCAGCTGATTTTCCTGGCGTTCACCTGACCACGCTTACCCCCTATGCCTCTACCTGACGCTTAACTGACACCTTTAGGCGGTGTCTGGCTCGCCGTGCGGTTAATTAAAAAGGGGAAACGGACGGTAAAATAGTAGTAGTCTCCTGTCCAGGTATCATTTTCATGATCGTAATGCTGGCGAAACAAGATGTGTTCTTTCTTGTCTAGAAATGCCGGGATACCGGTCTGTTCATACCAACCATCGAGCTGCAACACAGATCAGGCTCGAATTTACGCGGAATACTGACGATATTCTGGACCCTTTGGTTATCACTAGAGGAAATAGTGGCATCGTCAACGGCAAAACTGCTGATTTGTACTGTCATCTTGGTCATGAATGGGCCTCTTATGCTGTGAGGTGAGACAAGGTGTACTCCTCGGTAAAGAGCTATTGCGGTATATAGCGTAAGCAGCACGAAAAGCCAAATCCTACCTTTGCCCCTTTGCCCCTTTGCCTGATACGGTTGCAGAAGCGCTTCCAGATGGTTTACCCCGGCGGTGGAGATTTCCAGCATCACCACCGAAAACCGCGTGCCATTGCGGGCAAACGTCTGCACGTATTCAGGGGTATACAACACCGGCTGCGCCAGCACCAGATTATTGCAGGGGAGAGCTTTAATGTCTCCATATCTGGTCGACGTCGATGCGCAGATAGCGGATAGGTTATGCCGGGGAGAGCTTACTAGAGTCGTAGATGCGCAGTACAATTTGGCTGCCCACCGCCCGCCTGGCGTTTCCCTAACCATAGAGCTTACGCGCCGCCGTCGAAATTATCGAAACTCACCGCCACTTCAAGGCACGGTTCAGCGGCGAGGCCTGAACAGTCAGGCCGCTGCCGTTAATTTATACCCGGGGATGCTCGCCACCTTCGTGGTATAGAACACGCTTTTGTCGCTCAACAAATATAGTATTTGGGTTGGGATGTAAACATCGACTTTAAAGTCTTGCAGCGTGAGCCGCACGTCTACAATCTCACTACTTGAAATTTGCAGTAAAGCAATATCGAACCAGTCTGGATGTCGGTTAGATTGGAGGAGGTCAGCATCAACGTGGCGTTGAGCTTGTCCCCTAGATACCTTGTTCGGTCATTTCGCGATTGCTGTACAGCGGGTAATGGCTTTGCGCCGGTCCCTTTACACCTGATATCACTTATACGCCGCCGTCCAGCCACTCGCACTGGTGCTTAACACCCGTACACCGTCTAGGTAGAATTTGACATCCACCCGGCTTAACGACAGACTTGGTGTCTTGATGAATAGCGTCGGCGAACTCCGGCTTCACAGTAGCGCTGAAAACGATCCTATTCCTCGTAAGCTGCCACGCGGTGATCTACCTATATCCCTTTCTGCCCAGCGTCGATGCCATGGCTTTGCAGCACGCTTAAGGTGAAGATTTTCCCTAGGCAACTGTAAGGAAGTTACAGTGCTGCTCTCCGTTACTGGGAATCATCTCCATCGTAGAACCTGCCAGCAGGCCACTGAAATCAGGTTTGGTCATCGACAGCTGCGGGGTCGTCATTATAATGCGGGTCCCAGCCAAAATTGCGTCCCTTCGCGCAGCGCGTCACACGTATTGCTTTTGATGCTAGGGCCTCGACCTTGATGGTGTGCAAGTCGTCATTGAGCTTAATATTTTACACGGTGCTGACCATAATGTATCGGCGTGCGCATAACGTAACGTACCGGCGCGCGCCCGGCGACGGTGATATCGGCGGAGACGAAATCAATCGTCACCGTGGCACCACACTCTTGCAGTATGCTGTAGACTAGTTAGCCGGCAATTAGCATGGCAATAAACGGTAATAGCCAGAAAGGCGAAATATAAAGCTTGGTTCGGACGATCGCATTAATCAGTATAATTGATGTGTGGCATGTGCGTCCCATAGCAAACGGATATTCAACTACTCGACAGCAAGAATTGTCAAAATTACGGCGGAGTCAAAATAAAAGCTGGCCGGTCTCCGGTGTAAAGGCGAGCAACTGAACCCTATCCACTAGAGATAAGGTAATTGAGATAATAAACAAATCCAGCATTGACCAGCTTCCAATAAAGATACAGAAAGGCATCATGAATCGCGATTATTTTCATTGTGCGGCATTTATGCCTCGCCTCTCCCTCATATCTCATTTTTTACCCTGCATGCCCATGCCGCCTTTCCTTTATCAGGCTTATAATAAACCGCCGCCGCAACGCTTATATGGCCGGGCCAACATACCCGCACACGAAACTTTGTGAAGTCATAACGGATTAATCTTGTGGCTTTGGGCATTCATTACTTATTTTATAGAGGCTGGTGTGTCGTCTGCTAACACAAAGATTAGCTCATTTAATTTTTATAATTAATAAAAAATAATTTTACTAATAATTATTGTATTATATGTCGGCACTACTTGATGGCGAAACGCATTTTATCGCTGCGTTAGCCAACGCCAGCGCCTTATATTATGAACGTCTGGAAGGGGTGAACTGGACCGGTTTTTATTTACTCAAGGATGATATACTTGTGCTTTGATCCTTTCATAGCAATATTGCCTGCGTGAACGGCAGCGGAAAACCGGATTTAGTGTATCGGCAATATGCATGCTTTCCCAGGCTATACTGCCTACGACACCGCCAGTAAAGTGGAAATCGTATTGCCTATATAATAGATGAACGCGTAGTGGGGTTTTGTTGGATATAGATAGCACGATTTATCAACGCTTCGATCAGAATGATGAAAATGAATTGAAGGTGGTGGTGATTACCTCTGCCAGCAGTTTGGAACCGCCAGTATTCGCAAATTTATCACTAATACTTGATAATGATATATATATAACGTGGTATTTTCCGATGACGTCATTATAATGACTCCTATTCTTGCCCGTGCTGGTTGGCAAACTCGTTGTAATCAGGAGAATTCATGGAAAATCAACATAAGTTGAACAGCAACAAAGAAATCATTGCCTTTCTGGCGGAGCGTTTTCTGCTCTGTTTCACGGCCAAAGGTAAAGGTAGGCCACTTAAGATAAGTATTTTTCAGGATCTAGTCGAACGGGTTCAGGGCGAAGACAATATCAGCAAGGCGCAATTGCGTTCCGCATTGCGCCTTTATACTTTAAGCTGGTGTTACCTTTATGAGATAAATATTGGCGATCATCACGTTGATTTCTATAGTAATTCATGCGACGAGCTGGAAACTCAGCATATTGAACATGCGCGCAAACAACTAGAGAAAGCCAAAGCTTGCGTTCAACTTCAATACTCCGCCCAGCAGGCGACGAAGAAACGCGAAAACAGCCTACAAAAAGTGACACTGTCACTCTTCGCAAACCCCGTTCTAAACAAGAATGTCCAGCGTCTATCTCAGGCAGACAACACCGGTCGTCAAAACTGTGCCTGTCACCGATATTTCCACGTTGCAAATCGGCCAGACTATCAAGTCAAAGTGGGTAAAATCCCATGGACGCAACCGTCATAGAAATCGCCAAAGAAAGGGTACAAGTGCAGCTCTATTCTGGGATAGCTTTGATAGTAAACGTAGAACACCTGCAGTTCTGATACGGAGGAGGCAGACCAAGGCATGAACACATTTGTCAGAGTCACCATGATGGTGTGGGCACTGCTGGCGGGTAGTGGGGCGATGGCTAAAGACGACATCACCCGCTTTGATCAGATCCCGGAGTTGAAAGAAGAAGCACAGCAGCAGACGGTGGGCCAGCGGGTCAGCGCTCGTTTTACGCGGTCGCACTATCGCCAGTTCGATCTAGATGAGGCCTTCGCCGGAAAAATTTTCGATCGTTACCTTAATATGCTCGACTACAGTCACAATGTGCTACTGGCGTCAGATATTGCACAGTTCGCCGCCCGAAAATTCCAGCTGGCCAATGAGCTCAAGAGCGGTAAACTGGATTTGCCGTACGCAATGTACAACCTAGCGAAAAAGCGCCGGTTTGAGCTTTATCAGTATGCGTTGGCGCAGTTGGCAAAACCGATGGATTTCAACGGTAATGGCGCTATCGAAATCGACCGCAGAAAATCCCCCTGGCCCAAGACTACCGCTGAGCTTGACGCGCTATGGGATGCAAAGGTGAAGTATGATACTCTGAATCTCAAGCTCACCGGCAAAGACGAGAAAGAGATCCGCGACATTTTGACCAAGCGCTATCAGTTCGCCATCCGGCGCCTGGTGCAAAGCAATAGCGAAGACGTTTTCCAGCTGATCATGAACGCTTTCGCCCATGAAATCGATCCGCACACTAATTACCTTTCCCCACGCAATACCGAGCAATTCAATACAGAGATGAGTCTGTCGCTAGAAGGCATCGGCACGGTGTTGCAAATGGATGATGATTACACGGTGATAAACTCACTGTTACCGGGCAGTCCAGCGGCGAAAAGCAAAGTGATTACCGTGGGCGACCGTGTGGTGGGTGTGGGCCAGACCGGAAAACCGATGGTGGATGTTATCGGCTGGCGGCTGGATGACGTGGTGTCGCTGATAAAAGGACCGAAGGGCAGCAAAGTGCGCCTGGAAATATTGCCCGCCGGCAAGGGCACCAAAACCTGTATAGTCACCTTTATCCGCGAGCGTATCCGGCTTGAGGATCGGGCAGTTAAAATGTCGGTGAAAACTATTGGTAAGGAAAAAGTAGGCATTTTGGATATTCCCGGTTTTTATGTGGGCATGACCGATGATGTTAAGGTACAACTGCAAAAGCTGGAAAAACAGAACGTGCAATGCGTCATTATCGATTTGCGTGCCAACGGCGGCGGTGCGCTGACTGAAGCTGTATCGCTATCGGGGTTGTTTATCCCCAGCGGGCCGGTCGTTCAGGTGCGCTATAACAACGGTAAAATCCGCGAGGAAAGCGACAGCGACGGTATTGTCTATTATAAAGGGCCGTTAGTGGTGCTGGTCGACAGGTTCAGCGCCTCCGCAGCGGAGATCTTTTCCGCGGCGATGCAGGATTACGGCCGGGCGCTGGTGGTCGGAGAGCCGACCTTTGGTAAAGGCACAGTACAGCAATACCGTTCACTGAACCGTATCTATGATCAGATTCTGCGTCCGGAATGGCCAGCGCTGGGTTCTGTCCAATACACTATCCAGAAATTTTACCGGGTTAACGGTGGCAGCACGCAGCGTAAAGGCGTGGTACCGGATATCATCATGCCCACCGGCACCGAAACCGGCGAAACCGGCGAAAAATTTGAAGATAATGCTCTACCCTGGGATAGCATCAACGCGGCCACCTATACCAAGGCCGGCAATTTGAAGCCGTTCTCAGCCGAACTACTTAAAGCGCATAAGGCGCGCGTCGCAAAAGATCCTGAATTCCAATATATCCAACAGGATATCACGCGTTTCCATGCCATGAAGGAAAAACGCAATTGGGTTTCCCTAAATCTCGCCCAGCGGGAGAAGGAGAACCAAGAGGATGATGCTGTCCGCCTACAGCGCACGAACGAGCGGTTGGTACGTCAGGGTAAGAAACCAGTGAAGAATTTGGAGTCTATCCCCAAGGATTATAAAGAGCCGGATCCCTATCTGGATGAAACAGTGCAAATTGCACTGGATCTCGCCCATGCCTAAGGCCAGTCGCCCCGCCGACGGGGTAGCAACGTCATAAGGAGCTTCAACTGGCGCTTTTTCGCTGCGTTCCATGGACGGACAAGACAAGTTTAACAAAATGTAAAGTTATGTCTTTTTAGCGACTTATCGGCGTTGTAATGCTTGAAAAACGCCGCCAAGACCCTAGATTAACGTTACGCAATAAGGGTGATTATTTCGGAGGATCCTGACATTTTATGATGCGTATAGCTCTTTTCCTGCTCACTAACCTGGCGGTGATGGTAGTGTTCGGTATTGTACTGAGTCTCACCGGGATCCAGTCCTCTAGTGCTGCAGGATTAATGATTATGGCCGGGCTGTTTGGTTTCGGCGGAGCCTTCGTTTCGCTGTTAATGTCAAAATCCATGGCACTGCGCTCGGTCTGCGGGGAAGTGATTGAACAGCCCCGCAATGAAACCGAACGCTGGCTGCTCAATACCGTCCGCCAGCAGGCACAGCAGGTCAATATCGCCATGCCGCAGGTAGCGCTTTATAACGCGTCCGATATCAATGCATTCGCTACCGGCTACCAGCGTGATGCCTCGCTGGTGGCTGTCAGCACAGGCCTGCTGCAGAATATGAACCGAGACGAGGCCGAAGCGGTCATCGCGCACGAAATCAGCCATATCGCCAATGGCGATATGGTGACTATGACCCTCATCCAGGGCGTAGTGAACACATTCGTTATTTTCGTCTCACGTATTCTGGCGCAGCTGGCGGCAGGGTTCACGTCGGATCGCGACGAGGATGAAAGTGGTAATGGTAACCCGATGGTCTATTTCGCCGTCTCCATGGTGCTGGAATTGATGTTCGGGGTACTGGCGAGCATCATCACCCTGTGGTTCTCACGACACCGCGAATTCCACGCCGATGCCGGTTCGGCCAGGCTAGTGGGGCGTGAGAAAATGATTGCGGCGCTTCAGCAACTAAAAACCAGTAATGAGCCTCAGGAAGCCAGTAGCATGATGGCATTTTGCATCAATGGCCGCAACAAGACGTTCAGTGAACTGTTCATGTCCCATCCCCCGCTGGATAAACGAATTGAAGCACTGCGTTCTGGCACCTATCTGAAATAAGACGCGCCGTCGACGCCGTTTTCCGGATAAGCGCCCCTCGCGATAGTGGCCTGTAAACTGCCGAGCATCGGCCGGGAGCCGGTAATGTTTTTAACCAGCCGAGATGCCAGACGGGGAAGTGGCGATGCTTTAAACCATCGTGGTCGAAACGGTAAGATTTATAGCTGTCCAGTAACGGGTGATATCACCCCGGACGCGCCGCGTCCGGCCACTGAAGGATTCCCTTACAGCATGGGGTTCTTTTTTTGACTCCGTCAACCCTTCTGCGCCTGATGCGTCGAATTTATTTTCCCACCACCTGCTGGGGTCGGGCCTGGATCATGCACAGCCCTGCTGGCCAGCAGGGCAAAACCATGGTCGCCAGCGGCCATGGCGTAAGCAACAGGCCCTTTGCAACCTCCGTACGGCGAAATATAGTTCGCAGATAAAATGGATGCACATATAGACAAGGAAAATAGCAGGATACGCAGCAAGTCCGACGGCAACTTACGCATGTATTCGAACGTCGGCTACCGTAACCCCGCTTTACAGTACCGCTCTTGGCAAGGTGCTACTGGCCTAGCGAAACATCTCAGAGGCGAGAGACGTTCTGACGTTCCTTGCCGTCGCCAGCCGAGAGGCTCTGTTGCGGGAGCTGTAGCGGGTGCGCGCACAGGGGTTCGACGAAGATAAAGAGGAGCAGGAGGATGGGTTACGCTGCATCGCGGTACCGATTTTTGATTGCTTTAGCGTCGTTAAAGCTGGCCTGAGTATATTGTTTCCCATGATCTGCTTCTCAGAAGAGGCTTAAAATGGTTACGTCAAAATGCTGCACAACGCGTCGCGCATCGTCTTCCCGCCAGATAGGAATACCATGACTACCCGTTTTAATCCCTCGATAACCGAACCGGCTTGTTTTATCCTCCGGTTCAGATGTTCTGACACAAAGGAAAAATGATACAATTTCTTACTGAAAAATA
>NZ_LECR01000086.1:40212-53989 GCF_001602625.1 Sodalis-like endosymbiont of Proechinophthirus fluctus
TCGCTTGCCAGTTGGTCATAAAACGGATTCTAAACGTTACCCATATAATCTCGCCGGTGGGAGGTGTGCTAAAAATGTCCACGCAGCTAAAAAACATTGATTTTGGCACCCATCCCATCCCCCATCCCGCTGCACGCTATTAAAAGCTATCTCCTACTGAAAACCATTTCATGGCCGCGTCTTCTAGCCTCCCTCCTAGGAGGAGACATATAACTTTATCATTTATTTTTATTCATCTCTCATTTAATTTTAATAGAATAACACTATTTAATTATGCATTTTAGGAATAGGGTTTTAAAAATAGGCACAAATGTTAAATTGGTCGTGATTCTGCTGCTCTGTTTTGCTCTTTGGCTGTCGGCGCTGAATAGCTTTTGCGATCAGGGAGGGGATTTTTTCAGCGGCATGTGTCTGGTGACTAAATGGATGCCTTGGTAACGTCTATTAATAGGAAGATTTTGTCATCGGTGTACTAAGTCGGCCCCGGAGTGATATAAAATAGCCATTAGTTTAATGAGTGGCAGGGGCAAAAGTCAGTTTATGAATGAGTTGGGAGTTAACAGCCTGAATATCGCAATTGCCGTGGTGTCCGTCGCGGTATTTGTTATCGTGCTGGTTGTCTTCTGAGTTTTCCTGAACCGCACTAGTGTCAAAGCGAACGAGCAGATTGCTTTGCTAATCGAACTTCTCGAGCAACAGAAATAGCAGACCGAACTGTTGGTGAGACTCAATCGGGGAGAATCGCCGAACTCAGCCTCACCACTCATTTCCGACGAATCCATTATGTTTAAAGATTTTATCGCTGAACGTTAATTCCCCGACTCACTGAACCTGAGCCCCGCTGGCTTGTGAACGGCGGTTTCGTCTCTTTGTGTTGCCCGCCCTTGACAGGGAGAGTGCTAAAAACTATGAGCAAGCCAAATAGATGATATGATCCCATCAAGTTTCACCATACACCTACTAGTTTTACCAATCACGATATTCTCCCTGCGCGATCCTGAGGAGCTGAAACGCTGCCGGGAGGAGCTCAAAAGGTAGGGTGGCTACCCGGCCGCCGCCCGGCTAGGGCTTATCGAGGCTATTATCCGTTAGTGATGGCAAGCGGATTTCAGCGGCCATGAAGACGCCGTATTACGGTGGCTTGATCATGCCTACCTGTTGCTACGGACTAGCAACGTATCCTGTGCGATCCGGCACTTGGCAAGAGCGCCTCGCTACTGCCGTTTGCCGGCCAGGTGCGCAAATCGTTCTTGGCGGAGACCGTCGCCGAATTGCCCAATATTGATTGGGTGCTGTACTCCCATAATTATTATGGTCATCTTGACCACGGCACGGCACGGCACGCTGCAGCGTCTGTTAAACGTTTTCCCGCGTTACGGGTCGCGGCACTCTTGGGTATAGGCGGCCTAGTTATGCCGACACAGGGTCAAGCATGTGGCTGAATGCGACTGGTGGGATGCGGTCACTACGCCGGAATTCGCAATGCACTTGCCCGGTACGTCACTGGAGCATGTACTCTGGAACCGCAACCGGAGTTTATTGGTACGGCTGGGTTGGTGTCCAACAGCTCTCCTTATACAATGAATATTAAAGCAATACGACAAACGAAAAAGGAAATCTGCCAGTAATGCTGAGAATATTTCTTACACTACTTTGTTTAATTATCTTCGGGAGGGCGCTCTCTGCAACTAAATTAGCATTAAGGGGTGACCAAGATGTCCGTTAAAACTTTCGTACCCTGGCCGACGCGCTGGTTTACGCCGGCGGCGAAGAGGGGAACCCCGGCGCAAAACCGCTTCTGCTAGGTTCACAGGGACGCCAGGCCTGCAAAATACTACTCCATCAAATCAATCAGCCAACAGGCCTCAAGCTCCGACCACTCCCCTCAACCCACATAAAAACAGCAGGCCATCGGCACCGTTACTTTCAGTGCTGCTATCCCCCCAGGATAAAGGCAAAATCATTTTTCAAAGTGTAATTCTTACCGCCTATTTTTAACGCGGTAAAAGCGATAATTGACGCCTACCTCTCGCTGGGGTGGTGCACAGTAAATCGAGCAGCGGCTCGTCCAGGGATTCATCCGCCAACTCGAAAACTCTAATGAATCGAGATCCCTGGGGCCGATGAAGTTCCTGATAAAAATGCACCGTCTCAGTGGGGCTCTCATGTAACTTTCCACCATGAACCATTCTAGTGCAAGCCAATAAGACAGCGCGGCCTCGTTAAATGGCCACAGGCATTGGCCGATCTCTGCCAACTGCGGGGCATTAAGCTGCTACCGCCTAAAAAAGGAAGAAACACCACCGCGACATGGCCCCCGCCCCCTGGTGCGTTATAAAGGTTTCACACAATCTTTCACTATGTTAGAAAAAGAGGTTATAAGGTAAGGGTTAAAATTGTGAACTATACCCCTTGATTTCTTATCATTAATGAATGAACAGTTATTATTAAATAATGCATTGGACGTCGGCAGTGGTTTACGCTAATGTTATCTTTATCCGATAGCGGCAAACTGCAGCGCTATAACCCCGTAGAAAATGAAGGTCTCCCGCACCATATTTATGCGAGGTCAGCATCCCAGTGTCTTGATTGTGTGCAACATATCCGGCCCTGATTAAAAATGGCTTGCCATTGTTTACAGAGTATGTGATAACGCAGTTGGGTAAAATGAAGTACAGTTCTGTATATGGGTGGCATTTTCAGTAAAGAAGTTTTGCGTGTAGACGATTTCGTTGCATACCGCCTCTCTGACGATCCTTATCTGAATGCCTCAAGCAGTAACGGCTCCAGTTTGTCTCTGTATCGCCAAAAAGGCGATTTAAACACTCCAAAGGAAATATGCAAGATGGCAAAGATCAAAGGTCAAGTGAAGTGGTTCAACGAGTCAAAAGGTTTTGGTTTCATCACACCGGCCGATGGCAGCAAAGATGTGTTCGTCCACTTCTCCGCTATTCAGGGTAACGGTTTCAAAACTCTGGCAGAAGGCCAGAGTGTCGAGTTCGAAATCCAGGATGGCCAGAAAGGTCCTTCAGCAGTTAATGTAACTACCCTGTAATACAGGTTGCTGCAGCAACGGTTAGTAATTTGACTGACGGATAATATCTAAGGTCCCCCGCTGTCTTCGCGCCTGCGGGGGTTTGGCTTTTAGGCAGCAAAGGACCTTATGATGGCAAGATTATTTTCGCTTAGCGACCTTTTCCTGCCGCATCCGTTAATGATTTCCCGTGGCCTTGATATTTACTGCTACCGACGCCGTACTTTGATCTGCGCCAAATGTCCCGGCCTCTCCGCTTGCGCTTCACGCCACGACACCGTCTTGATGGAATGATAATTCCGCTATGCTGTTTGTGCCCGCTGATGGTCGGATGGGTGGGATCCCGCTGCTTACTGTTGTAGCGAAAACCGGTATAGCGCAGGCCTTGCTCAAGCGCCAGCGGCTACCGCGGCGGCTAGAGGTAGTGGAGGTGTACGGGATGGATATCGCAAACAATGCGGTGCGAAGCGCCGCTAAACTCCTACGCCCGAGTTCTCTTTTGCGTCGCGTCTGGCCAGCGTCTGCCCTTCGCCGTTGCGTTGCTCGACGGCAACATGCGCATTTATGAGCCGAGCAATTCCCCGCCGAGCTGTGGCGCACTCTACGCCAGGGAGTGTGCTGATGACGGTGACGCCTAGCCTATTCCATTTCTATTAGCTCAAAGCGCTCATTTGACGTGCAGCTGCACGGACTAAAGGAAGAAACCGTCGCGGGTTTTCCCCCGCTTGGGGGAAAGACCGCTGTGCTATCCGCTGCGTCTTGACCAGCACAAGATCGGCACTAACCCATTGATATGCTCGAACGGCTGGCTGTGACGACACAGTTCGACCTCNACGGATTTTATTGGCGAGCATGCCTTTATTATTTACCTATAGAAAGATGTTGCAGCGGATGCCAATAAGATGAAGTTGCTAATAATTTCCGCTTTATTGCCCAGACAAGGCCCCATAAAGCGCCCCAGCAGCATACCAATGGTCGATATTAGAAAAGTGGCAAGAGCGATTAGCAGCTCGATGTGAACAATACAATATTGACCTGAAACATCGTCAGCCACGCCGATGGCCAGCGCATCAAGACTAGTAGCGATGGTAGTGGCTACTAGCATGCCCAAGCTGTGCTCACCGATTATGACCGCCTGCACTCTACAGCCCGCCAGCACCATCCTGGCTGCCTAGAAACGCCAGCAGGATAAATACTACCTAGTAGTCCCAGCGCACAATATACTAACTGGCCAGCAGACTCAATCCCCAGATGATAAGCGAGATAACAGCTTCTATTCTATTACCCAAAATTAGTCTGGTGCGCAGCGCTTCTCTCAGCACGGTGCCTTTCTTTGCCGACGGAGGCCGGCCGAAAAGGTGTCCATAGACATACTAAAGGTAAGAATTAGTGTGGCGGAAATATTCACTACTAAGCCTCGGCTTGGGTTGAGCGCCCATATCCATACTTTTCTATCCCCTAGCTTTATCGACAGATCCGCATGTCTATAGGCTTGCTAGCCGATGAACGCCGCCCGTACTACGTTCAAAAAAGGAACGAGTATGTTGACACAGGAATTTTCGCTAGAATAGCGATACTACCTAATGACTGAGCAACCATAACATAATAATTCCCCATAATGAAAACTATAAAATAACATGTTAAATACCTTAAGATTTGCTATTGGCTAATTTTTCTCAGCATAAGGATGATGACGAGATTTCTCTGGCGACATACTATAGGAAATAAAGAATAAGGTATTTTTTATTGCGATTAATAATCTATATTGTTAATACAACTCATTGTAATAAAATGAGAAAATTTTTAAATATTCTGTAGATTGTCAAATTTATTGATATGGATCAGTAAACGTCATTTTTCCAAGTCAATAACTAGATAACTATCTTCCAATAAATTTATTTCTTAATAAAAATAATAACTGATAAATGTATTGCCATAAAACATTATGGTTTAAACAGCACACGTAGACGACGAATATAAGCCAAATAAACTACTATTAATCCTAGAATTAAAATCAGGGTGGAGGTGACAAAACCATGCTGCCAGTTGTGATGTTTTTGTACAATAGTATTAGCAGTAGGACGATAAAATTAGGCCGTCCATGCGGCCATGTCAGCGCAGAGACACCCGTAGATGGGTCTTTCCGCGCAGCGCGTAATCCACAATAAACTTATCAAAGATAGCAAATATCAGTGCGATAACAATCATTGTTCACCTGGTTTTTGCCCTAGAGGAAGGCTATATACCACCGATATTGACCGTGGTAATCGTGACGCTGCCCTCAACCAGGCGTATGACGTCGGTGGGTCTGGTAAATAACAGCATGACGCGGTCATTGGCATATTTTTGATTGTCATAAACGTGGATAGCTTTTGCCACGTCAACCACATGAGTAACCCCATAGAGGCTCTACCTGGATGAGCAGCATTTTGCACACCGTATCTGCGACCACTTCGTCGCTGATCACGATAATGTGTTTAACGTTAGTTTCCTTCGTCCAGCGGGTGGGCTACCTGGCGGGCTACCTGGCCGTGGATCAGACGATCGTCTATACGCGCCAGACCAATTCTCATGTGGCCATCTTAGCCGGGCCGCCACTGGCGTAGATTTCACTACTGGTGTGGGCGGCGGCTAGCCGGCGACGCTAGGGGTCTGTTTCTCTTCCGGGGTTTTTAGCACTTTTACGCCTATGTACCCGATTTTCACCGCGATGCTGACCAGTTCTTGAAAGGCTGGATTATCATCTCTGGTAATAAATGTTACGGCTAGCATGGGGATATTTACGCTGACATGATTTCATAATTTTCATTGTCTATGACAATCAGGTTGGTAGTATTAAATAGGCTACCATTCTCAGATATCAACCAGAAATAATACGCCTGCTGTGGTGTCAAAATCCGCCAGACGGATAGTATATTTCTAAATCAATTTTTTAGCGTTTTCACTGGGGACGAAATCGATCTAGGCGACGTTGTCTTGTGCGCCTAAAATCATTTCTACCGTTTTCAGTATGTGTAAAAAATAAAAAATTGTGAAGGCGTGCCAGTTACTCTAGGATAACGGAATCGTTATAAGCGCAAAAAATAGTGTAGCTGAGAATAAACAAACATCTTGAATTGAAAAGTTTTGTGCCGAGAGGTGATTCACTGATACAGTGGGATGTTCAAATTATAAAAGTAGCAAACAGCCCTTGATGGACTACTACTGAAACTGTTTTATCATTTTTTGTCCGCTTGCAAAGTCATAGTTGTGTCCTCTCACACTGGCACATCGCTTTGAGTTCTCTTCTAGTCATTTTTAATCCCCGCTCCCAAAGAAAGTGTGCCCCTTGGCAGCTTGCCCCTGCGCGGTTGCCAACAAAGATGCGGTTTAACCCTGTAATCAAGACAACCTGAATACATTACGGAGCCTGTGATGGAATTTTTAATGGACCATTCAATTATGGATGGATTATTGACCTGATCGTATTGGAGAGTAGTCTCGGCACCGATAATGTGGTCTTTTATTGCGACTATGGTGGACAAATAGACAGCCCAAAAAGCGGGATCTCGCACGGGTAGTAGGTCTGTCATTGGAGCTGATTATGCGCCTTGGAGTTGTTGCGTCGCTGATTTTATAGATTGCCAATCTGACGCGCCCGCTGTTTACTCTAGGAGACTTTTCCTTTTCCTTTTCCTTTTCCGGTTGCGATCTTCTTTTTCTGCTTTGGGTTCTTTTTTTTCAAGGAAACTACGGATTTGCACGAAATTTAAGAAAATAAAGAGTACTACAGCATCGCCGACCGCGGTACGCCAGCTTCTGGGAGGTGATGGTACAAATCATTATTCTCGACGTGGTATTTTCCCTGGATGTGTTGTTCATCACGGCGGTGGGATATGGTTAATAATCTGCCCGTCATAATAACCGCTGTGGTGATTGCTATAGCGATTATGCTGCTGGAGTCTCGTTCTCTGACCATCTTCGTTAAGCGTCATCAAACCATAGTGGTGCTGTATCTCAGTTTCTTGCTGAGATAGGTCTCAAGTTTGATTGCCGAAGGCTTCGGTTTTCATATTCCGAAAGGCTACCTGTGTATACTGCCATTGGTTTCTCGACCTTCATTGAGAGGTTCAACCAGATAGTGCGCCATGATTTTATTAAAAACTAGTCTGCTAAGCCGATGCGCAAGCGTACCCCGGAAGCGATTATGTAGTTGATGAGAGATAGGGCGCACCGCGAAACCTGCGAGGATGATTTTGCCCAGGCGTTTATGCAGGCGCATTTCGTCGGTGAAGAGCACCATATGATCACCGTCGTGTTGTTGTTGACTTTGCGCACCCTACCCTGAGCAGTGTGATGACGTCCGCGCAATGAATGCGATAACCTGGTTGGACTTAGACTGCTAGCAACCGGTAAGAGGCGCTACGCGCGACCGCGACATTGATGGAAACGTCGCACAATATATTCCCGGTCTGTAACGGCAAGCTGGATCAACTTATCGATATCTTGCACGAAAATGATTTGATGGTGGCGGTGGATAATGGTTAAAAGCCTACGCCGCTGCCAACCCGGCGATTGTCGTGCCGGAAACCCTGGATGTATTGAAGCTGATGGAGGAGTTTCCGCCGGGCGAAAGGTATGCTGATAGTGTCCAATGAGTTCGGCGTGGTTCAGGGACTGGTGACTTCCTTGGATGTGCTGGAAGTTGTTACAGGCAAGTTTCCCGACGAGGATGAGATGCCGGAAATAGAGGTCCACGATATGGAAGGTAGCGCCGACGGATTTTTTTGGCTCCGAGCCCAAGTGGAATCTGAGCCGCGACGTTCTTCGATGATCCATTGCACTACACCGGCACTACCTCCGGGTTGTCGCCCACGACATTTCAGCCGAATAGCGGCTGGAGCACGTCACGGCTGCGGTGCATCTTCGCTTAGTCGCATTGCACATTAATAGCCAGGCCGCCACGCGAGGTTCCGCAGTATTTATATCCTTGCCGGTTTCATACATGGGTTCAATAACCTTATAGAAGGGGACCCCGAGGCACGCTAGTACTACGTAGCGCCATGCGCGAGACATTGCGCTTTCATAACAGCGATCGCGTTACGCTTGATGCATAGCATCAGCACCTGGCCTCCCACCGGATCGCGGGTCAGTCCCAAGTTGTGTTCCATACCGATTTCCGCCGAGATACATACCCATTCTGGACTGCCTCCCATCAAGTTCTGTCAGGGTGGCCGCCACCATAGAGCAGGCGACGTCCGCTCGCCCTGACAGCCGACTTCAGCACCTGAAATGAAGGCATTCATCTTGTACAAAATACTAATTGCGCCACTGGCGAGAGGAAATACTGCAGCTAGAATATCGACAAAGACCGGCTCGATGAAATATTTATCCCCGGAAATCAATATCCTCTTGAGCACGGCAGCGCGGCACGGCACCTATAGCGGCCCTAGCAGCACGCTCTCGGTGTTCATGCTGCAATCGATACAGGCGCCGCATGGTCTGACAGACAGGGACACAAAATAGCCGTCTATTCTGCGCCGCCCGTGCAGCGCGGAGCGTATTGCACAACACCAAACGAGATACCGACAGGGCAGTATTTCAACAGTGTCCTAATAATTGCTGGGACACTGTTGAAACTGAAAGGAACGCTGATTTCGTTGATCACCACTTGGCCAAACTAGGCTTCATCGACGATTAAAGTTGCTGCCAAAAGAATAGCAGGTTTGGCTGTAAACGCAGCGAATCTGCCCGCGAACGCATAGATGCGTAGCCTGTTTTCGTTCTGCTTCAGGCTAGTGTGATGAAATATCATGCTCCTCGCGCAATATTTACTCTATGGAGAGTGCCAGCCAACATTAGCCGCTGGCGCTGGGTGACGTCGCGCAAAATCGCCGGCGTGGTGTCTATGGCTACCGTATCCTGGCTGTTGCTGGCTAGCTAAAGGATGATCACTTGATCGGCGTAGTGCCCCTTCCCAGTCAGAGCAAACCGTAAAAATCGAAGGCGATCCCCACGTGACTTAAGGTCAGCAGATATTTTTTGACCAAATCATCCACAAGTTGTTTACCGGCTTTCGTCGGACCCACCGTATGGGAATAGACGGACCGATACTAATTTTGAACATATCAAAAACGCTAATCACATTTGCTCTCCTATAAAATATTTATAAGGCAACAGGCAGGTAGTATTTACCTGATTGTAATAGTTAAACTGGATACGCGAGCGTATTCTCGCATGAAATAAACTAATATCAACGGCGTTGACGATGAAGCGCGTCACTTACCTCTGATACGCCGACTATCTATCAAGCGGTATTTTTAAGTGTAGTATTGAAATTAAATGCCAATAAAACAATATATTATTATTTTCTGCTTAATGTCACTTATCGTGTATTTTAGCCAGATAAATGGAAATAAAAAGAACTTTGTGCTGTTAATGGGAGCTGGATCCAGTTATTCGATGAGCGGACGGATATATTGGCCGAGACGATGGAGGATTTGAGCGTTTATACCCCAAACCATATGTTCCGGTACCAGGAGAAGTATACTCGCCAGGTTTGCGCTCGCTGCTTTCCAGCGGGGTATATATAGCTCGCTAGCGACAATACCTCACCTCGGTCAGCAGTATTTCAAAAATTTCCGCCACTTCGGCCTTTCCTTGGCGCCAGCAGACCCATGATCGGGGTGACCTGAAAACCGCTGCTGTTATCCACCGGCGGCAACCGGCGGCAATTGTCCTAACACCTGGTCTGATGGGGATCGATGGCAACCTTTTTACTCATCACGCGGCACGATGGTGATCGTGGAAGTGTCAGCCGCATCTGTGTTGCCCTAGGAAATGCGACCTAACCGGTGTGATTGTACAAGGACGCAGCGCGGCTGGTGAGCAGCAGCGTCGGCGTGGAATGGCAAATAATTGGAATCAGCACTGCCGCCCGCCGGCGATGATAGGTAACGTAGCGTGTCTCCATTAGCAGCAGTTGAAAACGGGTAATAAACTCCGCTAGCCACAGCGGGTCGCTTAATGACGGCGTCAGGTATGCAAATGCTCCAGCAGCGGCAGTAGCGAGGCAGCTTTCGCGAGAGTTTCTTGGTATTCCGCTTCTTCGTTGCTGTCGGCGACAAGACCGCCGCCGACGGAGCAGTGAATATGCTGGTTCGCCACCAGGAGGGTGCGTATGGCAATATTGGTATCCATAGCGCCACAATAGCTAACATAGCCGATGCTTCCGCACCATGCGCTGCGACGCTGCGGTTCGAGCTTTTCGATTATTTCCATTGCCCGCACTTTTGGCGCGCCGGTAATAGAGCCGCCTGGGAAGCAGGAGCGCAGCAGGTCGCAAGGAGTGCGATCGGCCGCCAGGGTAGCGGTGATGGTGCTGACCATGTGATGCACTGCCGTAAAGGTCTCTATAGCAAACAACGAGGGTACGCGCACGCTGCCGGGTTGCGTCACGCGGCCGATATCGTTACGCATCAGGTCCACTATCATCAAATTTTCCGCTTTATCTTTGGCAGAAGCGGCCAGCCGCGCGGCCTGCTGTCGATCGGCATCGGCGTCTGCCAGCCGTGGCAACGTACCTTTAATAGGGCGGGCCTGGATTTCGCCGGCGCGCACGCGAAGAAAACGTTCCGGTGATAAGCTCATCACCGCTTGGTCCCTCAGGCGGATAAAGGCCGAAAACGGCGCACGGTTATAGGCCAGCAAATGGCGAAAAGCCGGCCATTCATCTCCGTTGTAAGGGGCGCTAAAGCGCTGTGCTAAACAGACTTGATAGCAGTCTCCCGCCAGCAAATGCTGCTGGACCTGGCGGAATTTTTCGCCATATTCAGTCCGCGTCATATTGGCGCGCCAAGGGCCAAGTAGATGAAACGACGTCGATGTAGGCAGCTGTGCAGCGGTCAATTTAGTAATCAAGGGCGCTGGATCCTCGTAGCTCACCAGGGTCACTGTATGGAGATGGTGGTCGGCTATCAACGCCCAGTGATAAATGCCCACCGCCATTTCTGGCAGTGGCACGTCCTGTTGTGCCAGCTCAGGCAGGGTTTCGATGCCACGGGCGAGATCGTAGCCAAAATAGCCGAGTGCCCCTCCGAGGAACGGTAATGACGCGATTGGCAGGGCCGACATGCCCCCTCCCGCCAACTGCTGCTGAACCAGAGCAAATGGGTCATCGTAGCGGATTTCTCGCTCACCCCCCCGGCGGATCTCGGTGACGCCGTCACGAGTCACCAGCGTTACCACGGGCGTAGCCACCAAAATATCGTAACGGCTGTCAGGATGATTGCTGTTGCCGGAATGCAGCAGCATTGCCCAGGGTTGGCCGGCCAGTGGGGTAAAGTAGTCTAGCACGGCATCGGGCCAGTAAGGCAATGCTGTCAATTGTGGCTGCATAGATAAGCACCTGTTCCCAAATTACGCGGCAACGGAAACCTGTTCGTGTTTGCGGTGATATTTTTATAGTGGTATTATGGCGTGATCTTAGCATACATCCTCGCCATAACGTAACCGGCAGCGTCATGAGATGACCGACTATTGACGTCACCGAGAGAAACCGATGTTAAAAGATATGCCTGCGTTAGCGTTAATCCACGAATAGCAGAAACAGGCCATCGAGCGTATTAAGGCGTTAATGACCAAGGGGATGGATAGCGGCAAATCCATTGCGCTGGTGGCGTGCGAACTGCGCGCCGGCTACACCAGTGAAAGGGTCACCCTTTTCTGGGAGGATGAGGAGGAAACCGAGGACCATGAAGCCCCAGCGGGCCTTCCCAGAGGCAGATCCTTACGATAGCAACCAAAGGTGACGACTGGGAGCAGGGTGGCCTGCCCTTCCTTAAATGCAGCCCATTGATAATTTTGATTTTAAATTTGTAGCGCGGATTAATCAGGTTCGCCTGAACTGTATAGCGTACCGCCGCGCTGCCGGCTTCTTACCCAGTTATCTCATGCCGCATTCATCGCGGCGAAATTTGCAGCGTTAGCGTTAGGCAGGAAAATAGTCGCATCTAGCAGGTGGCGCTTATCGGTGTTGCAGCGCGCCAGAATGGCATTGATAGCAGTGAGCGCACTGACAGTCTAGCCAGTGATGTCTGCGTCAAGCACGGCATCAGCCGCCGCGCTGGTGTAGTAAGTAGAGAGTCTGATGATGAATCACCGCGTCTTGACATACGGGCGCCAGCATTAATACGCTGGAGGGTTATTGTATTTCCTTTCAGTGGTTAGTGAAAGCAGCAGAATACCATATACCATACCGTCACGGAAAGCCCAGCGCACCCGGCAGCAGTAGCGAAAAACGTTTGCGTGGGAGATAGTGTGACAGACGATTTTACGCCCCAGAGTTTGCTGGCGAAAGCCCTGAGCGGTTTCAAGCCGCGGGAATCCCAGCGCCTGATGGCAGATGCTATTCGCGACGCCATCAGCGCGCAACAACCTCTGGTAACAACCTCTGATGGTGGGTAAGTACTGCACCGACAAGACCTGCTCTTATCTTATTCCGGCCATTTTCTCCTATAACAATTTGATCTGTAAGAAGTTACAGGATAAACTCTACTTCCGGGATCTGCCACGTATCGCGCAGGCCCTGTCCTAACGCGGACAACTGGACTTATTGAAAGGGCGCGCCAACTATTATCTGTGCCTGGAACGCATAGCGCAGCACGCGGCGGCAGGGGGGTGCACTGCCGCCGGAGAGGCTCGACGCGCTGAGTCATGGGTGCACCGCCTGGGCATCGTAAACCGAGGATGAGGGGGATATCGCCGATGTGGCGGTATCACAGAAGGTAGCCCTATCTGTCCGCTGGTGACCAGCATTAACGATAACTATCTCGGCAGCAATTGTCCTGAGTATAAAGAGTGCCTTGTGGTTAAAGCGCGCAGCTGGGCTATGGATGCTGATGTGGTGGTCAGCCATCATCTTTATCCTGGCGGATATGATGGTGAAAGAAAGCGGTTTCGGCGAACTTGTATCCCCGCTGCGACATGATGGTTTTTGACGAAGCGCATCAACTGCCAGATATCGCGGCCAATATTTCGGCCAGCAGCTTACTAGCCGCTGCATACTGGATCTGGCACGCGATATGACTTTGACTTACTGCACCGATATCCTCGACATGGCGCAGTTGCTAAAGAGCGCTGACCAGCTCTCGTTTCGCGTCCAGGATTTTCGCCTGACGTTGGGTAAACCGGGGCTTCTCAGTATAATCTACGCGACGCTCTGATACAGCCGATGGTACAGCGCGCTTGGTGCTGCTGAATGATGCGCTGGAGTTATATCATGACGTGGCAAAATTGGCGCTCAGCCGCTTGGCGCTGCTGAAGGCGCGCATTGAGGATTGCCAGTTGCGCGGCGGCGATCCGTTTGCCGACGTGCAGATCCCCGAGGCAGTTATCGCCCTGAAGCAGGGGTAGGCAGGCTTATACACGACAGCGATGACCGTGGTGTACTTATCATTTGCGATCATCGGATGGTTTCACCTCCACCCCAACCCCCATGGCAAAATTTTCTACAAAGTATTCCGCCGACGCGCTGCACGCGATCGCTAGAGCGTACAATCGCCTTTCTGACCGGCGACTGAGCGCCGTATCCCTTGTAGAAATAGGTGTGTTATGATAAGCGCCCGTTACCCGTTACAGTTCTTATTATTTCCGACTGAGGTTTGGCATGTCTACCCGCATTTTAGCTCTTGATACCGCGACCGAAGCCTGTTCTGCCGCGCTGATGCTCGACGACGAACTGTTGCTGGAGCGCTTCGCCGTTAC
>NZ_LECR01000086.1:54022-54380 GCF_001602625.1 Sodalis-like endosymbiont of Proechinophthirus fluctus
TAGACAGCCTGTTAGCGGAGGCCGGTATTACGCTTGATAGTCTTGATGCGCTGGCGTTCGGCCGCGGCCCCGGCAGCTTTACCGGCGTGCGCATTGGTATAGGCATTGCACAGGGGCTGGCGCTAGGCGCCGATCTGCCGCTTATTGGTATCTCCACTCTGGCAGCTCTGGCCGAAGGTGCCTGGCGTCAAACCGGCGCTTGCCAGGTACTGACCGCCATCGACGCGCGCATGGGGGAAGTGTACTGGGCGGCGTATCGGAGTGAGGCGGGTGTTTGGCTGGGCGAGGATGGCGAAGCGTTGACGGCGCCTGCTGCGCTGGCGCTACTGAGCGCGGATCTGAACGGGTGCTGGGCTAC
>NZ_LECR01000032.1:0-9082 GCF_001602625.1 Sodalis-like endosymbiont of Proechinophthirus fluctus
ACGAAAGCGTGGGGAGCAAACAGGATTAGATACCCTGGTAGTCCACGCCGTAAACTATGTCGATTTGAAGGTTGTGGTCTTTGAGCCGTGGCTTTCGGAGCTAACGCGTTAAATCGACCGCCTGGGGAGTACGGCCGCAAGGTTAAAACTCAAATGATCGGCGTTGGTGTTAGCAGCGGCGCCGCCAATTCGCCCGCGCTGTGCCCGGTGCCAGTCAACCAGAATCGCTATTTCAAGCGTAGGGTCGGTGCGCTTGGCCTGATAAAGAGCCTCAAGGATTCGTTCGCCGCCTTGGTCCTGTTCCAGATTTAGTAGCGCTCTTGTATCCCGCTTGGCAACAAGAGCCATATTTTAATTTGTTATAATTTCTGTTAAAGCTGACGTAAGAAGCAGAGGATATCATGGCGATTTAAGCGGCCTGACCGATGATGTTATGATCTATCATTTGGAAATGCACTGCAGAGATAAAACGGCCTCTATTCCCAGGCTGGCCGAAAGATGAAGATTTCAAAATGGCCATTTTGCGCGTCTGCCGTTTTATCAAAGAGTAAGCGGTGGGGAGGCCTGGGCGGGCGGGGCTTATGAGCACATAATTCAATTTTCAGGCATTAATGTCCGATTTGATTATGGATCCTTTGCAACAGACGTGGATCATCGTCAATTCCGGATTAACCGCCCTAAACAGCTATAAAAATTGCGTCTATCAGTTTCTGGACGAAGAGAAAAAGCGCTATGTGGTGAATTTTATCGCCCCGCGAACAAACTGGGCGTGCCGAGCAAATTTTAGAAGAGCACCAGCTGGTGCATGAGCTTGCGGATGCTGAAATACCGGTCGTAGCGCCATTGGTCATTAATAATGCGACACTGCACAACTATCTTGGCTATTTTTTCCCTGCTTACAAGCGTAAGCGGTCGGGCTTTTGAGAGCGATGTTTTCACAAGCGTGCGACCAGTTAAGTGAGGGTTCATGAGGGTGGGGACCATTGACTACTGGCGCCAGCTGTGTCTGCATGGTAATTTGCACGCCGGTAATATTTTATAGTGCGACGGATATCCCCAAGTTTGTCGATCTCGACGATACCTGTAATGGCCCAGATATTCAAGATCTCTGAATGCTACTTAACGGAGATCGCCGTGACAAACTGTATTAATTGTCTCTATTGTTGGACGCTTATGCTGAGTTTATGGGTTTCGATCCTCGCGAACTGGCGCTTATTGGGCTGTTGCGGGCAATATGAAGATCCATTATTTCACCTGGGTTAGCCGGTGCTGGGCAATTCGGATTTTCCTCGCAGTTTTCCGTTAATGGTTGAGGAGGAATTCTGGTCACAATAAACCGCGCTATTCATCGAACAGGTAACGCTGCTGTAACAGCTTCCGCTGCAGTTAATGCCCGTATATTGATTATGTTTACGCCTAACTTATTCATTTTAGAGAGACACTTTCTATGAAAAAAATATGGTTTGCGTTGATGGGTATCGCGTTAGCATTTAGTGCCTCGGCCGCGCTGTTTACTGAAGATCAACAATATATCCAACTCGACAAGCCGGTAACCAGTGAACCCCAGGTGCTAGAGTTTTTCTCGTTTTATTGCCAGCACTGTTATCAATTCGAGCAAGTATATCATATTTCCAGCACGGTGAAAAAAGCGCTGCCGTCAGGAACTAAAATGACCAAATATCACGTGGACTTTCTTGGGCCGATGGGTAAACAACTCACCCAGGCTTGGGCAGTAGCCATTACGATGGGGGTAGAAGATAAAGTCAGTCCGCTGCTGTTTGATGGTCTGCAAAAAATACAGACGATACAAACGCCGGATGACATCCGTGCTGTCTTTGTCAAAGCGGGCGTCAGCGCGGAAGAATATGATTCTTCCTGGAACAGTTTTGCTGTGAAATCCTTAGTAGTACAGCAGGAGAAAGCGGCCGCTGATCTGCAGCTGCGCGGCGTGCCGGCTATGTTCGTCAATGGAAAATATATGGTGAAAAATGACGGACTGAATATGTTATCGATAGACGCTTATACCGAACAATTCACCGATGTTGTGAAGTTTCTTCTTAGCCAAAAGTAAGTATCTCCCCGTGGGCGAATGAAGCACAACGCCGGCGTTGTCGTTTATGGCAGCGCTGGAAACTAGCAGTATCTCCTTAATCTGCCAGCGGATAATAACCTTTGCCCGCTACGGGCCCATAGCAGGTTTATATCCACAATGGCAATACCTTTATTATAAAATTTGCTATTGGCAAGTTTATATATTAATAAATTGATAATAAAGGTTTTTTGTCTAATAACCTCGCGAATATTGCGTCTGTCAATAAAAATTATTATTTTTACTCACAAAGTTATCCACAGATAGATCCTGCGGATCTAGCTGCATTCCCGGTATTTTTATCGCCCTTATGCTACTCTAACCATCGTCTCCAGCTGACGGCTGTGGCATGCTAGTTCCTGTTTGCTGACTAAAAAAGAACGAAATACGCTATGGTCCAAATCGCAGAAAACCCGTTAATACTGGTGGATGGTTCTTCTTATCTTTACCGCGCCTATCATGCCTTCCCGCCGCTGACTAATAGCATGGGGGAACCCACTGGGGCGATGTACGGCGTATTAAATATGCTTAAAAGCCTGCTGGTGCAATACCAGCCAAGCCATGTGGCGGTGGTGTTTGATGCCAATGGCAAGACCTTCCGCGATGAATTATTTGAGTACTACAAATCCCACCGACCGCCTATGCCGGACGATCTGCGCAGCCAGATAGCGCCGCTGCATCAGATGGTCAAGGCGATGGGATTGCCGCTGCTGGCTATCAGCGGCGTAGAGGCCGACGATGTTATCGGTACGCTGGCGCTGGCGGCGGCGGGCGATAGCCGCGACGTACTGATAAGCACCGGTGATAAAGACATGGCGCAGCTTGTGTCGCCTAAAATTACCCTGATAAATACCATGTCGAACACCATCCTCGGTCCGGAAGAGGTGCAGTTGAAATTCGGCGTGCCACCTGAGCTTATCATCGATTATCTGGCGCTGATGGGCGACAGCTCCGATAATATTCCCGGCGTGCCGGGGATAGGAGAGAAAACCGCACAGGCGCTATTGCAAGGACTAGGGGGGCTGGGAATTCTGTATCAACAGCTTGAAGGCGTCAGCACTTTGAGCTTACGCGGCGCCAAAACCATGGCCGCCAAACTCGAACAGCATCGCGAGGTAGCTTTTCTTTCCTACCAGTTGGCGACAATCAAAACCGATGTAGTGCTAGATTTACACTATGACCAGCTAACGGTTGAAGAGCCAGAGTCCGAAGAGCTGATGCTATTATTTCAGCGTTATGAATTTAAACGCTGGCTGAGAGACCTGGAAGCGGGTAAATGGCTACAGGGTCGCAAAATCGCCGTAGAGCCGCGTTCGCCTTTTACCACCTCTCTCCCAGCCTCCGTAGAAGTGCCGGCTGAGGTATTGTCAAAAGACGACTACCAGATCATTTTCGACATGGCGACTCTTGAGCAGTGGATTACTGCGATTCGCGACGCTGGTGTATTCGCCTTCGATACCGAAACCGACGGGTTGGATACGCTGACTGCCAATTTAGTGGGGCTGTGCTTTGCCTTGAAGCCGGGTGAAACCGCCTATCTACCGGTGGGTCACGATTACCTAGATGCGCCGGACCAGCTTGACCGCACGTTGGTATTGGCGGCTATGAAACCGGTACTGGAAGATCCCGCCATCGGCAAAATCGGCCAGAACCTCAAATTCGATCGCGGGGTATTGAAAAGATACAACATTGAGTTGGCAGGCATAGCATTCGATACCATGCTGGAATCCTACGTACTGGACAGCGTCGCCGGCCGCCACGATATGGACAGCTTGGGGGACCGTTTTTTACAACACACTACTATGAGCTTTGAAGAGATTGCGGGCAAAGGTCGTAATAAGCTGACATTTAACCAGATTGCATTGGAACAAGCGGCCCCGTACGCCGCTGAAGACGCCGATGTGACGCTTCGTTTGCATCAGACGCTGTGGCCGCGAATTGAGCAATCGCCGGAGCTGAAAAAGGTCTTTCAGGAAATTGAAATGCCGCTGGTGCCAGTCCTGTCGCGCATTGAGCGCACCGGGGTGCTCATTGACGAAAACATTCTTGCCGCGCATTCGGCAGAGTTGACCAAACGCCTGGAAGCACTGGAACAGGAAGCGCATCAGCTGGCTGAAGAACCGTTCAATCTTTCCTCTACCAAACAACTACAGGCGATTTTATACGATAAACAAAAACTGCCGGTGCTGAAAAAAACCCCTGGCGGTGCCCCTTCCACCAATGAAGAGGTGTTAGCTGAGCTGGCGTTAGATTATCCGCTGCCGAAACTGATTTTGGAATACCGTGGTCTAGCTAAGCTTAAATACACCTACACCGATAAACTACCGCAAATGATCAACCCAGCGTCGAAACGGGTGCATACCTCATATCATCAGGCTGTCACCGCCACAGGTCGACTGTCTTCGAGCGATCCGAACCTGCAAAATATCCCGGTGCGTAATGATGAGGGACGGCGTATACGGCAGGCGTTTATCGCGCCACCGGACGCGCTTATCGTGGCGGCGGACTATTCGCAGATTGAGCTGCGCATCATGGCGCATCTCTCGTGCGACCCTGGATTGCTGAACGCTTTCACTGCCGGTAAGGATATTCACCGCGCTACCGCCGCCGAGGTATTCAGTATGCCGCTGGAGAAGGTGACACAGGATCAGCGACGCTGCGCCAAGGTTATCAACTTTGGCCTGATTTATGGCATGAGCGCTTTTGGTCTGGCGCGTCAGCTGTCGGTGCCGCGTTCGGAGGCACAGAAATATATTAATCTTTATTTCGAGCGGTACCCTGGCGTTTTGGACTATATGGAACGCACACGTAGGCAGGCTATCGATCAAGGCTATGTCGCGACTCTGGATGGGCGCCGGCTTTATCTGCCGGATATCCGCTCACGTAACGGCATGCGTAAAAAAAGAGCAGAGCGCATGGCCATTAATGCCCCTATGCAGGGCACCGCCGCCGATATCATCAAACGGGCGATGATTGCGATCGATGGTTGGCTGCAGCAGGAAGTGCCCCCAGTTCGCATGATTATGCAGGTTCATGATGAGCTGGTGTTTGAGGTGCAGCGGGATGCAGTTGAGAACGCCAAAGCGCGGATTAAGGCGCTGATGGAGGGATGTTTTACGCTTGATGTGCCGCTGCAGGTGGACGTGGGTGTCGGTGAGAGCTGGGACCAAGCTCACTAAGTAGTGAATGAATAAGCACTTTTGTAATTAAGCTACATTGAAAGTGTGATATATTCCTACAATAAGCACTCATTATACATAAAAAGGTGAAAGTAAACTGCAAAAAATTCTTTTCCCCCAAAAAAATAAGGTAGAGAGCTATCTGGTAGGATACAGAGGTAAGATATTTTATCCTTTAAACCTTTTACTTCACGTAATCGGATTTTGCTAAGTATTAGCCGCCCTAGTCGTTTTATGACCGGGGCGTTTTTGTTGGGAGCGGAAAATTTTTGTGCGTTGCCCGGTGGCGTGAACATCATATATCGTGAACAGCGAAGCCGCCCTCGCCTCGGCCTGGGCGTGAAGCTTAGCTTTATTCTTCACTCGGAGGCGCTTCTGGCACTATCGACGGTGAGCTGGCGGCAAACCAGGCGTCGAGTTTCTGCCGCAGTTTATCCACGCCCTGTTTTTTCAGCGACGAGAATGTTTCTACTTCAACATCGCCTATGAATGCCAGCGCTGATTCACGCACCTGATTTAACTGCATTTTGCGCGCGCTGGAAGCTAGCTTATCGGCCTTGGTAAGCAGGATGAGAACCGGAATGTTGATATCCATCGCCCATTGCACAATCTGTCGATCGAGATCTTTCATTGGGTAGCGGATATCCATTAGTACTACCAGTCCCTTGAGGCTGTCGCGCTTTTGTAGATATTTGCCTAGAGCTCGCTGCCACTTGCGTTTTAATTCTTCCGGCACTTCGGCGTAACCATAGCCTGGAAGATCTACCAGCCGAATGCCCCGTTCCACCTCAAACAGGTTGATAAGCTGGGTGCAACCGGGGATTTTACTGGTCCTGGCCAGGTTTTTCTGATTGGTCAGGGCATTAAGAGCGCTGGATTTGCCGGCGTTGGAACGCCCGGTGAAAGCGATTTCAATCCCGTCGTCGATCGGCAAATGGTGAATATCCGGCGTGCTGGTCAAGAAATGAGTTATCTGATAGTTATAAGATTTGGTCAATGGTATATTCTCTCTGGAGATGGCATATCAGCTAATTATACCGGTTATGACCCGTGATGCCGTTTTTATTTTCTCCCACACGGGCGCAGCCATCTTTTTCTTGCGTAGTTTTCTGGTATATTCTGCCGCAACATTAGACGTTATTGCATTTACCCAATGGTCAATATTATAAATTCATCAGCATGGGGGCGCCTTCGGGCAGCCAGGCGACGCTAAAAAAAACAGCGTAAAAGCTGCGAAGAGTTGAATATCAAAGGGCGTGAATGTAAGCGGAAAAAATACCGAGGGCTGGCCGTGTCAGCAGTAAAAAGTCCGTGTCGCTGACGCTTGATGGAGCATCGGTTCAATCCAATATCTCTCGCGCCAACGCCGCAACCGCCAAAGCTATGGGAAACGGCCGAACAGGAGATAGCTCTCCTTGGAGAATGACAATCGTCTGGCTGCGTTACTGCAGCACCTGCAGCAGGATGAAAATTTTTCCACGGAGGGGGCGGCTTTATGTTGACTAGGCGCTGGATCGAATCGATGAGATGATGACCGAGTGGGCATTGAGCTTAATGACGATGACGAAGAGAGTGCGCGGATGAATCAGGAAGATATACTGCAGCTGCTTAAATATGGCTACGAAAAAGGCAACCTCTAACCCTTGTCGGCATTAACGCTTCTCCTTGCGCTAATGTTAACCTTTTTTGTATAGTTATCTGGTGAACGTCGGCGCCTCTCACAGAACAAGGCCTCATACCTCTCGTCAGATGACGCTGTCGACGTCCTACAGTAAGGAGTAAGCCATATAGTCGTTGCTAGCCAATCGAATAGGATTTGACCTTCATTCAGAAACATAACTACTCCGGGCCGCTCTATATGTCCTATCTCACCGCACTGGAATTCAGCGAAGATTATGTGATGCAGCGTTTTCCATAGTGGCGGTCTGTTTTATCCCGTCCAGCCGCTCTCGCAGAGTATCGAGATAATCATCGACCTTTACGCCATAGCGCGCGACTGCCTTATTGCAGTCGCAGGTAGTATAAACCTATGACAGACAGGATGTGAACATTCTGGCGCGGGAAACCTGCGCGCGGGCGCAATTGTTCGTCGGTAGGAAACGTCAACTAAATGAATTAGGGTAGGGTGGGAACACTGACCTTTGACCTTTTTACCGGTGGCGCAGACAGCGCGGTTATGTATAGTGCGGTGCTGCTGCGGGAACATCTCTTTTGATGCCGATGCAGAGCTGTCGATTGAAATCGATCCGCGGGATATCCTGCTAGATCTCATTGATAATTTGTAGCGATAAGAGTTCAATCGTATCAGCGTCGGCGTGCAAGATTTCATGGCTAGGTGCCAGCGTTGCATCAATTTCGAGCAGGACGAAGCGCTGATTTTTTGGTCTGACTGAGCGCACTACCCGTCTATGATTCCGCTCGACCAACATCGATTTGATTTACTGGTCTGCCGCGCTAAATGCACGATCGCTTCGCTTATACGTTGTAGCTGGTCATCTGCGCTTGGGCCATAGAGTTTAAGAGTGTTTAGTTATGCCCAGATGCTATCGCTATTTGCTGCACAGCGCAAATTTAAAGACGCGGACATGCCCGGCGCGGCTCGCAAAAACTTGCCATGTTGCGGCACAGTGTCATGACTCTTATCACTGACTGGCACAGTGTCATGACTCTTATCACTGACTCAGGCTATCAATTCATCGGTATGGACTATGACATGAACTATTTCGCCCGGCTGGATGATGAACCGGGCACTGACGTAGCAGGCGTCACGTCTGCACCGCAATTTCCAGGGGTATACTACCACCATACTACCACCTATGGCGAGTGCGACCTGCTGGGACCAGGTATATTGGCGATAAGTACGGTCGGCGACTATTATGTGCAAAATCAGAAAGTCATGTACAGCTATCGTGATTTTGTTGAGTGGCAAGGTAATAGTTTTTGGTGCTTAGCCGCGACGATTGCTTACGTTGTACGTTGTGACGTCATAAAAGCACTGATTTTCTAATTTCGTCTCGATTTTAACGTGATTGTAGCGGCTTGCAGCATCTGATTTACCGGTTACTTTGCCGAAGTCTGGCGTAAATGGTACCCTCGGTAGAGGAAGGGCTAGTGACGCCACGAGCACCTGCGCGCTGGAAATAACCGTTTGTAGCCGTCTGCTGGCGCACAATATCTGCATGTGTTTCGATACCTAACCTATTTACGTACTAGCCAGCGCCTACGTCAGTTTTTCCATGTGATCCAAACCGCCCCTTTCCGCTGACGGCGGAAAGGGGCGGTTTGGATGTTGGATGACCGATTAATTCAGTGAATTGATGAGCGCGGCGCACATGACCGCTGCCAGCGCCGTCTGTGGGGCATGCCCCACAACGATAACCGCGTCCAGTCCCTGCGTCGCGAAAGCGATAATGGTCTGCAACATGGCTTGTCTCCCCTTGTACATAGAAATAATACTGAGCCGGTCCGCGATGTAAATTGTTTAAGCGAAATTTTGCATCGCGGCGTACTCTCTGTGGAGCGTGTTCTGGGATTACTCCATCCCAAGCTCTTTCAGTTTACGCGTTAGCAAGACTAAAGCCGAGCAAACGGGTAGCCTCCTGCTTGTAAAACTGGGTATGGCGCCGTGTGGTAGTCAGCTAAGGTACCTTCCATTTCCGGCTGCGCTTCCTGACAGCAGGTTTTGTTGACCAGAGCGAAACGCGCGATTCTCTCACTGCACCGGCAGTGTGTCCCAGCTATTCAGCAGCGATTGCACCACGTTATCCAGTGCGGCGGTTTCAAATAGCTCCGACGGCAAATCCTGAATCAATAC
>NZ_LECR01000032.1:9126-17085 GCF_001602625.1 Sodalis-like endosymbiont of Proechinophthirus fluctus
ATTTCCTAACTGGCGCATATTGCTCGACCAGGAGAGGCGGATCAGCACGGTTTCGGTTTCCTGGTGCAGACTTTTCTGCTTTACTTCCAGCTCCCTGGCCGCTACCTACAGAAAATACCAATCAGCTGCGGAATATCTTTCCGTCAATCGCACATCGGCGGCAGATAAACACGTTCAGGCTATGGAAAAATCCTCGCGAAAGCGGGCCCCTCCTGCACGCGCAATTCTAGGTTCTGGTGAGTGGCGGCGATAATACACACATCTACTCTGACCGGCGCATAGCCCCAACGCGGTAGAATTGGCCGTCCGCCAATATACCAATATACGTAGCAAGTGGATTTGCACATCCAGCGGGGCATATTGAGCGTGATAAACGGTGCCTTAGTTCGTGGACTATGGCGATGCAGGGCGCGTGGGCCACGGTGCCGGGACTCGCCGTTGATAAGGATGCTGATAGACGTGCGTGACAGCCGGCCTATGATGCGAAACACATCCTGCATCGCTGGCGACTTGCCGATGATGTTGGAGGTAGGGTTACTGGCGGGATGACTGCGGGCGGCGCGGCTGTTCTAGATGGTAGCTGACAACGTGTTCCACCAGCGCCACCGCTTCGTCGATATCGAACAGTTTCTGTAAATAGTCAAACGCCCCTTACTGATAGGCACTGACCACGGCATCCAGATCAGAGTAGGCAGTCATGATGATGACGGGAAGCATCGGATGACACTGTTTGATCTTTTTGCGCAATACTAGACTGTCTATACCGGGCATACGAATATCGGACAACAGCGCATCCAGCATCCGGCATCTGGCTGCCGAACAACTTACGTGAGCTTTGCGCGAACAGCAGTTGCGCCGCCTGGCTAGCGTAGTGTACCACCAGATCATTATCCAGCAGCAAGACACTAGTGATTAACGAATTAAGGATCTGCCCAGCTTCGGTCAGTGTGCCAGCCGGTTGCCATGTTAATAATCTCCCATACTCAGTAGTATAAAGCGATCGGTTATCGGTGATTACACATGGCTGCGCGCCAGGTTTAGTAGAGAAAAAAGCCCATATGGAGATGAGCCGAAATTTCTACGGCAACAAATAACTCTGGCGATTAAACGCTGTAGTACAGCTCGAACTCTACCGGGTGGTGCGATGTCATGCGTACGCGATCGTTTTCTTCCGTGCGCAGCGCGCGATATAGACATCGATGGTGTCGTCGGTGAATACGCCACCGCGGGTCAGGAACTCGCGATCCGTATCCAGGGCGTTCAATGCCTCCTCAATGGACAATGGAGCCGGCTACGGTTGGGATTTCTCTGGCTTCTTCCGCCGGCAGATCGTAGAGGTTCTTATCCATGGCGCCAACAGTATGGATTTTGTTGATAAATACCGTCCAGGCTGGCCATCAGCAGCGCGGAGAACGCCAGGTACGGGTTTGGTGGCCGGATCCGGGAAGCGCACTTCAATACGGTGTGTTTTCGGGTTGGCAACCACCGGAATACGGATGGAGGAAGAACGGTTATGAGCGGAATAAGCCAGCATGGCCGGCACTTAATAACTCGGGACTAAACGCTTATAGGAGTTGGTGGTCAGGTTAGTCAAGGCATTAATGGCTTTGGCGTACTTAATAACGCCGCCGATATAGAACATGTTCTTTAATCATCGACATGATTTGTTAAACGGAAATAATTCATATTTCCCCAGATGTTCCTTGTTGTCGTTGTGGAATGAACGCCTACTGATTGGATTTTCTAGTGTGTATAGTTTAAGGCTAAAGCTGTGCCAACATTGCCAAACCGGCGCGAAACGCTGCGCATCTGTCTTTTGTTGCACGGGTTGCTGCACCAGACTGGTCGGATTGAACTATATTAGTTCATTTGATGAAAAGGCAGGCACTGGCACTATTTTGGTGAATAGGGCGAGGAGGGATAGAATTTTGTACTGGGACAGGGATTCAGCGGCGTGCAAAACGACGCAATCGCCAAGAACGATGGATATTTTAGTCCCTCACCTAATACGTGTACAATAACGCGCTACTCCTAAATACCTGAGGCAATAGTTGTGATCGAAAATCTGCGTAACATCGTCATCATCGCGCACATAGACCATGGTAAAACTACCCTGGTTGATAGACTGTTGCAAAAATCCGGCAGATCGGTGACCGCAACGATGCAACTGAACGCGTGATGGACCAAAAACGATTTGGAGAAAGAGGGTGGGATTTTATCATCTTCGCTAAAAATAAATACTGCCATCAACTGAAGATTTCCCAGCTTGAATACAACAGTTATGTGGGTGTTATCGGCGTCGGCCGCATCAAGCACAGCTCGGTAAAATTCAACCAGAACGTGACGATTGGTTGGATAGCGAAGACAAACGCCGCAACGGTGAGTTGGGTTAGGTTCTGGGCCATATGGGCCTGCAGAGTATCAAAGCCAAACTGGCTGAAGCCGGCGATATCATCGCAATAACCGGGCCGGGCTGGGCTGGGCGAGCTGAATATTTCCGATACCGTTGCGAGTTGGCTCAGTTTGAAATGCTGCTGCCGCTAACGGTTGACGAACTGACCGTTTCTATGTCATTTGGCGTCAATAACTCGCTGTTCTGCGGTAAATAAGGGGAAATATGTTAACCTCCCGTCAAATCCTGGAACATCTGAATAAAGAATTAGTGCACAACGTGGCGTTGCGCGTGGAAGAAACCAAAGATCCGAATACCTTCCTCGTTTTCGGCTGCGGGGCCGATCTGCACTTGTCAGTGCTTATTGAAAATATGCGTCGCGAAAGGTTCGAGATCGTCGTTTCCCAGCGGAAAATCATTTTCCGTACCATCGATAGTGCCAAGCAAGAATCGTTTGAGTCGGTGACACTGGATATTGGAGAGCAGCATCAGGGGATGGTTATGGAAGTTATGGGCATCCGCAAGGGCGAGATGCGCGACATACCACCGGACGGTAAAGGTTGCATCCGTCTGGATTACGTGATTCCGAGCCGGCGGCTGATTGGTTTCCATACTGATTTCCTGACAATGACCTCGGGTACGGTTCTGTTGTATTCCAACTTCAGTCACTACGACGATGTGCGTCCTAGGGAAATCGTCCAGCGCCAGAATGGAGTGCTGATCTCAACAGCCAGGGCAAGGCAACGTATTACGCCCTGTACAGCCTGCAGGATCGCAGATGTCTGTTTTCTGGGCTAAGGCGTGGAAGTTTATGAAGGCTACAGGATTCACACCCGCTCCAACGATCTGACGGTAAACTGTTTTACCAGTAAAAAACTGAACAATATGTGTTGCTTCCGGTATCAACGAAGCTACCATCCTGGTACCGGCCGATTAAGATGTCTTTAGAACAGGCGTTGGAATTCATCGATGATGATGAATTAGTGGAAGTAACGCCGCAATCGATCGATCCGTTTGCGTAAACGTTATCTGATTGAAAACGAGCGGAGCGTAAGCTCGCTAATCGCTCATAACGTGGCTGATGCTAGCCGGGAGAACTGATACCACCATGCTGATTTACTCAAGTCAACTAGCATCTTTTTTGCCGCCTGCCTCTGCGCGGTCCCGGCGCAAGCTCTGTTTCGTTACCCTGGCTGGCCGCCTTCTATTACAACGGCGAGTCGTCTGCTTTGCATCCCGTCATAGCGAAGCATGATGGAGGCCTCTACTGCCGACAGTAATCAACGAATTTCTTGGCCTGCCGTCTACCGCGGTAATTTAACGTGGAAAATGCGGTTAGCAGGCCAATACTGGTAGGGTATACACAATCGAATTTACCGTGATCGACCACCAGAATAGCATGTTGCGCCATAGTGAGCACGCACTATTTCAGCGCCAGTTCATCGAAATGGAAGCAAGTGGCGCCGCTTTGTAGGCACAGACCTGCTGCAGAGAAGAAAAACTTGGTAGGATAGATATCATCAAGCTGCGAATAGATCGTTAGCGTCGTAAAGGTGTTTAGCCAATAGCAAACAGCAATAAACGCCAGATCGTCATCAATGATGTCAATGATAAACAGCATAGTAGTACCGCAATCGAAAATAGTGCTTCATCTGGTTCGACCAGAGTCGCCTTCAGACGGTCGGCCTGCGATTTTTCGTCGACGTATCGAGTCTACTGATCGGAGACGAAATAGCACACCATCACGTTGTTGTGCGGAGTGGTAACCACACAGGAACTAAGTACAGGACCACCGACGCTGATTCAGCGTTTAAATCCCGGCGAATGGTCATCTCGGAAGCGCAAAGCAATGAGGCGGCGTCTTTCAGATGCAGTCCATCCCTCCCCGCTTCAGCGCCTGCTTCAGTCTGTTGATCCGTTCTTCGCGCTGCATTTCTATGGGAATATTATGTACCTTAAAGAAGGGGTCTGGGCCGCTAATGTGGCGAAGCGCTTTATACCCTCGCGCGCTAACTTGAACCTACGTGCCGGCCAGGACGTCACGGGGATATTACCCGTGACGGGTATATCATGTAAACAGCGAATACTCAATATCCATCCGATTATAAGGATATTTTATGCCAATATGGTAATGGCGCTAATAGGGATAGCGCGCTGCTGCTTCTCCACTGATAGAGGTTATAAATAATATTATTAACTTAATAATAAGTTAATAAACTTTATATATTAATAATAGTTATTTATTATTTATATAATATTTATATTTTATAAATATTATATAAATAATACTATATAACTTAAATCATAAAAGAGGATCGGATTATGGATATCACGACCATCGGTGCCTTTAGTGTCAATTCGCGCTACGGTAGCGGCGGAACGTCTTAGCATCCAGCGCAGTGGCGTAAGGTTGACACCATGGCCGCCCTTCGCCCCCGCGTCGAAGTGAGCGGGTGGGTTGATGAGGTTTATCAGTGCATACCGCCCGCCGCACGGCTTCGCTTAACCCCGTGCAAAGTGCCATGTTGTCCCTATTGAGTCACAGTCCAACGCCGAATACGCGTCGCGGCGCCCGCCAAACTTGGGTTTCATAGCGCATAGCGGGGAGTTTCGTCTTCTGGCGCACCCCGATGACGACGCCAATAAGCTAGCGTGGTGCCTTATTTACTATAAGGGCATCCGCGATCGCTCTGTTCAGTTAGGCCGTTTCCCGCTACAGTGAAGATCTTCATGAAGGATTTTGGAGGGACCATGCTATATATCTTTGATCTGGGGAATGTTGTCATTGATATCGATTTTAACCGCGTGCTGGGGGTCTGGAGCAATTTCAGCCGTGTCCCGCTAGCCACCCTACAAAAAGAGTTCGTCATGGGTGAGGCCTTTGGGCAGCATGAGCGTGGGGATATCACCGATGAAGCCTTTGCCGCCAAAATCTGCGGCGAATTGGGCATTTCGTTGAGTTTTGAACAATTCACCGCCGGCTGGCAGGCGGTGTTCGTCGGCTTACGACCTGAGATGGTGGAGATTTTGACCCGGCTGCGCGAACAGGGACATCGTTTGGTGATCCTCTCTAATACTAACCGCCTGCATTGCGACTATTGGCAGAGTCAGTATCCCGAGGTACAAGAATGTGTGGACAAACTCTATCTGTCTCAGGATCTGGGCATGCGTAAACCGGACACGGCCATTTATCACTACGTACTTGAGCAGGAAGGGGTGACGGTCGACAGCTCAGTTTTCTTTGACGACAATGCCGATAATATTGCCGCGGCACGTCAGGTGGGGATCCGCAGCGTGCATGTGACGGACCGGGAGGTCGTGCCGGCATTTTTTTCCTGACGGCAAAAGATGCGGGGGCGTCCCCTGTCTCCCGCGCTGATGAAATCAGCGTAAAGAAGAGAGTGTCGATAACGGGTTTGCGGCTGAAGAATCTCATCCCGGTGCTGCATTTTACCAGTATACTGGGTAGGCCCGTTTATCGAGATGACATCACGGCACTAGCAGGGTCATTTGGCGTATATGTCGCTCTTGTCGCTGGTGACGGTCATTTTTGGGTTCTTTGTCGCCTTTTCGATGTTTTCCAATGTCAGTACTTTCAGCTACGTCCATTTTATTTTCACTAATTTCATGCCGGTAACCCGACGACGCTATCCAGCATAATCTGGAGCAATTTATTCTCAATTCGAGCCGTATGACGGCGTGGGGTTCTGTGACCTCATCGTCACCGCGATGCTGCTGATTTATTCGGTGGATACGGTACTCAACAGTATCTGGCACAGTAAAAACAAACGGTCGATTATTTTCTCTTTCACCGTCTATTATTGCATGGTTTTGACTCTGCGCCCGCTGTTGGCGGGCGGCGGCGAGCTGTTTGAATTGGGGAAAAAGGCGTTTGGTCTGTATGTTACCCTGTTTCTGTCCTACCAGCTTATTTACGGCGTGTTGGTGGTGATCTCTCATTCTCTTTTTCTGGGTATACTGGAGCTGGTGTACTGTATTATTGGGGTGGAGATCACCGCATTGCTGATTGAGCACCGGCAGGTCGCCGCTCACAGCACGCTGCCTCAGACTACGAGGAATTCCGATGATAGCATTGATATAACGGGAACGGGTCACGCAGGCCAGCACCCACCGTTAATAATGAGGTAATAGTCGCGATTGGCCTAGGGTTCCTTATCCTGCTGGACGAGGAGCGGCAGGACAGTGAACAGCGTGCGACTAAATTGTGTGAGCGCGTGCTTACCGTATATTTAGAGATGAGCACAGATGAGCCTTACTATTGTGCGTGCGCGCCAGTAGGGTAGCGCCGTGCTGGTGATATCCCAATTCACCCTATCGGTGGTCACTAATCGTGACCTGCACTCGGGGTTTTCTCGCGGAGCGGCACCGGCGGATGATGGCTTTACCTACCTCTGCCGACAGGCCGGTATTCGCACCGAAACCGGGCGTTTCGTCTCCGATATGCAGGTAGCGTTGATCAACGACGGGCTGGTAACCTTTTGGATATAGGTCTGAGCAGCCGGACGGCGTATTCAATAAGAGAGATGGGTATGTATCACTTGCGCGTTCCGCAAACCGAACAGGAGCTTCAACAATATTATCAGTTCCGATGGGAGATGTTGCGCGAGCTGCTGCATCAGCCGCCCGGCTCTGAGAGGGACGCTTACGACAGCATGTCGCATAACCAGATAATGGTGGACGAGCGTGGCCAGCCGGTAGCGGTATAGGGCGTCTTTATGTTAATGCTGATAAAGAAGAGGACTCGATACGCATTTTGGCAGTGCATCCGCAAGTGCAGGATAAAGGTCTAGGCACGCTAGTCGCGATGACGCTAGAGTCGGTGGTGCGTCAGGATGGGTTAAACGGGTAGTGTGCAGCGCCCGTGAAGATGCAGTGGCGTTTTTTTACCAAGATGGGGTTCGTCAATCAAAGGGAAATCATCAACCTTTCTACCACCCCTATCCAGCATTTTTTATGATTAAGCCAATAATCACTGTGGACGACATCCTGCATCGGCCCTGAGTAGTGTGGCTAGCTGCAGCAGGCCTAAGTATCAGCATATTCCGCTCAGCGAGAAAATGGGCGTGCGTATCAGCCAGTATACTGGGCAGAAGTTTATGACCACTATGCCAGAGACTGGCAATAAAAACCCGCACTATACGCTCTTCTCCAGCAGTCTATTTTCGCTGGCGACCCTGACCGGCTAGGGCTGATTTGGCTGCTGATGCGCGAGTGCCAGCTTGGCGGCACCATTATTTTGGCCGATATATCTGTTATACTAAACTGATGATTGGCCGGCCGGGGAGATGGCAGATCTAAGATCGCTATCGAGAGATTTAAACCGGCTAGCGCAGGGATGCAAAGTGCGAGTGCAGCTTGAGGTAGAACTGTAAGGAAACGATATCAATGGAGCTATCTTTGAAGGAGTCTATCTGGTCCTGCCGCCTTCACTGGGTATCCCGCTGGAGCGAGGCGGATCCAATACCGGCTGAAGGGACGTGCGCCGATTGCCTCAAGCGCTGAACCTGCCCAGGCCGTAACCAGTGATGTCGCTAGGGCTTAGATAT
>NZ_LECR01000032.1:17103-17335 GCF_001602625.1 Sodalis-like endosymbiont of Proechinophthirus fluctus
GCCAATCCGCCGTAGTGCTGCAGGTTTTTGTGAGGATTTGCCCGTTGTACTCTGGGTCTCTGTAGCGTGCTATTCAGAGAAAGCTTGAGTGGCTCGGCCTCCGCTATCTGCCCCCCTTAGTTGCAGTTTGAGATTGACGTTGCTCGTCATCGGCGTCAGCCATTCAAGTTATACAGCACATTGGCCGGGTACCCGCCAACCTGTTCAGACTGAGAAAAGTCCTGCGCCGGGC
>NZ_LECR01000024.1:0-1549 GCF_001602625.1 Sodalis-like endosymbiont of Proechinophthirus fluctus
GCCAGCGAACTGCGGATCTTGCATTTTCACCGATAGGACGTAGGCGCAGCGCTCCCAAATATCATCAGCCGATAGCTTGACACCGCGCGGCAAAATATTACGGTATTCACAAAACTTGCGCATCGCGTCCAGCAAGCCCTGACGCAGCCCGTTAACGTGGGTCCCGCCATGGGCTGTGGGGATCAGATTCACATAGCTCTCGGTCAGTGGTTCCCCCCCTTCCGGCAGCCACAATAGCACCCAATCCACCGTTTCAGTATCGCTGCTTACCGCACCCACAAAGGGCGCTTCGGGCAGTGTGATAAGCCCATTTATCGCTTCATTGAGGTAATCGGTCAGACCCGTCTGGTAACACCAGCGCTGCTTAGTATTATTGAGCTGATCCTGGAAGATGATTTCCACGCCTGGACACAGCACTGCCTTCGCCTTCAGCAAATGGGTCAGACGGGATATCGAAAATTGAGGGTTATCGAAGAAGTTCTCGTCCGGCCAGAAATGGATGCTGGTGCCGGTATTCCGCTTGGGACAGGTGCCGACCACGCTCAGATCTTCGACCTTATCGCCATTCTCGAACGCGATTCGGTAGATATTGCCGTTGCGGCGCACTGTCACTTCGACCCGGGTAGACAGGGCGTTGACCACCGAAATCCCCACCCCGTGCAGACCGCCGGAGAATTGATAGTTTTTATTGGAGAACTTGCCGCCAGCGTGCAGACGGCAGAGGATTAATTCCACCGCCGGCACGCCCTCTTCAGGATGGATATCCACCGGCATACCGCGGCCATCGTCGGTGACCTCCAGCGACTGATCGGCATGCAAAATCACATTAATGCACCGGGCGTAGCCGGCAAGCGCTTCGTCAGCACTGTTATCGATAACTTCCTGTCCAAGATGATTGGGCCGTGAGGTGTCGGTGTACATCCCTGGACGACGGCGGACCGGTTCCAGTCCGCTCAGTACTTCTATCGCTTCAGCGTTATAGCTTGATTGAGTCATAGCTTGAATCATAGTTTCGTGACAAACTGCTGGAGAGCCTACCGCAAAGGCTACCCTTCGGGAAGCAGATATTCTGTACGGCATCGATTGTGGTCTCACCCGATAGTAGGCCAAAAAATGCACGATAGAGGAGAAATAATGGATAAAACTGACGAAAGCTTGGTCGCCTGTCGCCCGACTACTCAATGATCTGGCGACAGTGGGTGTAGGCCACAATCTGGCGATAATCGAGGATCTCGCCGCCACTTTGAGCCAGCAGCCAAACAAGATCCGGCGACTCCAGCACATCGACCTGCATCACCTTCAAATAATAGATATGCCGAGGCGCCAAAATATATTTCTCGCTGGTATATAGGAGTTAAGGTTTTCCCCAAATAGCCCGTTAGCAAATCAAAACGGCTACACCTCTAGATTGACTAATATCCAGCAGAAGAAATGATTACGACAGCCAGGTGTATAATAATAGCCGCCAAGGGACGAGCCCACCAGTCCTAGTATTTCTCCGGCCCGATCCATCATCAGAGTTTCCATTATTTCCGCCGCATCGGCGGGG
>NZ_LECR01000024.1:1554-6490 GCF_001602625.1 Sodalis-like endosymbiont of Proechinophthirus fluctus
ACACCAGCAACTGAGGCACCAGCAGCTCGATACCAGGATGGTGACGCGCTAAACAGATACCAAGGGCGGTGGCTCTCGCGGAAGAGAGAGAACTGTTGAAACCGTGGAGATACAAAAGCGTCGCCATCAGTAGCCTTCATAATCGGTGTCAGGCAGATGTTCAGTACCGCCCAGCCGACACACTTCGGTGTGCACCATGCCGTCCGGTAGCAAGTCGAGATAGCGCCAGCCGGGACCCAGGGTATCAATGGTGAAATTGGTGCAGTGCGGTTTGAACTGCACGCAGGTGGAGGGCGTCGCTAGTACACGCCGGCCCAGCCAGTCAACGTCCAATTCTTGATGAATATGGCCACAGAGCAGGGTTTTTACCCGCGGATGCGGCTGCAGCACGTCCGCCAGCATATGGGCGTTGTGCAGGCTGTGCTGATCAAGCCAGATACAGCCGGAAGGGAAAGGATGATGATGCAACAACAGCAACGTATAGCGCTCTGGCTGGCTGGCCAGTGTCTGCGTCAGCCACTCCAGTTGATAGTTGCTCAATTCACCATGGGGCACGCCGCAGACTTGGCTGTCTAGCAGCAGCAATTGCCACTCGTCGCCGATAAAAACCTGTTTAGCGCAAGAGATACCGCACTCCGCCAGCACATCAACCATGGCCGGCTGGAAATCATGGTTGCCGGGCAGCCAGACGCAGGGTGCAGGCAGGTGCGCGATCCCGGTGGCGAAATGACGATAGGCCTGGGGCGAGTGATCCTGAGCCAAGTCGCCCGTGGCGACCACTAAATCAAAATGCCGCTGTTCAGCCTGTACCGCCTTCAGCACCACGCTGTAGCTGCGCAAGGTATTCACCCCGAGTAAAGTCTCGTTCTCACCCGCAAACAGGTGAGTATCGGTGATTTGTAAAATCCTGATATTGGCCCCACGCGCCACAGGAAGTTTCAACAGGCTTTCCAAAGATTATCCTTGGTCATCGAAATTTATCTAATCAAACAGGAACCGCAATGGTACCGTATGCCAGACAATAGCGTAACCAATCTGCAAGGAACTGGTTGATTTGATGTTTCTCATCACGTTGATGTAACTTTTTATTCGGGTAATCATAACGCGCTTTGAAACGAGAGATCCGCTGACTGGAACACACTTCCGCAGCTGGCGACATGCGCGGTCTGGGTAATTTCCACAAGCGTTGTGTAGCGGGGGACCTCCTGAATGGTCAACAGGTAGCTGGCACCATACACCTGATGGGCGACGGTTTCACCCACCTGATTGATCGGTGTCAGCAACCGGCACAACTGGGCGAAGTTAGTTTCGCACAACCGCATCATTTTAGGGAAATCAGGCGTGTAGAGTTTTATCATTATCATTATCATTATCATTATCATTATCATTATCGGTCCACTCTTTTCTCAGGGATTCATGGTGTAATGCTAGCCATTGCAGGGCAATGACAGAGGCGGCGTTATCGATAACTCCTTCCTCCACCCAGCGGTATGCCTGTTCACGACTCACCGCATGGAGAAGGATATCTTCATTTTCCTCTACCAGTCCATGGATACCACTGGCTTTCAGCGCGTCCACTTCCCCCACCATCACTGTCAGGCGCTCGCTGGTGCTGCCAGGACTGGCCAGATAACTTAGCATCCGTTTGCAACGGCCCACCGCGAGTCCCGTCTCTTCAACCGCTTCGCGCCGGGCAACCTGCTCCAGTGTTTCTCCAGGCTCAATAATACCGGCCACCAGCTCCAGCAGCCAGGGGGTCAAGCTGCTGTTATAGGCAGCGATGCGGATTTGCTCCAATAATATCACCTGGTCACGCCGCGCATCATAGGGTAATAGGACGACTGCATGCCCGCGCTCTAAGATTTCCCGAGTCACTGTCTGGCTCATGCCGCCATTAAACAGCCGGTAGCGGAAGTGGTAAAGCTCCATCTTAAAAAAACCGTTATACAACGTCTCGCGGGAAAGCATTTCAACATCATCACAGCCAAATGTCACCGGTGTAACAAAAGAAGAGGTCATTATAGCGCTCCTATTGAAAAATAACGCCGCCGGCGCCGGCCAGCTAAATGTCTGCCAGTCTGCCGGAAACTGACGGTTTATATAAATTTTGTAAATATCGCCGGCATGGCAACGTTAAGCCACCTATATCTGTCTGTCCGGCAGTGTCTGCTAGAATTAACCACAATTTTTAGTAGTATTACCCTAGCAATTTTGCTGTTTCAAAAGGAATGTAACTGAATGTAAATGAAGAAACTGCTCTCCCTTCTTACTTGGACTGAGTCTCGGTGGCTTTCAGTGCAATAAGTCGATCAGAAAATCTGCTGCAGGTATCAGCAGGAGAAACTGTCCAATCCGGATCATCTTCGTCTTTCCGACGCCGACGAGATGCAGTCTTTGAAAAAATCAACGAAGAGCTACCCCGCCCCCTGCTGCTGCCTGAATTGGGATTGGGAGCAGATTATACCTACACCAAGGGGTTGGTTTCTCGACAACCGTGATATCAACTCTAACACGTCCAGCGCTACTATAAAGCTGACCCAGACCATTTTCTATATATCCAAATGGCGTGCCCAGATCCTCCAGAAAAAAACGACGGTATTCAGGATGTCTCGTATCAAACCGACGAGCAATCGCTAATTCTCATTATGCTTATGAATAGACGGTAGTGTCGGTGCAAAGATCCTTAGACTCCTCGGAAACCGGCTACCAAGTGAGCACTCGTACTATCATCGACATACTGGACGCCACACCACGCTTTATTATCTCAAGCGAAATCTCTCAGGTGCGCTACGATTATCTGATTAATCAATTAAACCTCAAATCTGCTCTCGGCACGCTGAATAAAGAGGATTTGATGACGCTAAATAATACGCTCGGCAAAAAAACAGTACCGACCACGATCCGCAGACAGTGGAGCTGGAAAACACTAAGCAGGAGAACTGAGCCGACAGCACCGATAAGTCGCGCAACGCTAATACCGCGCGCAGTAGCGCTCCACAAACAGCCATCCAGCCGCGCGCGACCCGTGTGAAGACCTCGCCACCAGACGCAATCCTTTCCAGCATTGAGTCCATTCCCGGCGGCCAGTCGGATCGCTTTTTCCCCTCTTGGCCCCGATGCTCTCCCTTGGTAGCCGCTACTGTCCGAGCGTGCGATCACAGAGAAATGTATAACTACGTAAAGATCCCAGCCATAGGCGACCCATACTTCATTTATCACCGTTTTTTCTCTATTATAGAATAGCTTCTTTGAGTTCGCAGTTAATATAATTAAAGTAGGAAAATAATGGAACGCACTAAACAGATTAACCACGCCAGCTTTCGCAAGCATTGGCGTGTTTACCGTATGGTGCCCGTCGCGATGGCTGTCAGTGCCGTTTTTTCACTGGCCGGCTGTGAAAAAAGTGACGAAAACGTATCGCTGTACATGAACAGCGACAACTGTGCCCGCGACAATCATTAACTGAGCGAACAGTGCACCGCCGCTTACAACAGCGCGCAGCAGGAAGCAGTGAAAACCGCTCCCAAATACGTCTTCTACGCCGACTGCGTAGCGGAATTCGGCGAAGATCAATGCATCCAGGTCCAGGTCCCGGCATAGGCCAGTATGGCAGCGGAATCCTAGCACAGCGGCGGCATGTGGATGCAGTTGATGGCGGGCTATATGATAGGTCGCACTATGGGCGGCGGCTACGCACAGCAGCCGCTGTTCAGCTCGCGCGCTGCTAATAGTCCGGCGCTCGGTCAGNTTATAGACGCCAGCGGCCGCGACTACGGGGCAGCCACCAGCGGGCGGTCGATGATGGTGTCTAAGAATACCCTAGTGACCAAGCCGGCGACCACCCAGACTATTACCCGAGGCGGCTTCGGCGAAACCGTCGCCAAACAGAGCGCCATGCGCAGCAGCAGCGCTACACCTCACCGCGCCATGGGCGGCTAAACAGGCATGAAACGAGTTACCATCAACGAAAGGCTGGACTGGCGAGAGAAAGCCACAGAATTCGGCTTTAATTTTCATACCCTATACGATGAACCTTACTGGTGTGAGGACGCTTACTATCAGTTCACCCTGGCACAAATCGAAACGCTGGGAGGACGCCACTGCCGAGATTCATCAGATGTGTTTGCAGGTGGTGGATAAAGTGGTGGCCGGAGACAAGCTAATGACCAAATTCCGGATCCCCAAGCATACCTAGTCGTTTATGCGCAACGCCTGGAAAACGCGTCAGCCGTCGCTCTATTCACGCCTTGATCTGTTGTATGACGGACAACATCTGCCAAAATTGTTGGAAAACAATGCCGATACGCCCACTTCCCTGTACGAAGCGGCGTTCTTCCAATGGATTTGGTTAGAAGATCAATTAAACGCCGGGCAGTTGCCAGCTAACGCCGACCAGTTTAATAGCCTACAGGAAAAATTTATACCAGCTTTGCCGAACTTCAGTCGCAGCACGGTTTTAGCCTGCTACACCTGACCTGCTGCCAGGATACTGAAGAAGATCGCGGCACAGTGCAATATCTACAGGATTGTGCTACAGAAGCTGGGTTACCTAATACGTTTCTTTATATCGAAGAGCTGGGGCTGGGAGAGAAAGGGCAGTTTACCGATATGCAGGATCAGGTCATCAGCAACCTGTTCAAGCTCTATCCGTGGGAATTCATGCTGCGCGAAATGTTCTCTACCAAGCTGAAAGATGCCGGTGTGCGCTGGCTCGAGCCCGCCTGGAAATGTATTTTTCCAACAAAGCTCTGTTGCCGATGCTTTGGCAGATGTTTCCCGACCACCCTAATTTGTTGCCAACCTATTTTGCCGAAGACGATTTCCCACCGATGGACAGTTATGTCGTGAAACCGCTGTTCTCGCAAGAAGGCGCTAACGTGCGGATCTTCGAGCAAGAGCAGGAGACTGCACGGGTGGACGGCCCTTACGGCGAAGA
>NZ_LECR01000024.1:6502-11473 GCF_001602625.1 Sodalis-like endosymbiont of Proechinophthirus fluctus
AGGCGTTTTGCCCGCTGCCCCGCTTCGGCAATAGTTATACGGTGATCAGTTATACGGTGATCGGCAGCTGGCTGGTTAACGATCAATCTTGCGATATTGGCCTGCGTGAAGATAGACAGATAATTACCCAGGATCTTTCCCGCTTCTATCCGCACATTATCGTTGATTGATCCTGCGGTGGCGCAGTGATGCCGCGCTACTATCTCAGCATACTGTCCACAGGCACCGTGACTGACTCATCGTCGATCCGGCTGCCCAGCACATACAGCAACGGCAAAAAGTGCTCTGGTGGTGGGATTAGGCGGCGAGGTATCCTGATACTGCCGATAATGTATCAGTGAATTGTGCGCTGATATTTCCGCGCACAAATTGATCGAACGACAGTGCCCAAGAGTAGGGTTCGGGGTTCGGCTTCGTACTGCCAACGTATCGTGCGCATGTTATGTATTACATTGCCGCTGACTACCAGCATCACACCTTCATTGCGCAGCGCGCCCAGTTTTCTCCCGGGGGCGAAACGGAAGGCGGCATCCCGCATTGCGTCGACGCTGAGTTACACTACCGGAATATCTGTCTCGGAACACATTTTAATGAGTACACCCCAAGTGCCGTGATCCAACCCTTATTCGCCGGTATTGGCATACACCACCAACCGGCGCCAGCAGGGACTGTACCCGTGCGCTAACGCCGGTGACCCCGGCGCAGGGTAACACTTATCGAATATCGCCTGCGGAAAACCGCCGAAATCTTGTGAAATCGTGTACGGTGTAGGGTTGTGCCATAGCGGTGACGGCGGTGCCCTGCGTATACTAATGGGCCGAGATGGCCAATATTGCCTTCGGCCGCGGCAGTGTCTGACCCAGCTGTTGCCAATGTACGGTGCCAAGTACGGGTATAGCGGTTGTCTCCCAGCACGTTCATCGAACTTGCCGTAACCTAGGAAAAGGGTGGGCGTGGGCTACCTATCAGGTATCCTTATTCGTTATGCGTCTCTTACGGCGGATGATATAGCATCACATTACCGCTTTTCACCTCGTAAAGAACTGAGATAATGATGATGAAAATAATCAGAAAAATTGAATAACTGAGGCTGAGAAATGAAAACAGAATTGCTATTCTAGCGTCAGCGGAATCAGTGGGTAGTGATCTTTTGTCCACATTATTAGATCATCGCATCTATAGACAATTCATTGCGAGAGAGCTGCCGCCGCGTCATCCGTAGCTGACACAACTAAGCGGCGATAAACACACCCTAGGCACCACCTGCAAAAATAGCCACGATCGGCGAAACTATTACCGCATCGAACATGGTTATCCGCTACTGGCGGCGCAGCTGGCCCTTGAATAGGAGCGTGCGTTCGCTATCACTGATGTCAGCAGTGAGCGCTGGTGGCGGCTCCTACGCGTCTTATCTGCGTATCAAAGGGGAAACGGAGCGGGATATTATTGCCCTGCGCGCTGCGCGGACGCCATCCCTTTCGACTCGGTTATAATTCTGAGTAATCGGCAATAGCACTGCCAGCTGGAGAGAGGGCTCAACCGTGTTTGACCTCGACTAGATCTTGGTTTGATCTCGACTAGATCTTGTACTGAAGGGATGAGCGAAAAAATACCGCGCCATAACGGCGGTAGATATACCGCCGCGGCAGTAATCGTCAGCACGCAGCTCTCCACAGATGAATTAATAATTCACACCTAGCAGGAAATTCGGAGGCTAGCGCTGACTACCGACTGATGCAACCCCGTGCCCGGCCAGGACGGTCAGCTCACTATCGCGTGCCAGAGTGCAACGATAGGTCACCAAATCTTCAATGGTAAGCACCGGCATGCCATGGTACTGGGCGAAGGTCACAATTTCCGGCACATGGGCCATGGTACCATCGTCATTTGTCACTTCACACAGAACGCCCGCCGGTTTCACGCCAGCGAGGGTGGTTAAATCCACAGCCGCCTCGGTATGCCCCCGGCGCACCAGCACTCCACCAGGCTGAGCGCGCAGCGGGAACACATGCCCAGGACGGTTAAGATCGGTGGGCTTGACGTTATCTTTGATAGCGGCCCGAATCGTCGTCAGGCGATCGGCGGCGGATACCCCGGTGCTGACCCCTTCAGAGGCTTCGATAGTGACGGTAAACGCCGTCTGATAACGACTGCTGTTACGTTTAACCATCATCGGCAGCGCCAATCGCTGGCGGTGTTCTTCAGTTAGGCACAGGCACACGATACCGCTGCCGTGGCGAATGGTCAACGCCATCTGCTCAACGGTCATGTTTTCCGCGGCGAATATCATATCACCTTCATTTTCACGATCTTCATCATCCAGTACCAGTACCCCGATGCCGCAGCGCAACGCCTCCAACGCATTTTCCACGCGTCGGAGCGGAGAACCAAATTCGGAAAGAAGCGTCTGATTCATGGTAAATAAAACCTCATGATTGATATGGATTACCAGAATCAGGGCAGACTTAGGAGCGGCCACGAACGGGCTAAAAAAACAACGACAGTGGACCGCAGTCCATTTGGACGTCGTTACTCTCTCCCATCCGGACTATAACCGTCGGCCCCGGAATTACACCGGATCTGCTGACATCAGACTGCACGCAACCTGAGCGCTCGCGAGCTTCCTATGCAATACTTTATCATGTTTACCGCCGATGGGGAATTGCACCCAGCCCTGAGAATATAAGCAGAAGTACCATAACACCAACCCGCTGCTGAGACAATTATCAAACGCATAATTTCAATGAATGCTTTTGTTTCCACTCAGGGGGAACGGCATTACACTTAATTTATTCTGACCATTTAAGGAACAGACGATGATTGATCCAAAGAAACTTGAACAGCTTGCCCGTCAGGTACAGGAATCACTGCCGAAAGGCATCCGTGATTTGGGCGACGACGTGGAAAAAAAACTCTGTCAGGTGCTAAAAAACCATCTCAGCCGAATAGATTTGGTTAGCCGAGAGGAATTTGACGTGCAGACCCTGGTGCTGTTGCGCACTCGTGAGAAACTGAGTCAATTGGAACTGCGCCTTAACGCGATGGAAACCATGCCGAAAAATGTTCCGCTGGTCAGCCCTGTGGCACCTGATGGCGACACGGTGGGAGTGAAACCCTCGGTCGTGAGCAGCGTGAATGACACCACCAGCGTTTCCCCGGCAGAACAGGTGGTGCCGAAAGGCTGCGTCTCGGACGACAAACCTGCTAAAGACGCCTTTAAAAAGCTATAACGGCCCTCTAGCCCCCTTGCGACGTCAGCGGCAACGATGACCCGCTGACGTGAGGTTAGCCTCGACCATGGACAGCTCATCACCCACGGCGCGCGCCTTAACCCCGATCGCTGTGCTTAATGACGTTGACGCCGTGCTTAATGGCGTTGATAGTATTGGTGGTAGAACAGTCGTCTTCAAAATTCAGAACCAGCACGTCGCCCCCATTATCCCACACCTCCTTGCTGCCGGCGATCTGATGCATCTGATAGTCGCCGCCTTTAACCAGTACATCCGGCAGCACGTCGGCAATCAGTCGCTGCGGTCTGTCCTCGCTGAAAGACACCACCCAGTCCACCGCCTCGAGCGCTGCCAGGACGGTCATGCGCTGCGCCAATGGATTTACTGGGCGGCTTTCCCCTTTGAGACGTTTAGTGGAATCATCGCTGTTCACCGCTACTATAAGCCGGTCGCCCAACTTGCGGGCATTGGCGAGATAGCTGACGTGACCCGCATGCAAGATATCGAAAATACCGTTGGTCATGACCACCTTCTCGCCGCGCTGACGAGACAGTGCCACGGCGTGCTTCAGTTCGCTTTCGGTCATGATGCCAAAGCCCATTTCGGTGCGGCCACGGATAGCGTTTTCCAGCTCGATGGGGCTGACAGTTGACGTACCCAATTTCCCGACCACCACGCCCGCCGCAGCATTGGCCAGAAAACAGGACTCCTCCAGACTATTGCCAGCGGCCAGTGCGGCAGCCAGCACGCCAATGACCGTATCCCCAGCGCCAGTCATGTCGTAAACCTCCTGAGCCTGCGTCGGTAAATTTAACGGATCTCTGCCCGGCTGTAGCAGAGTCATCCCTTGCTCCGAACGGGTAATCAGAAGTGCCGAAAACTGATAATCAGCGATGATTTTCATGCCGCGTCTCACCAGCGTTTCTTCATCTTTGCAAGCCCCTGCTACCGCCTCGAACTCGGACAAGTTTGGTGTCAGCAGCGTCGCCCCCTGATAGCGGCTAAAGTTGGTACCTTTCGGATCGACAAGCACCGGCACGCCGGCAGCTTTCGCCAGCGTAATCATCTCGCGCACGCGCGCCAGCGCACCTTTTGCATAATCGGACAGCACCAGCGCGCCGGTTTTCGGCAGCGCTAGCTGAATACGCTCTAACATGGGAGCAGCGTCGACATCGTCGAAGCCCTGCTCGAAATCCAGGCGAATAAGCTGCTGATTACGTGACAACACCCGCAGCTTGGTTATCGTGGGATGGGTAGTAACGGCGACAAAATCGCAGGTCACCTCCACTTCGCTAAGCCGCGCTCCTATGACGCGGGCGGCGTCATCAATGCCAGTCAGTCCGACCAGACGCGAATGACAGCCCAGCGCAGCGATATTCATCGCTACGTTGGCGGCCCCGCCGGGGCGCTCCTCAATAGTGTCCACTTTTACGATAGGCACCGGCGCTTCCGGTGAAATCCGACTGGTAGGACCGTACCAGTATCTGTCCAACATCACATCGCCTACGACCAGCACGCCCGCCCGGCGGAAATTAGGAAAAGTCAATTTCATCATCCACTCGCTCCAAAGAGATCCTGTTCTAGGGGCAGAATAATATCACAGGCGGGAGAAATTCTCCCCCTGCGGCGCCTGGGTCTAGGACCCGCGCCCGCGACAACGCCGCGTAATCAAACCACTGCTGCACAAGGATGCCGCAGGGACTGCGCACCTGCCTGCGAATACCTATCTCTCCCAGATCGC
>NZ_LECR01000024.1:11531-12115 GCF_001602625.1 Sodalis-like endosymbiont of Proechinophthirus fluctus
CAAGGCGCGCTCGCGGACGAACTGCGCTACCAGCACCCGACCGGACAGAGCCTGCAGCGCCAGGTAATGAAGCGTATCGCGCAGCATCGTATAACTAGCACGCAGCTCACAGGCATCACCGCCGTCAATAATCCCATGCTGGGGCACAGCAGCTCGAAGATACGCACATTATCCGACCAGCGCGTCAATTCTAGCTTTTCGGCAGCGTGGCGCAACACCAGATAATGCGCTAAAAATTCAATATCTGTATACCATCTTCGTCCGTTTTGATATCGAAAACGTCAGATTGCTTACTGGCCAAATGTTGCCGCATCTTGGCGCGCATTTCACTAACCTCGCGACGTAGCGTAGCAGGATCACGACCGCTGCACAGCAACCCGGTGGCGAATAGCATTAAACCCCTCTTGCAGGGCCGATGTACCATAAACCATCCGCGCATACACCAGCGCCTGATGCTCCCAGGTCCAGGCTTCATTAAGCTGATAATCCTCGAATGCCGAAAGCTTACTGACCAGCATACCGGTAGCGCTAGAGGGGAGAGGGGCGCAACCTGGCATCTACCTCATACAGTATACCCGCCGGGG
>NZ_LECR01000024.1:12137-12539 GCF_001602625.1 Sodalis-like endosymbiont of Proechinophthirus fluctus
CCCGCTGCGCCAGCTGCAGATAAAATTGCCGGCCATCGATGACGCGTGACCCGTCGGTGATAGCGTCATCCGGGCACTAATGTAAAAACACCAGGTCCAGATCAGAGTTATAGCCCAACTCCCAGCCGCCAAGTTTCCCATAGTCGATGACCGCAAATTCGGCGTCCTAGCCATCGCCCAGATGCGAAGGGCCGCCCGTGACGCACCACCATTGGTTTCCACGCCTGCTGGATAACGGCGTGAATTATAGATTCCGCCAGATACTTCAATTGATCGCTGACCTGCATCACCGGCAGCATGCCTGCAATATCGGCATCGGCAATGCGCCGCCGCTGCACCTGCTTAAATTGGCGCAGCGCTTCCAGTTGCCGCTCCTCGTCGTCTTCTGGCACCCGCAACAGA
>NZ_LECR01000024.1:12582-13837 GCF_001602625.1 Sodalis-like endosymbiont of Proechinophthirus fluctus
ATGGTAGTGGGTGGCGGGATCGAGTAATCCACCCAGCAGCAGTAGATGTCGCACAAGCTGGCTAGCGATCATCGGCGACGCGGCGCATAGGAGAATCAAGTACCCCAGCGCGCTGGGGTACTCCAGCAACAGCGCCAGATAGATAAATATTGTGGGAGACGACGATACTGAGCAGCACTGGCGCCAAGCGTTCAAACGCCACGCCCGCCGCGTCGCCATAGTCGATATGCGCCATCAACCGCAGCATCAGCACGTCCAGCATTTCTCCACCCGCGCGGGCCGAGCATGCATTTTGCTACATTGCGGAGAAAATCGGCGACATGCTTTGCCAGGCAGGGACAGAGAACCCATGAGACGTCGGCCTCCGACGATTTTGAAATCGACTCCCGCAATAACGCGACCGCGATGCCTGGCGTATCATTAGTGCGCGCCTGCAGGCGCGGTTTTCGGCTGACACGAATTAGTTGAAACACCTGGGCGATAAACTCTATTTTACGGATGCCGCCGGTGCCCAGTTTGATATTGTCCTTCAACCCGCACTGCCGCAACTCCTTTGCGATCATATGTTTCATAATTACGCAGCGACTGGATAACTCTGAAGTCAATGTAGCGGCGGTAGATAAAAGGACGCAGCATACCGCGCAGCTCCTAGCTGTAGGGATAGGCGTCAATGCCATCAGTCGCGCTTTTATCATCACATAGCGTTCCCAGTCCCTACCCTGCTCTTAATAAGAGTCCTCCAGCGCGGCAAAGCTCAGTAGAGGCTCGCTGTCGCCAAACGGCCGCAACCGCATATCTACCCTATAAAAAACCGTCGATGGTAGGCTAGTCGAGCACCTTAATCACCCGTTGACCGAGCCGGGTAAAAACTGGGCATTGTCCAGCTCGTGGCCGCAGCTGCGGGTGAAACCATTTTCTGGGTAAGCGAATATCAGATCGATATTGGAAGAGAAATTCAGCTCTCCGCCGCCCAGTTTTCTCATACTCAAAATCAGAAGCGGCTGTAGGCTACCATCTGTGCCGCAGGGTGTGCCCCATTCGCAGCAATACGTATGCCACAGCCAGTCTCGCGCGGCGATAATCAGAGTTTCCGCCAGCTAGCTAGCTGGGTTTTAGCGTTTCGCCGGCGTCACAAAGACCGAGGATCTGCGACCAGACGATACGCACCAGCGTACGGCGCCGGAACAACTACAGCTCGCGCATTAGCGCGGTCTCATCATCCACCGTCGCCAGTCGTGAGGCCTAGCAGGCCGAC
>NZ_LECR01000074.1:0-16965 GCF_001602625.1 Sodalis-like endosymbiont of Proechinophthirus fluctus
TGCCCAATTGCTGGCTTGGATCCCGCAAGGCAGACGCGATAAAGAGTTCGTAGGTCGCCGGATAATCACACTGCACGCGGATGATATGCGGCGCGGTCTGGCCAGGGATCAGACCGCACTTCCCTTTTTCCAGTCGCGAATTTCGCCGCTTTGGACCAGTTCCGCCGGAGTATCATACTGGATAGGCTGCAGCATGACATTGGTTTCACGACCGAGATGGTCGACGCAGCCATAAGCATTTTGATGAGCGCGCGGTAGCTCATATCCATGTGATACCAGCAGTTAATGCCCGCGCCGAGGATAATCATCGCCAGGCTATGGGTTTTGTAGCCGCTGTGGCGCCAAACTCACAGGAGATTTGCGCAATCTGCTCACTAGAGACGCCGCAAATCTACTACTCGCCCCATGCAAGTGAATACGTGTGTATCTTATGATAGCCGCGCGCAGTTATCGTTATCAAGACCGCGATCGACGCCGTCTAGGGTGAGATTATAAGCCGTGGCGACTGGCACTCGGGAAGCTGGAAGCTTCAGTCAGCCACAGAAATTTTACCTGCAGTTTATACACCAGGATGGTGTCATGCTTCACATGACGAAAATAATGCGGATTCTCCAGCCCTAAAAATACGCAAAGATTACACATCCATCTCGCTGCTCAAGTAGGTTAGCAGCTACTGGTCGCTAAGTTTAGCGATTTCCGCATAATCAGGCGTAACCGCGACGGTTTTGTGCATTTGTAACACACCTCAAGTAAAAAATGCGTGTTTGGCGTACGTGTTTGCGGTACGTTCGGACCCACAGACGATGATATAGCTCTGGCATTGTACCAGTCGGCGGATTCCGACACATCGGTCTGTTCACCCCAGGTCATTGGAGATGCGGGGCTGGGGGTACACAATACTAGTCGTAGAAGCTCAAACAGGTTCCAATAAGCAGCCACAGATAGCGCGTCTGCGCAGCGTAAGACACTATCGACATAGCGGGGATGGGCGAAAACCCCACCATTCGATCTGACCAGACATTTTTAATCGCCCAAATATTAGCCACGGCAACAAACCAGGATTAATCTCCTGCCAGCTTGGCGCACGGATAAATCCGCCATGCCCACGCTGCATTTTATATTGCTGACATTTTTACTTATCGGCTACGATTGACAGCCAGGCCGCTACCGGACGTAGTGCTGACACCGCGCGGCTCGCGCTTTGTCATGGTATGTGGATAGTCCGTTTGCCGCGTTTCCTACGTCACCAAGCTGTTTTTGGCATAGATCTTCTAGCCACAGGAGAGCCGGTACGGTTAACACCGTAGGTAAAACGCGTAATGTTGCCATATTGCCAACGTTAGCGATAACTGTCTTCCCAGTCACGATTAGTATGGCACACCTGCCCATGCCCCTCAGAAAAAGTTTCCTTTTTCTGTTTGAAATAGCGAAAGCGGTTGAGGATTTTACTCATGGCGCTTCTCCAGTAAGGGCGCAAGCCCTATCAGATGACTTTTTTGCCAAGAAGAATAATGTTTCGCTGACAGCTTAATTATCTTTAGAAATTAATAACGAACACCTGATATCGGCAACAGGAAAATCCTCTCAGCCGCAATCTTCTAACCCTCGATGAATAACTAGTCGCTTCAGGGTTTTGCAAAAAATCCCTTTGTGGCACCCGGCGTCAAGCCTTGCCGTTTTCAGCGAAGCCAGGTCAGTCTGAGAAAATAAGGCTATAGCGACAAATACCGAGTGCATTATCGACGGTATTTTATTTGGCGCCGTGATTTTAGCCATTAATAATGGCATAGGCAGTATCAATTGTTATCGCCTATAACTTCGCCGAGATCTGTGATTATAATCACCTTATCGTGATACAGCATGACTACCATATTCATAAATGAATGAAGTGAATAAAATAAAATAAGTCGCATGAAAACAGTAGGATAATTAATATTCCTGTAAAGTTGAAATAATATACTGGCGTATAAACCAACTACTAAACCCTATAAGAAACGTCCTACTAGTAACTCCGATAATAAATCCTTATCCATCTCATGGATACTCGATAAGATTATATTTTTACGCTATAAAATGAGAGCGTTTGCAGCGGATATTTTCTTATATAGAAAATTTTCATCCGACTATTTTCTTCTCATGAAGTTGGCTTGTTAATGATGATGACACGACATAGCAAGAATCATTCATGAGAGTGAAATAATCTCGATATTAAATCGAAAAATTCCTAACACTATTAATCCCGTATATGATAACATTAAAAAGTTTTATTGCATGATACATGTCAAATTCAACGAACTTTATTTATATAAAATATAAAAGGAAATATGATAGAAATATATATTACAAATTAATTCTAATGATACCAGCAACCTTCAGCCTGTTTCTGGCGACTTACATTACCAAACGGCACGGATCGCGCGCTCACTCAGCAGACAGGCAAAACGGCATTTAAGCCACGAGAAAGATACCTCTACCAGATCTAGGTGCCCCGGACATTACTCACGTTCTCCACCGCACGTCTACGAATGGCCGCTCTCGCAGTAGGAGTGTTCCCCCTCAGAGCATGCCCGTTGAGCTTGAAAGCCCGAGAAAGAGCCTGAGGACTATCTATGCAGAGTGTGGATGATCCGGCACGCGGGGATCTGACGGCTTGTGATCCCTTATTTTATCGCTAGTTAAGATATAATTATTCTTTTCACTCATTCACAACGCACTATTTAGCAACGTAATTGAGCATTATACGATTCCGCTGCCAGCGGAATCGTATTACAGGCCATTGCCACTAGTATGAAACAGCCCTGCCTCTAATGGATTCATCTATCAAGCGAAGCCATCCGCCAAAGCGTGGAAACGTTGGCTTGCGGTGTGAAACATCGACTATCATCTCATCACGCTAATAGCAGCATCCGATTTGTTTTGTTTACAAACCAGATAAGAATTCAGTTTCCTTATCTCAAGGTCATAGCGCTGAAGTACCCTTTTGACAAGCGCTTGCTTACGCCATGAGATAAACTCGATTAGCTGTTATTCTCAGAGCCCACAGCAAAATTCATTATATTGACAACAACGTATTCGGATTGATGAATCCAATTTAGCGCAGACCTTTCACAAATGTCGCAACCCGTGATATTCGCTCTCGGCGATAACAAGCATTGTAATATACATATCATACTTATTAGAGTAATAAGTAAACGACACTGTAAGTTACAGCATACTAATTATAATTAGTAAATCATTCAATATGTACTTGACAAAAACAAATATTGAACATGATAAAAATAATATATGGACAATATCTCAAAAATATTACGTGTTAATAGCATCTATGACGATGATTCTAGGATGTAGAAAAGACTCCGGGATGTAATAATCAAAGCTTAAATCCTTGAAAAACTCTTTGAATTGTTGAATATTATGAACATTTGCCCTTTGATAAAGGCCGCAAAACCTGTTTTCTACTGTGCAGTGCGAAATTCCCAAACGTATCGCTATTTCCTTGCCGATAAGTCATTGATAAGAAAAGAAGATAATTTCAAGCTCTTTCTCCGTAAAAGTATTATCTGATAGATGCGTTATCAGTTTAACCGGCGATTCACCTCACCGTTAATATAATTCATAGCTGAGAAAAAAGCAAGGGCTTGGGCTTCAGAAAAGGTACCAACAACATTGCCATGTTTATCAAAGAAAGTTTGATATAAAAACATAAGGATGGATACAGTTTTCTCTGCCGAACGCCGATGTGACAACTAACGATAGCGAAATGCTCTTTTCCATCACCATGTTATCATAATATATAAACTCATCCTAAAAAAATTTATCCAGTGAGGGACTTGTAAGAGTAATTTTCCTTCCATACTAAAGGATGCATGAAAATCTAGTAGTGTAAACATCGCTCGCTGGATTAATATAAACATACCTAGCTTCTTTATCGCGAATAAAACAAGCATCATCTTGATTTTCATAGATATAAATAAACTTCCTAGAGATACTTTCCCTTTTGAAGTGGATACATTTACTACTCATTAAACATCACCCTTGAGAATTAACATACTATTTAAGTAGTGATCAGTATTGACGACAGTAGGATAAAATTACATCATTGAATTTACCTTATTGACATAGCGATTTTGGCATGCTAGCAGGTCAAACTTACCTAGGTGGATCATTTATATTCCATAATCTATCAAGAAGCATTCTTGTTGGCAAATTTAATAACTAAACCAAAGTTACTCGAAACTTGTTACCTATAAATGCAATCATCGTCATCCTTATTCTTCATGCGGATAACTTCGCACTTCACTGTATGTTTACATACAGTGAAGTGTATTAAAATTATAGTTTTATAATATTTTATTATTAAATTTTAGCCTGATTTTCTCTAGGATCAAGATAATAGAGCAAAGTTATTTCTCATAGAAGATTTTATTTTCATCAATAACTAATAACCTATGCCTGCTGCAAAAATAGAATTCACAGAAGGAATTATGTATTGGAGATACATGCCAGACGTACTGTCTAAAGCGCAGGATATAATGGCGATTACATTAGTGAATAGAATTGACGCGTCATTAGGTAGCTTGCAAATTTTACGTGATATCTCTAGATGATATCGGCTAGTACGTAAGAATATAATAGTCAACCAGAATTACCCTGCGATGGGAGGAAAAATTAAACCAAGCGCTATCAAAAAGTGGATGAAAGCATCATAAAATTTATGATAATTAAAATAATATGCCTAGTAACCATATCAGCAATTTTATTTCTGTATAATTGAACTTCTTACCGGTCAGCATCTCAATAAATCCAATAATATTATTAGATACGGAATATAAATTATTATCATTAACCTTAATAGCGGACAATATAAACGTAAGTACGCCAATCTAACCCACTGTATGAATCATGATCTCTACAACATTCGATGTACCTAACGCATGAGTGACTAAAATATCTATCCCATTAATAATAAAATCAAAGATAATTACTGAGTACGTAATCATCCATAATACGTGTTTTTGGTTCTTGCAATATCTGCTTGTGTCAGGTGTGATTAAGGATCCTACGATAAACATACCAGTAACTATTATCAAACCCTTCCTATCGAGATAGTCTCACCCAAGGGAGAGGAAGAATAAAATCTGTCGATATTATATTTCACAATTTCGTCGTAATACACATAAAATGTCACTGAAAAAAAATCTTAACCACGATCTTTACCGTTATGCTTAAGTGCGTTAAAACTAAAAGCTACCAGCAATGAAAACACTACCCAGCTTATTTCTGATCACTAGAAATAATTGATATGATTTCCTATCACGGTGAGAAAGCTTTAGGAAATCAGCGCTATGTTTACGCCAAACCAGTATAATATGATGATTGAAATATCAAGTCTGATAAACATAGATCATGACTTCATAAAGTCGTATCATCGGGATAACACACTGGTGGAAAGATCTTCTTTCATACCGGCACGTCCTAAACTAAAAATGACAAAGACTAATATGATACTACCTAAAGACGTCGCCAAAATAGCCTGAAAAAATGTCATACTATGACCTAATATAGTACCCAGCATGCATTGTGCTAGTGACGTTATCATACCTATAAGAACAATAGTCACATTAAATAAAACAACTATTTATTTTATTTTTATTCTATTGATAGCATAGAAATTTTGTTTATTTTATTCCATGAAATAATCTATTTTTTTATTTCATATTCATTTTACAAGAGAAAATATATATAATTGTGATGTTCTGAACTTGACAATCCATTGCTGACATAAATACTATTTTGCTAATATTTAAACATATTTGCCAATATTATCAAACCGATTCTATCGATAACTATTTCGATAAATATTTTCGATATTTTTATAGGTAATTATTTTATAATATTTACTATTCATAACTTTTCTCAGTTAGCTTCACGAGGAAATTAATATCATAAAAATATTTAAAATAATTTTAAATTTTACTTAAAATCACCTAAGTAGTTTGTATAATTCATCAAAAAAAGCTCAGAACATTGGTTAATTAAAAACAATGAGAAAAAATACGTAGTCGTAAAAGATTCTGATACTAAGTTCTTTAGATTTCCTAAGAAATTTAATGTGGAAGGACGGGCGGATAAAGAAGTCTCTACTGACATATGGCAATAACTTTAGCCAGAATTTATCGCCAGCGACGAAAAGTTTATCAAATAAAATAGAAAATAATTTCCATAGTTATTCATCATTATGGTAAAGGAAACACCACTAAGCTTGTATCACACTATGCTGAAAGAGCACCACTTTATAATGATGATAATAAACTCATTGGTATCGTTTATGGAAGGAAACTTGATGTACATGAATTATTATATTATATGAATCTACTTAATAAAAATATCATTCAAATAGATATTGAAAATGAACTTTTCACTAAAAGTGAGCTTGAAATTATTTTTTGGGAGCAACGGAGGCTAATCGCCAAAGAAATTGCTAAAAGATGATTGAAGTGCATCTTATGAATATTTACAATAAAGCCGGCGTTCACAGTCTCATTCAGCTTGTTGAATATTATCGGCATACTGACCTTGATAAATATATACTTATGGATTTTATCCGCAAAGGAATGCAATTGATTGACTAGCCATACACTTAGACGTTAATGATTTATATGCTTTGAATTTTTGTCTGCATTTTATAGGGATGAAGTTCACCTTTTGGGAACATGCCTTTTATTCCTACGTCAATAATCGGACAGCCGACTTTTAACCGACCATTAATAATAGGCGCCGTTGAATCCTAGCCGTTTAATAGCGAAACGACGGATTATCTCGGGTCGTTCTGGCCCTGACAAAAACCAGCGATTGTTCATCTAATGGAGGGACGCTTGGAGGTATTTCTGGGGACACTGTCCCCAGAGTCGGTAGTTATCGTCTTGTTTGTACTTCATCCTGATTGACGGCAAAGCATGCTACCAGTTGATCGCTGTAGCCTTTCAGCCGTGGTTACAGCGCGGTGCAAGAGCCAAATTAGTTTTATCCACTCGGGATGCAGATCGGGATTAAGCCGGAGATTGGAGGACAGCAGCGCCTAGGTGTAAGGATGACGGACGCGACGCGCTGAAAATTTCCGTTTCCTTGTTGGTTTCCACCACCTTGTCCTGCGTACATCACGATAATATAGTGTGCCGCTTTTGCTATCAGCATCAAATCATGGGTAATTAGTACCAATGCCATATTCTCGATCTGCTGCAGAGGTCCACAACAGCTCGATAATTTGCGCTTGGGGATGGTTACATCTAGCGCGATAGTGGGTTCATCGGCAATCAGCAGCTTGGTACGACAAGCGATGATCATGGCTATCATCATGCTCTGGCTTGATACCGCCGGACACGTTGATGCGGATATACGTCCAGCCGGGAGGCCAGATCTGGAATACCCACCAGCGTCAGCATCAATGGCGCACTGGCACTGGGTCCTGTGGTTGCCGCCCTGCTACACGGTGGCTTCCATGACCTGGAAGCCACCGTGTAGCAGGGGTTCAAACTGGTCATCAGATCCTAGAAAATCATGGTTATATCGGCGCCGATAAGTTGGTGGTGCTCGTTGTCAGAGATTTTCTGTAAATCGCGGCCATTGAACACCAGATTATCAGCTTATAGCTTTGCCGGGATAATCAATTAATCCTATCACGGCCAGCGAGCTGACCGATTTACCCGAGCCGGATTCGCTGACGATGCTCAGCACCTGGCCTTATTTCCACCTGGTAGAAGATTCTGTCAACGGAGCGGAAGGGTGGCCCTCATCACCGAAATGGACCGATATTTTGTCTATGGACAGTAACACCATTAGATTCTCGTTACTGCTTGAGTTTGAGATCGATGGCGTACGCAGGCCGTCCCCCATTAAATTAAACGCCAACACAGTAAGTAGAATAACGAATCCAGAGAACGCTACCACCACCAGGCACTCTGGGCGAACTGCAATACGTCTGCCAGCATTGTGACCTACTCAGGCGTAAGTGGCTGTGCACTCATACCCAGGAAACCGATCGCTACTATATCCAAAATGACATTAATGGCATTGGAGAACCCCCAGCGAGACCTGAACGATAAGCGGCGCCAACAGCTGGGCAAAATATTGACGAACATCTGTCAGCATGCCGGCGACGGCTACCCTTGAAGCGGTAACGTAATCGAGGTTGACTCCCCCCAGCAGCAGCGCAGCGACAGCGCAACTACCAGGTATCCCACCAGCAGAGACAGGCGGTCGCATCAGGCGAATAAGAATATCGAGGCCGATGTCGTCGGTACCGAGCATAAACTGCCAGCTGCCAACTTCTATCCGAACCGTTGGGTGCTAGTAAGCCGGCACCAGGACCACGATGAACATCAGCAGAATGCAGAAATATAGGTCAGCCCGATAACAGCGTCTTTATTGATTGTGCTTAAAATAGTGCCAAAACTCCTGAAATGGGGTCATCGGCCTCAGCACACCAGTCACAGTGTCACCGGCTCTATGGCTTGAGTCATTTTCCGTTCCTCTATTTCTTATACCAGATACGCGAGTTCACTACCCTGTACAGGACGTCCACCATCAGGTTGTCCAAAATGATCAACGTCGCTACCAGAAACAAACCGCCCTGGATCACCGGATAGTCGCTGCGCTGCAGCACCTCAATCAGCCAGCAGCTGATGTCTGCCCAGGATAAAAGATGGTTTCGGTCAAAGTAGTAACTCCAGCAGCGTCCCCACATGCAGGCCAATAACCGTTACGACCGACAGCGGCGCGTTACGCAGCACATGAATGATGATCACCCGCAGACAGCTCAGCGCTTTGGCACGCGCGGTGCGAATATAATCCTCGCTCAGCACCTCCATCATCGCCAAACGGGTCATACGCACGATGACTGCCAGCGGAATAGCACCCATCACGATAGCCTGCGTGATGATATGCATCACGGCATCTTTGAAATCCGCCAACTCGCCCCAAATCAGCGTATCAATCAGCATGAAACCGGTCAGGGGTTAGTTGTTGTCAAGAAACACCGTTTCCCCGTCGAACACCGGCGTAAGATTCAAATGCACTGACACTAGCATAATCAACATCATGCCCAACAAAAAATGGGCATTGAATAGCCGGTCAACGAGAACACCCACCACGGTATGATCGAAAATAGAACCACACTTCATCACCGCCGCCAAGTGCCCCCACGGGAATGCCACCAGTACGGCGAAAATCATGGCGCAAATCTCCAGTTCCAAAGTCGCCTGGAAAGGCGGGACAAATTCCTGCCATACCGGAAGCTGGCTGGTCTTTAAGTGAGGTGATTGTATCCCCCTACAGAGCACCCTGGCGATGTAGTGAAAGTATTATTGAAATAGCAGCTTATCCAGCCCCATCTAGGTCATCAATTCCGCATAGCTCTCGGGGAAATACCGCGCTTCCCGGCCATGATCAACACCGGATCTCCTGAGATCAGATTCACGAAGGCAAAGGTCCGCAAGGTAAAAATGAATTCCGGGTAACAGGTTATCGGCACGATCACCATCGCCTTACAGGTGTACGTTATATTATAAATGATTAAGGTTTTCGCGCCTGAGGCCGATAGTTGGGTATTGGCGCCGTTTCAATCAACGAAATCAACGTAAGTGAGACTTGTATGAGTATTGAGAGTAGCTGTCCTGTTCAGTCTCTGGAACCGCTGAAAAACATCGACGGCAATGCCGTTCAGATACGGAAAAACAAGACTGCTGCCAGCGGCGACAATCAAGAGAGTAAAAGCACTGTTAGCTTGAGCGACACGCTGGATCAGCTGCAAAAACAAGGAGCCCAGGATATCGATGTCGCCAAGATCGGGCGTATCAAAAACGCTATCTGTGACGGCTCCCTCACCATGGATAGCGGTAGAATTGCCGATGTGCTGATTAGCCAGGCACAATCGATGTTGGACGAATAAGCTATGAAGACGTTGGAAACACTGCTGGCTAACATGGTCGAACTGCTGAACAAATTGGAGGCCACCCTTGCCTAAGAGCAGCAGTTATTAGGAAGCTCTGTCCAGGTCAATGCACCACTACTGTACCGTACCATTGAAACCAAATATGAGCAGCTCATCAGCACGCTGCAACACATGAATCATCAGCGCCAATTGTTGGAGCAGAAGATAGAATTGCAGGCGCCCTATAGAAAGCGATTAGAAAGCGATGCAGGGCTTCAGGCCGACTGAGAAAATCTCGTGGAACCACACACCCCGCACCACAGCAATACAACCAGCGCAATGGGCCGATGCTGGTTGTACATCTCAAACTGAATCAATATGGCTTGAGTAGAGTATACGACCCCACGTGGTATGTGCTAGCTCTTTTATGCGATCGTCAGTCCCAAATTCAGTATGTAACGGCACGTAGCAGGCAGAGGCGACTGCCGGCGAACTAGCCATGGTACTCTGATAGTTTAATAGGGGCATTTGGCCGGCGATCATCGTCATCGGCGTATAACGTTCATAAGTCACCGACACGATTCATCAGGGATGATGAATTAATCGTCACTGACCGGCGATTTTTATCGCCGACAGCAGCACTGAGTAGCATTGGATATTACTGTGCATTTCGGTATCGCTGTCGGTGCTGACGATATTGCGCAGCATCTCTTGCAGGTTGCCGGCGATGGTTATCTCGCTACGGATATTGTATCTCGCCGTTTTCCGCCCAAAAACCGGTCGCGCTGCGGGAATAGTCGCCAGTGATCATGCTGATCCTTTTCCCCATTAGTTCCGTAACTACCAACCCGCGTCCCATCTGTTTCAGTAGCCAGGAGAAATCCACCTCCTGATGGGAGATGCGCTAATTGTATATCCCGCCGGGGTGGCCCCGTGCTTTCAAGGACAAGCTTGCACAACACATAACTGCCAAGCAGCCAGGTATTGAGCACGCCATCCTGGACAATAGCCCAATCGCTGGTCCTCACGCCTTCACTGTCAAACGGAGACGACGCCAGTCCCTTTAGTAAAAGGAGACATTCTTAGATGGACAGCCAATCGGATAAGATAGCCTTACCTAGTAAATCGAGCAGGAAAGTGGAGTTGCGATATATATTACTGCTGCTGAGAGGACCCACCATATGCCCAAATAGACCGGTTACCACCTCGGCTGCAAGCAATACCGATGCTTCTATGGTCAGCACCTTACGCGGATTAAGGTGCGCCAGCGTGCGGTGTATGCGCTCCTCCCCCACCCATTGCGGCGAGCATAGATCGTCGAAGGCGCCGCTGATTGTATAGGCGTAATTACGCTATATCGCCGCCGATTTCCACTATGATGCTGCAGGAGAGAGAATGACGGCTGCTGCTGTTGTAGCTTTGCAACATGCCGTGGCTATTACCAAAAGACGTAGGTGCCGAAATAGCTGTTGAAACTTTCCCCTTCGGTATGGGTGGTACGCTTATCGCCGTCGATGGCCATCCATTCCGCCGCCATGGTTATTCCGCGTTCAGCGTCAAGCTCGGCGAGGTGAAGTAAATCGAGATCCGGCGCCTCATACGCCAACAGCGTCTTCTCCACCGGTCCCGTCCCTCCCGATGTGGGATCGGTGGAGAAGTGTAGCACGCAATACCCAGAGCAGTGGCGGTGGTGCGGACAGTGGCGTCCTGACTAAGATCTGTGGAGGAGTCGCCGCCGTTGCGCTGTTGATAACAAACGGTTATCCCCAGGCGCCATCGCTGTTGAATTCGACATTTTCCACCTCGCCATAGCGGGTGCTATGATGCCGATACTGGTAGTTTTGATCACTACCACTTCCGGCGCATCCGACCTGGCGGGCGCCAGTTTTCCAGCGCCTGTGCGACCGCGTTTTCTAAAAGTGTGCATTTCTGGGCAACCTGATTGACTAACTTTCTTTTCTGGTTCCGCTATTATTATAGCACATTATCCGCTAGACAGGATCTCGCCGCATACGCCAAGCAAAATTGGATTATGCGGTCAGCCAATCTGAAAACTGCTGTTGCAGCATTTCTTCAGTTTAACAGTCCGTAATATATTTGTCACTATATGCGCGTATGCGCGAAGACCACCGGGATAGAGTGTAGGGACTCCTTTTTCCTGGCGGTATACAAATTCAATTTCCACAGGCAAAGCTAAATGCAACAGACCATGCGACCACAGGGCGTCGAGATTGGCGTCATAAGGCCTTACTAATGGCAAATTGGCGATCAAAGGACGGTATTTATGTTATAAAATTGAAATATAATGATACTTTTTCCATTAGGGGGCGCTTTCCATTAGGGGGCGCTATCCGCTAAGCCGGTTAAATTCCCTGTCAGGATACCTAGGCGCCCGCCCGATAGCATGGGCATCCACTGGTGTCCTTATAAAGTCCACCAATATGCAACATTTTACTTCCAGACAATCCTCTCCATGCCCAGCACTGACCCCCTCATGCCCCAATCCGGACTCTTTTACGTCGCCAAATGGCCCCAGCTCGTTGGACATCGCACATTCGTTAATGCTGGTCAGACCGCTCTCAAGCGATGATGCGACGAGAAATACCCGCGCCATATCCCGGGTATAAAAGTACACTGCCAGACCATAGGGAGTATATTTGGCGCGCCGAATAGCCTCTTCCTCGTCGGCAAAGCAGAAATAGGCGGCAACCGGACTAAAAGTTTCCTAGCGCGCCAGTTGCATATCATCAGTCACATCGGCCAGCACCTTGGGCTGGAAGAAATTACCTACCAGCCGGTGACGCTTATCGCACGTGACCACGCGCTCGTCCTTTTCCAACACATTGGCAAGTACCTCGACGCTAAAAATGTTCTGGCGCCGATTACCACTGAGATACTGAAGGAGTATCCGACCCTATCGGTCAACCTAGTGACTAATATTCCAGCGCTGGATCTTATCGCCGACGGGCTGGATCTGGTGGTGAAAGTAGGAGCGCTGCAAAGATCCTAGTTTGTTTTCGCGCCAGCTGGGATCGATGCCGATAGTGGCGTTCGCCTCTAAGAGCTATCTGGCATAGTGGGGTACGCCAGAAAAACCCAGCGACATGGCTAATTTCTCCTAGCTGGAATATGACGTGCGTCCGGACAACCAGTTTGAACTCATTGCGCCAAAGGCATAACACTGCATTTGTCGCCAGTAGGTCGCTTTGCAACCAACGATTCGTAAACACTGATCCGCTGGCCGACCGCCGGCGCTGGCATCAATTATGTGAGTCCTGGATAAGATAAAACGCGGCAATGTCGAAATTTTATTCATCCACTATCACTCCGATCCGCAGCCAGTATATGCGGTGTATATGACTCGTGATAAATTACCACTGAAGGTACAGGTCTGCATTAACCACATCACCGACTCCTCAGGTGGCAGATATGTATCATACCTTTCGCCAGGACAGAGTCGGTTGAGCCGTGTTGGCTATCATCCGCTATGTTAATGACGGCACCGGCGCAATGGCGCTCAAAGCAATATGCTCGAGGTGACTGTAAGCCCACTGCGTTCGGGCAGGGGTGCCGCAGCCGCTGAGGCGCCCTGGAGGTTAACGTCGGCTTAGGTGACACCACCCACGGTGATTCTATTCAACTTCAGCGTCAGCTGGCTCGCACCCGCCTACCAGCAAGCTTTGGGCTTCCTTTGCCACAGACTCCAACCCTTTTATCCAATCATTGCCAACCATCGAGATTTGCTGTATCGCCTCGACACCGGAGCCGATGAGCGCTGCGCCTTTCACCGGCGTGGAGTCACGCATCCGTTCTCAATCAAATAGGCTTCCGAGGTAGAGAAAACGAACTTGCCGGAGGTGATATCTACCTGTGCGCTGCCAAGTTTGGGCGCTTAAATGCCGCGCTCTGCGCGGGCGATAATTTCTTCCGGCATCGATTGACCCGCCAGCAGATCTAGCAGGTAGGTATTGGTCATCCGCAGCATCGGTAAATGTGCATAGGACTGACTCCCTTAGGCCGTTGCTGGGAGTGTTACTCCATTAGCCTGGTATTAAGTTTGTCCTGAATGTACCCTCTCAACCGGCCTTTTTCTATCAGCAATTGTATTGCCCAGGCACGCCTTCATCATCAATGGCCAGCGCGAGCCGTACAGGCTGCTATCGAGCGTACCATCGTCGACTACCGAGCATAGCTCGGACGCCACCAGCTTTCCCATCTGGCCATAAACACCGAGCTGCCGCAGCGATTGAAATCCCCTTCTAGGCCGTGTCCCACCGCTTCGTGCAGCAGCATACGCGGCCAACCCGCGTCGAGCACTACTGCATAGCGCCGGCAGGGGCCGCGGCGGCGGAGAGATTCACTAGCGCCCATCCCATCCGCACAACCGTCGACATGCACCTCACCGACCACCTCTGCTAAGAAAAAATCGTAGCCAAAACGGCCGGTGCCTCTCTGGCGCCAACCTCGCGTTTACTATCCTGCTCGACCTGCATGCTGATGGACATACGAAACAGCGAGTGCACATGCGCCACCATCGTATCATCAGTAGCAGCAACTAGAATCTGCTCATGCACCTCCGACAGGCTGTCCGTAACTTCCTAGACACGCGCATCAGCGGCGCGCGTTGCCTTACCCACCCAGTGCAGCAGCATGATTTTCTCCTCGCGCGGCAGACCGGCGAGCGGATCGGATCCAACGGCGGATACAGGGGCGGTAAGCCACCGTGCCCAGGATATGTTATCCGTCCGCTGGCGGCGTCACTGACGATGCTAGGTACAGCTATCGCGTATTTATTCAATGCTGTCAGGGTGATTTGGTCAGCATAGGAGAAACCGTTTTTTTACCTCTTATCGCGTGCACACCGACGCCCTGGTCGATATAACAATATTATACGACCCTTCCTTAATAATACCGTCTTCAATGATCCATGCTTCATGATAGCTTGATTAGAAATAGATATCGGCATAGTAGTCCAGACGTCGTGCGCTCATTTATTCCAATATAGAGAAAAAATATGGTCGTGCTGCAGTTGATGAGTATAAAGTAAATGCTCACTTAACAACGTTAGACTCATGGGTTCACGTTCTTAAAAATGGATTTGACCCCACCACAGTGCAAATAAAGCCATGCATTATCTTTATAGACTGCGGCAATTCACCATCGGCGTCAAACAATCGGCCTTTATTTCGATTTGGACTCTTGAGCACGCGGCTGTCGTAAAACTTCCTGTATTTCCGACACACCCAAGCCGCCTCTTATCTTATATGGTAGCGAACCGGTTTATGGAAATAGAAATCTCCATTGATCTAAAGCGATTGTACCTAGGCATCGATATTACGTCCCTATAATACCAGCCTATCCTGCGGGTTGTAGGCGCTAATTAAAGGTTGTGCGGGAAAGGGACAGCACCAGCCCGCTAGCGCGTAGGCGGATCTCGCCCTCCCGATCGGGGAAAAAGAGATGCCTCTTTGCCGGCAGCTAAAAAGCGACAGAACGGCAAGTTCCCAAGATTGGCCATCGGTAGCGATAGTCAGCGCTGGCACATCCATCTGCCAGGCATCCTGGCCTCTCACTAAGATGGAGCGCCAGTTGATTTACATCAAGCCGGTGCGCCTAGTCACCGTCCTGCCAAAGCGCTGCGCCCCGGCTAAGCGGCGCGTCCGCGCCGGCAATTTCGCCGTTTTCGAGGGTAAGCCAGACCGCCAGGATAAAATCGGCGCTTTACAAGTCGGTATTACTTTGCAGCGGCTGACTAAACCACGGCTTAAGATCGATATCCTGGGCCTTGAGATACACTTTGCCATTATCCAGAAGCCCCTGCTAATCGTGCAGATCCATACGCACGTCGATCGCGCCCTGCTGCACATCGGTATTCGATAGGCTAATCTTGTCTTCTACACGGTGGCGGTTGGAGGTATTAAGCTAGGTGATGAGCTGTGGCACGGAAAGCCGGGGCCCTTCGGCCGAAGGGGTTAAAAAGGTGATCTGGCTGCCGCGAATGATGAAATGGTCGAACTGGCGCAGGAAAAGATTAGAAAGACGATCGGAGCTGATCGGACTACCTTGGAGATACCGACTCATCAGCGTGGGATTCAGATCCCAGCTGTAGGCGATAAAAGGTCACGTCGCGGAACTGCCAACGATAGTGCAGCAAGAATTGCCACACGTCAAGCGCCGGCGTGGCACGCTGCACATGCAGCCGCTCATCAGCGGTAGTAGCATCAACCCTCAGATATCCAGCGTCGACCGGAAAGATTGCCAGCTGCCGTACAGTTACCGCGGCCAAATGTCATCATCAAAAGCACAATCCAATACAGAGACTATCTGTGGTCATAAGCTGTTCAAGTTCGGCAAAGCCAGAAGCAACCCTCTAACCTCAACGCCACCAAGACGATCAGGGCAGCGCCAACCGCCATGAGTATCCCCGGTAGCCACTTCACACCTGTTTCCTTGCTTGCTGTTGTGCGGCCGTTGCGTCCGACGTGACGGCTTATACTAGTTACAGATCTGCCTTGCAGCAACGGGCTTACATCATAACTACATCGAACTGCTCCTGGCTGTAAAGCGGCTTAATCTGGACTTTCACCTGCTCTTGCCGACGAAAATTTCCACCTCGGCCAGAATGTAGAGCTCATCGCTCTACAATGCCTCGCCCACCGCGGCCGACGCATAAACCAGAAAAAGATCAGAGTCGTAGGCATGATGTAACATCATAATTTATCATATAATTTTATAGCATACTGTTTCAATGGTTTTCACCGTCCCGCAACAGAGACAGGATCGAGTGCACAAAGGCGATGACCTTGTCCATCGGTTCACCGCAAGCGATATAGTACTCGATCTCAGCAGAGGTCAACGCGAGAAAGGCTACCTCGGTCACCACCAGACGGCTTGCGATCCGCGAGGTGTAAGATAGCGAGACCGAGGTCATCACTTGATAACACTGGCCGGGCGTCAGTATCTGCCGGGCGTGTTGTAATCGCATAACTTCTCCAGCACATACCTCTTGAGAGCTACAATTGTATCAGCGGCTGGGG
>NZ_LECR01000074.1:17002-17776 GCF_001602625.1 Sodalis-like endosymbiont of Proechinophthirus fluctus
TGGCCGCTGGACGTAGTCTACCGCGCTTTTCTCTGCGCATCTGCGGCTTCCTTCCACCAGGGTGGTAATCATCGCAAAAGGAATATCCAGCGGCGCCAGTAATTCTCTGCGCTAGAGCAAGCTTGACGCCAAATAAATCACCTTCATCGCGGTTTCTTTTTCTCGCTACTGCACGGCAAATTGACGGCGTATTTTGCACATTAGCAGGAACAACCAGGGCCACAATACGCCATCCACCACGCTGCTCCAGAATATTTCCGGGCGGAACGAAATTTTGATCACCAAAAACTCCGCCCAGAATACGATCACCTGGTTTGTTAATGACAGCAGTATCACAATCAGCGTCTGTTGCCAAAGGGCCATATTGCGAAATAACTGAAATTTGAATACCACCAGATAAGCGAGAATACTGAGCGCTAGTGCACGTACACCCAAGGTTGAACCGAGAATCAAATCCATAATCAGCCCGAAGATAAAACCAGTGCCCACGTTGACCCGGTGTGGCAGCACCATCACCCAGTAAATCAGCAGCAAATTGAGCCAGGAGGGACGAAAAAGGTACAGCTGCGGCGGCCAGGGCATGATTTGCAGAACAATCGCGACAAGGAAGGAGAGCCAAATAATCCAGCCACCGTGGCGGTGATACCTATTCATTGTTCCTCTCCTGAGCCACCAAACAGGAGCTGCGGCGGCAGTGTGGCGTTTTGGGCAGCACCAGAGGCGTCCTGGTTGCCACTGTTGCTCCCCGTGCTAACCGAGCGGTTAGTACTGTTC
>NZ_LECR01000074.1:17970-18798 GCF_001602625.1 Sodalis-like endosymbiont of Proechinophthirus fluctus
CCCCCTGCCGCTATACCACTGGCCGGCCGTGGTCCCATAGCGTTAGGTAGCGACAACTGCGGCATCATTTGCATTAGGCGTTCATTGGCCACCCTATGCACCTCATCAGACGGCAGCGGCACTTCGCCGCGCGGATCGGTGCCCCATAGCAACAGCAAATAGCGCAGGCGCCGCAAGCCGGCCGTGGGGCGTGCCTGGATCACGGTATAAGCACGCTGAGTATCGACTTTCACCGAGGATACTACTGCCACCGGATACCCTTTCGGAAAGCGCCCTCCCAAACCGGAAGTCACCAGCACGTCGCCAACGCGAATATCGGTATTGCCCGGCAAATGCTCGAGTTGTAAATCCTCGGTGCAACCATTACCGGCGACGATCACACGGATGTCGTTACGCAGCACCTGTATCGGTATCGCGTGAGATGCATCGCAAATCAGCAGCACCCGGCTGGTGAGCTTACTAGTGGCAATCACTTGGCCAACTACCCCTTTGTCGCTGATGACCGGCTGGCCGACATAAACGCCATTATCCAGCCCTTTATCGATCACCACTTGATCGATAAAGGGATCGGTACTGGTGGAGATCACCTGGGTGACCATTTTTTGCTCATCCTGGCGCAGTGGCGACCCCAGCAGCTCGCGCAGCCGGGCGTTTTCCTGCTTGTATTGACCCAGCAGCAACTGCTCGCTGTTCATCAATAGCAACTTCTGGCGCAGCGCCCGGTTTTCCAGCGCCAGCTGGGCGCGGGTTGCCAGTGTCTGCGACACATTATCCAGTATCTGGCGCGGGCCATTAGCCAGAAAATAGAAGGGACTGACGGCCGTATCC
>NZ_LECR01000074.1:18870-19166 GCF_001602625.1 Sodalis-like endosymbiont of Proechinophthirus fluctus
CGTTATCGCCAGAAAAAGTCGCAGTTGCATAGAAGGGTCTCTGCTGAAAATCGGCTTTATAAGCTATGCGTTTTCCTCAACAAACAAAGGAGGCGCTGTCCGGGACAGCCTATTGCAGTATTTACTTGGAGGGTTTCCCCTTTTTCGAGATAGGTTATTCTTCGCTGAAGAAATCACCGCCGTGCATATCGATCATCTCCAGCGCCTTGCCGCCGCCGCGGGCGACGCAGGTAAGCGGATCTTCTGCTACCACCACGGGAATTCCGGTTTCCTCCATCAGCAAGCGATCGAGATTA
>NZ_LECR01000074.1:19271-19547 GCF_001602625.1 Sodalis-like endosymbiont of Proechinophthirus fluctus
GGTTAACGGTTCTTGCAGCGCTTCGAGGATTTCATTCGAGTTCAGGGTGAAGCCGCGCGGCACACCTTCGGCCAGATTACGGCCGCGCACTTCAATCTCGCGCACCTCATCATCCAGATAGGCGGAACCAATACCGTGTTTGATCCGCTCGGCCGTCGCCTCGCCAATCAGTGAGCCGTAATTTCGGCGCACATAGTTAATAATAGCTTCATCGAAGCGATCGCCGCCAATGCGCACGGAAGAAGAATACACCACGCCATTAAGCGAGATGACCGC
>NZ_LECR01000074.1:19663-24544 GCF_001602625.1 Sodalis-like endosymbiont of Proechinophthirus fluctus
CCCGCGCCCTGAGCGGATTCACGAATCGCACGACGCTCCACCTGGGTCGCCCCGACCGGCACGCACACCAGCACGCGCGGGCTTGGCCGCATAAAGCTGTTGCTATGAACCTGTTTGATGAAGTGCTGCAGCATTTTCTCGGTAACGAAGAAGTCAGCGATGACGCCGTCCTTCATCGGCCGGATGGCCGCGATGTTACCTGGCGTACGCCCCAGCATCTGCTTCGCATCATGGCCGACAGCCGCAACGCTTTTCGGCGAACCGGCTCGGTCCTGACGAATGGCTACGACGGAAGGTTCATTAAGGACAATGCCCTGTCCTTTCACATAAATGAGGGTATTGGCGGTACCCAGGTCGATGGACAAGTCATTGGAAAACATGCCACGAAATTTTTTAAACATAACTGAAGGATAATCCTGCAAGCTGGGGAGAAAAACAAAATCCGCTCACTCTACCAACCAAGAGAAGCAGAAACAAGGCGCAAAAGCGCGCGACTTCTATGAAAAATACGTCCCCGTTAATATTCCCACTAACCGAAGAAAATTCCTCTGCGGATTTTAATCAGACGAAGTAGACGAAGTACGAAATTATCACTTTTTCTGATGTCTAATATTACGAATATGGTAGTCAGAATCGTATAAATTGATCTAATTTGTACATTGTTGATAGCATAATAACTTATGAGGCTGTTGAGGCGTATTGTACATTAATTTTGCACGGACTTTTATCCTAATCTAGGATCATAGGATTAATCGTGAATATTTTTATCAACTCCCCCAACGGCGAAATCTGTGCGAAGAAATCGCCCTCACCGCCCGCTACGGCATGATCCACAACAAGGTTGGACACTCGCACTCGCTGCGCACGCCGGTTGCAAAAACCCGCTTCCGGGTGCCGATGCAGGCTTTCGGCAAGCTTTGCATGAACAGTTGATTCTCCTGACGGCGGTTTATATCGCGCACTAGGCCGGGACGCAGTTTGATAACTGAAATCGGTACTAAACTGATGTAGCTGGTACTGACTAAGGTCATCCCAGCTAGGTTGACGTTAACAAACAACCTAGTCCAGTCAGCAGGCACAGCGCCGGACGCAGAGGTTATAAATGTTGATAGAGATCCGCCTCAACAAGTTCAAACATAATTTGGCTTTGTACTAATTTACTTCACTTCATGAAGGTATCAGCGCAACCAGTGGCGAAAATCGTGTTGAAAAAGTTAGTACATACTTAGTAATATTGACAAAATCACTCTTGGCAGTTGGGACAGCAGCGGGATTAGCCACAGCAATTGCTGGCGTCCATAGCACTACGCTAAGCCCAACCTGACGCATCACCGGCAAGAATTCGTAGCGGTTAAGGTGTCAGATCTATTCTGGATGCCGTTGATGACGACGTAATGATCGAGCGCGCCAGCGCGGACGAAAGCGAGATGAATCAGCAGTTAAAGACAGTCGCTGACAAGCGTATCGGTATAGAAGATGACTAAACAGTAGTCGAGATGGGGCGACAGCGGCAGCGCTAGGTAGTAAACGGGTTTCCCCCGACGCAGCAATTCTAGTCGGGTAATACCGGCGCTATCCATCGCCATCGGCAGCTAGGTCGCCACGGAAGGCAGTGGGCTCCGTTAGCATCAAGCGACTAAAACTGTCAGCCATCGCCGAACTGCCTATCCAAGCGTTGCTGGTGCAGCCTGAAATGGCTCAATGATGCTTGCCCGCCAGCATCAGCAACGTCACCAGAACACAACGCATAGCCATCATGTCCGAGATTCGGACATTGAGTGGCGCATCCCTGAACTCAATAACAAAAAAGGGGTTACCGATATTTTTAAGCAAGCCACTCTGAGAATAGCTGTTTCCGTCATCGAATAAAAACGTAATGTATACGTAAAATAGGCACCAAAATTATCCCAATGGAGAGTCCGGTCATGACATTTTTGCTCAGATTGCGCGAGGCCGATATTACCACTGAAAATTTTTTTCATCGTCTTAATATGCTGAAAGTACTAGGTATTACCGCTGATACTGTTAGTCTTTCTCCTACGGTGCGTACGGATCTTCTCTCTTTTTTCAGCCGGCATAAGGCGGTAAAGCTACTGCCGGGCAGCCGGACTCGGCAACTCTCAGCATAGAACACAAGCGCCGCTAACGCAGGTGGACAAGATTACCCGGTTACAACAATTTCTGCAAATTTGGGCTGGATAAAAGGCGGGGAAACACCCCGCCCCGCACACGCTGGCGTTTTGAAAACTGAGAGATGGCAGATACGTATCGACGGCGAAGTCACAAAACTGATGAGGCTGGACATGGCGGATGTACCCAATCGATTCACGCTGGAAGAACGTATTCATCGACCTCTCGCTTCGTCGAGTCCTGGTCGATAATAATCACCTGGATAGGCTTTGAGCTAAATCGGTTGCTGAAGCTGGTGGAAACCACCGGTCAGGCGCGTTTTGTTGCCTTCCAGCCCCTTAATGATCCCGAACAAATGTCAGGGGAAAAAGACGATTTTATCGGCAGCGGCCTGCAATATCCTTACTTAGAGGCGTTGCGGCTAGATAAAGACATGCATCTGCTGGCGTTAATGACCGTGGGCGTTTATGGCAAAACTCTGCCGCCAAAAAACGGCTTACCCATCAGGCTAATTACGCCTTGGAAATACGGTTTTAAAGGAATTAAATCTATTGTGCATATACGCCTGACCCCTGAAACCGGCCCACCACCTGGAATCTAGCGGTGCCGAATGAATGTAGTTTTTACGCCAATGTGAACCCGTATGTGGATCATCCTCGCTGGTCGCAGGCGACGGAGAGGATGATCAGTAGCAGTATTCTGGACGTCAAACGAAAACCGACGCCGCTGTACAACGGCTATGCTGATCGCGTGGCTAGCCTATATCGCTGTCTAAACCTACGGGAGAACTTCTAAGCGCGCCTAAATTTTAAACATATATTCTGTAAAAATACTTTTGCACCTGGCCGCGCCATACTGCTTTGGCTGGTCTACACCGTCAGACAAGACGATTTCAGCGCCAATCCTGCTAAAGATATCCAGCATTTCACCGGACGCATGGCGCTTAAGTAAGCTGCTTGTTGGTCTTGCTACTGGTCAACTACGGTCGCCAGTTGCTGCTTATCCATTGCCGACAGTTGCTCAGACTGTGGTATTTCACCTGCGCCACGCTGCATTTAGCCAGTTATGCGCTGCTGGAGCGCCGGATCGACAACCTACGGTTACTCAGCCGTAAACTGGTAGCGCACCCCTATCTAGTACTCAGCATTACCGGCTGGATAATATTGCCGCTGGCCTGCACCTCTCTTTACCCTGTGCGCAGAGCAAATTAAAAAATCACTGGCAAATCCTGCACAATCTGATTTATATAGTGGCTATCCTAGCGCCAATTCACTATATGGTCGGTCAAAATCCTCTCGCCGAAGTCGGTGTTGTATGCCATAGCATGGCTGGCTCTTCTGGCCTTATACGCTATAAGAAATTGTGCCAATAAGTGGCGGTGAAAGATGAATTTTCGCTTTCGTCATAGTAACTGGTTACGTTATCTTACTCCCGCCAGAAACAGGTCGTTAAAAGATATCTTCATGGATACCGTCAGTAATTTGCTGCGAAAATCCGCGATATCACTATAATTCCTGACCCCAGTGGAAAATCATCATTGAAATGTCAGTAAAAAGATGACATTTCGTTTACCGTTGGTTATTTTCTACGGGGTATCGTAAATTGAATGGAGATCGCCGCATAATGGCCGATAAATTCCACATTTTGCTTCTCAATGGGCCGAATCTAAATTTGCTCGGCACCCGCGAACCGGACAAGTATGGTTATACCAACCTTGCCGATATCATCGCGGATCTGAGCAAGTTAGCCGGCAGCCTGGAAATAGAGCTCAGCCATTTTCAGTCCAACGCGGAACATGCGCTGATCGACCATATCCATAAGGCCCGGGGCAATACCGATTTTATCGTTATCAACCCCGCGGCGTTTACCCATACCAGCGTCGCCCTACGTGATGCGCTGTTAGCGGTAAGCATCCCGTTCATTGAGATTCATCTCTCCAATGTGCATGCGCAAGAACCTTTCCGTCATTACTCCTATTTGTCTGATATTGCGGTTGGCGTGATATGCGGCTTCGGCGCTGATGGGTATCGCTTTGCTTTGCAGACGGCGGTCAAACGCCTGTCCACATCCAATTAATTGGAGTATGGAACCCCACTCATGGATATTCGTAAGATCAAGAAACTGATTGAACTGGTTGAAGAATCAGGAATTTCTGAGCTGGAAATTTCTGAAGGTGAAGAATCGGTTCGTATCAGTCGTGCTACGGCGCAACCGCCCTACCCGATGATGCAACAGGCTTATATCCCTGCGGTGCAGCAGCAGTCAGAGGGCACGGCCCTGCCTATCTCCGCAGAAGCCGGCACCGTGCCAGTGACCATGAGAGGTCACCTTGTGCGCTCGCCGATGGTGGGAACCTTTTACCGCACCCCTAGCCCGGATGCGAAACCTTTTGTCGAGGTTGGTCAGAATGTCAACGTTGGTGATACCCTTTGTATTGTTGAAGCGATGAAAATGATGAACCAAATTGAATCGGATAAAGCCGGCGTGGTGAAAGCTATCCTGCTGGACAACGGTCAACCAGTTGAATTCGACGAGCCGCTGGTCGTCATCGAATAACGAGGCGCAAAATGCTAGATAAAATCGTCATCGCAAACCGTGGTGAAATTGCATTGCGTATTTTACGCGCGTGCAAAGAACTGGGTATCAAAACCGTGGCGGTACACTCTACCGCCGACCGTGACCTGAAACATGTGCTGTTGGCCGATGAGACAATCTGTATCGGCCCACCGCCGTCGGTAAAAAGTTATCTCA
>NZ_LECR01000074.1:24567-33712 GCF_001602625.1 Sodalis-like endosymbiont of Proechinophthirus fluctus
AGATCACCGGCTCGGTGGCTATCCACCCAGGCTACGGTTTCCTCTCTGAGAACGCCGATTTCGCCGAACAGGTTGAGCGCTCAGGCTTCATCTTTATCGGCCCGCGTGCGGAAACCATTAAGCTGATGGGTGATAAAATTTCCGCTATTAAGGCGATGAAAAAGGCCGGTGTCCCCTGTGTTCCCGGTTCCGACGGGACGGTGGGTGAGGATATGGACAAAAATCGCGCTATCGCCAATCGCATAGGTTATCCATTGATTATTAAGGCCTCCGGCGGTGGCGGCGGGCGTGGAATGCGCATGGTGCGAAGTGACAAAGAGCTGGACGCCTCCATCCGTATGACCCGTGCGGAAGCGAAAGCTGCGTTCAACAACGATATAGTCTACATGGAGAAATACCTGGAGAATCCGCGCCATATCGAGATCCAGGTGCTGGCCGACGGTCAAGGCAACGCCCTTTACCTGGCGGAGCGCGACTGTTCCATGCAGCGTCGTCATCAAAAGGTGGTGGAAGAAGCACCAGCTCCCGGCATCACCGAAGAATTACGCCGCGTTATAGGCGAGCGATGCGCCAAAGCCTGCGTGGAAATCGGCTATCGAGGCGCTGGTACCTTTGAATTCCTGTACGAGAACGGTGAATTCTTCTTTATCGAGATGAATGCCCGTATTCAGGTGGAACACCCGGTGACCGAAATGATAACCGACGTGGATCTGATTAAAGAACAACTGCGCATCGCCGCTGGGCAGCCCTTGTCCTTGAAACAGGAAGATGTAAAGGTGTCCGGCCATGCGGTGGAATGCCGTATCAACTCCGAAGATCCGACAAGCTTCCTGCCGAGTCCGGGCAAAATTACCCGGTTCCACGCGCCGGGCGGTTTGGGCGTGCGCTGGGAGTCCCATATCTATGCCGGTTACTCGGTAACTCCACTCTACGACTCCATGATAGGCAAGCTTATCTGTTTTGGTGAAACCCGCGACGTGGCTATCGCCCGCATGAAAAATGCGCTGGCGGAGCTGATTATCGACGGCATTAAAACTAATATCGATTTGCAGTTGAATATCATGAATGATGAGCATTTCCAGCAAGGCGGCACCAATATCCATTATCTGGAGAAGAAACTCGGCTTGCAGGAAACCTAAGCGCTTAGACAAGGCTCCTTATATTTACACGTTTTGCAAGTTATACATCAAGGCTGGTTAAACACTGGCCTTTGCTATGGCAGTGATAAACATCAGACAGGCTTTCGACATTCCGTAAACGAGTTCTTTACGGCAAGAGTTAACTTCTTTTGGCGAAGGTTATTCGGATAAACAATTTTTCCAGGCTCACCACGAAGCGCGGTGAGCGTTCGGTCTGACCCTGGCTTATCTCGCTACCTGGCCTGGCCACTGGCATCTAACCTGCCGGATAATGATCAGGGTATCACCGGACTGCCCTATTAGTTTGAAATGGCCTATCTGTAGGTGAACGCTGGTGTTTATCAGCTTATGTTGGCTAATGATAAGGATTATCTATCGCGATATTTCTCTGGAGGACATCGATGCGCAGTGAATTGATAGTACCGTTGGTCGCCTATTTGGCGTTGGTACTGGTGTTTCTGCTCTCGTTGTATTCCTTCCACCAGAGCACACTCAGGGCAATTTTTTGCAGGAATATTCCTAGGAAAATCGAGTTAATAGGCGGTTTTGTGCTGGTGATGACCATTACCGCTACCTATATCAGTGCCAACTTGTTCATCGGCGGCGGGCTGGACGGACACGGCGTATAAATACGGCCTTAGCTGGGTGATTTTATCGATAATTCAGTTGCCGGCTGTTATATGTTTATCTTTCGGTGTCCTGGGAAAAATTCGCTATCCTAGCCTAGCATTATAATACATTCACCCTTAATGACATGCTCCTGGCCCGCTTTAGTAGCCCGCATTGGTGTGGTTTGCCAGCGTGTCAGCCTGTTGGTAGCGTTTATCGGCGCAATGACAGTCCAATTTTTCGGCGAGCGCCCGCCTACTGGAAACCGCCGCCCACATCCCTTACGATACCGGTCTGCTGGTTTTCGGCATCAGCATTGCTGCTCTATAACAATTTCGGCGAATTTCGCGCCAGTATACTCAATGACGCCTTCCGGGGGTTAGTGATGCTACTGGGGACCACTATATTGTTGGTGGCAGTAAGTCCACCATACCGCAAGCGGTATAGACACAGTGTTGCCACCACTGTGGCATATAGATCCGGCACTGATTTCACCCTCGAGCGTGGATTGGCATCCTCTCGCCGAAATTCATGACCTCGTTTTGGATCCTAGTGTGTTTCGCTGTCATCGACCTGCCCATACCGTGGTGCGCTGCATTTCCTATCGCGATAGTAAAGTGGTCCACCGCGGCATGATTCTCAGCACGGTAGTGAGGAGTATTAATGCTTGGCATGCACCTGTCTGGCGCCTTGGGACGCTCGGTATCGCCCGAACTGAACGTGCCTGACCTGGTGGTCCCTCTGCCCTGATAGTACAGTTACTGCCGCCGCTGCTGGCGGCCACCATTTCGATGATTAACGCGCAATTGTTGCAATATTCAGCCACCATTATCATAGACCTTTATTTGAGCCTATAGCCTAAGCAGGCGGGCTACCAACGAGCATCGGCTAAAGCGATCAAGCCTAGCCACACTGGTGCTGGATACCTGGGCACCGGTTTCGCCCATAAAATAGATCAGTTGGAGGACAAGGACTAGGAGCTGAAATGGATGGAAAATTTTCATCCTATGTGCTTCGGTGAACGGCTTTGAATCTTCTCCAGACGATCTTGACTTGCTCGGCAAGACGATAATCGACTTCTGCTGTAGTTCAGGCATTCTGGCCATCGCCACCCTAAAAATTAGGGGCAGCAATGGCTATCGGCATTGATATCGACCCGCAAGCGATTCAGGCCAGCCGAGACAACGCTCAGCGTAACAGACCGTTTATAGCTGTATTTGCCGCAAGTGCAGCCGTGGGAGATGCATGCCGACGTGGTGGTGGCGAATATCCCTCGCCGGGCCGCTGCGCAAACTCGCGCTGCTCATTGTTGACTTACTGCCGCCTGGGGCCTTCTGGGGCTGTCGGATATCCTGGCCAGCCAGAGGCACAGAGCGTGGCTCAGACGTATGCCAGAGCTTTTGCCCTCGATCCGGTGGCCGAAAAAGACAAGTAGTGCCCGCCAGGTCCGTTTCCTAGTCAGCCGCGCTTTATCGATGTGCTCGCCCTACACGGTAGGATGAGAAAAAATTTGTTAACTCACAAAACAGGATGATTTTTTTAACATTATGTATTTAATTAGAAAAGTGTATTTTCCGCGTGAAAAAGTCCGCAATCATTGATCCCAGACACAGTATTGTTCAAAATTCGTCCTTTCATTTGATGAAAAAAATGCGTAATATATGTCTCCTTGTGGACAACAGTATGGTCTCCCTTTGTCTATGTATATCGGACACCTCAAGTTCGCTAATTGCCTGATTGCGGCTCCGAATGTCACGCGATAGGAGCGGGAATAACGGTTTCGGAAATTCTGTCCTCGAATACAGAGGTATGGTGAACGGATAAGTCGCGTTTGCACATGGTACATAAGTGATGAGACTGGTATCCGGACGGACGGTGCAAATTGCCATTAGTGATCAGCGATTCCGCTGATACTGACGTCGCTGGCTGATGCGTTAATGGCAGCGGCCGATTGATGTCAATATGGGTTTCCCAGCCAAGAAAGTAAACCGTAAATTGGCTGGCTCTATGTATTACTGCAATATCCGGTTGTATAATACGGATCCTGATAGCTGTGGTGCATGCCGTCGACATACTTGTGACGATGAAAATTCGCACAGGCTGGGCACCGGATCACTAGAATTGTATACACATTACCCAATTGGACGCAGATTATGGTATATAGGCCATCACGATTCGTGGTCACACTCGCACTTGTCTGTTTAACTGCGACGTGGAGTACAAGGCAGCGGAGTACAATAGTACTCGAGCAGTTAAGCATTTTATTTCTATTCCAGTTATTGCCAATGGAAAAATTGCTGACCCGCAGAAAGCCAGAGCTGTGCTGGATTACATCGGGGCAGATGCCCTGATAAATAGGCCACGCCGCTCAGGGAAGACCCTAGATCTTTCGGGAAATCCAGCACTATCTGGATAACGGGGAGCTGCCGCTGTCGTTAGGCGCGAGGATGCCAGCGAACAGCTGGAGGTATTGGAGTCATACTTTACAAATCTTACGTAATAGAAAAAAGAGCAGACAGAACTATGTTTGAACAACGCATAAATTCTAACGTACTGACCTTTTCCACTGTTAACTCTCAGGATCAGGTAACGCAAAAACCCCTGCGTGACTCGGTAAAGCAAGCACTGAAGAACTATTTTGCTCAATTGAACGGTCAGGACGTCAACGACCTCTATGGGCTGGTATTAGCTGAAGTAGAACAGCCTCTGTTGGACATGGTGATGCAATACACCCGCGGCAATCAGACCCGCGCGGCACAGATGATGGGCATCAACCGCGGCACCCTGCGTAAGAAATTGAAAAAATACGGTATGAACTGATAAGTTCATACCGTATTTTTTAAAAGGTGTTTTTCCTCTTGGAAAAGCACCATTTTTGCTTTTTGCCTTGCCACTCCGCATTTTACCAGTCTTGCCGTCAGGCGTATTTTCGTTCCCCACAAAAAATCTGCCGCACAGATGTTCCACATCCCTGAATTCTATTCGCGCCTGCCGTCCCTAGCAGAGGCAGGGTCTACTCTGACCGTGTCGCCACAGACTCGGACCTGCCTTGCCTGGGTTGGGGTTTATCGGGCGTCAATCATACTTTAAGGTCATCCTCTCTTGCAGCGCTGTGCGCCCTCCTCGGCCACTCTGCATTAACTGCTGGCTCTGCTGACTTCATCTGTTCGGCTGAAGTAGTTCCGCGCTATGACCTCTTAGCACCATCCACTCCTGTTCGCCATTTAGTGTTAACATTGGTGCTTCAGAAAGAACAATGGGACGGAAGCAAGGCAGCGCGGGATGCAGAGTCCCTGCCGGGAATCGGGGTTAACGACTCATCGGTTTCTGACATATCTTTGTCTTAGCTACAGTGTCTATCCCATGTCGGTTTTGGGGTGCCTCTATGTTATCAGTGAGTTGACATTTATTCTTTTTTAGTCTCTTTGCATACATAGTTTCTAATGTTTTTGCACCGTAATCGTCACAGATCCTCTATGTCATTACTGCGCGTTGACTAAATATTTACTACCACCCACCCGCACAGTCGCAGTCGTTCGGAGAAAATAGAATAATCTAGACATAGATCTGGAGAGGATCCTCTTCTCAATGGGAGCCCATATCAGGCTATACAAAATATTCCCCGTCGCTGAAAAGTTAAACTTGCGTAATATTGTTAATTTATCTTTATTAGGAGTGAAGATAATTGTTAACGGTAACACTATGATTTATCAATGGTATAGCGTTCACACCGCCTTACTAGCTCTAAGAAGTAGAGATTATTAAGGAAAAATATCACTAAATTAGTGATAAATTTTTATGAATTCTCACTCCCTCTTATTTTCCAGACAGCCATGCTATTACTTCGAAATAATACCGTCCCTTCATCAACAAAAGTCACGATTTACGATGATACTTCTGCTTTTGCTTCGCTAATTTGTTCGGTTGCCAATAGCGGTATAAAAATGACTACCCCGATACGCCATAATTTGTGCAAAATAGTGAATAAATTTCCTATCGTATTAAATTTGCTTGCCACAGGCGTAAGCCTACCAATAGTGTTTCCATTGGGTGTGAGTTTGCCATTTTTGCCGCGACAGGCATTATGATGGTGGTGGGGTTGCCCAATCCGGCAATATCACGCTAAATACTGAATAATTTTTTGGAGGAGCAGCTAATTTATACCTCATGATTAGCTTGCTCTTACCTCATCACTTCACGGCTAGCCCTACTTTGTATCTTCACCCTAGCACCAGCTACGCCTTCTCATCCCTATCGCGCGTTTGGCCCGGTTATCTATTTCAAAATAACCCGGCACAGACAGGCCAGCGTTCGTCGCCTTCGGCGTGCCGTAAGTCGTATTCCTTGTACCGTACCAAGGATGTCGATATCGCTGAATCAGGTATCCTTCTTTTAATTTCTCATCTTTAGCGCAATCTTCTTTCTTGTTTGCACGGCTGGCGGCAATACAAAAAAGACGCTACAACGGCCGGAGAGACCTACGAACCAGCTCCTGAGGAGATTTAACTCGGTTTAGGCACAGAGGAGACTAGCCTCCGTACGTACCTCACTTCTAGCATGGGAATCTTTACAACAGTGAACCTAAACCGCAGACCGCATGTAAAAATACACACCTTATTTAAGGTGTGATAACATTTCATTTTATCTCTCAACGAACACATTGTAATTTAAGCAGTTAAAACTAATCAACACCTTTCATTTACAGGGACTGCCGGCAGAAAAGGTAATAATTTCGCTGCATATTTAACAAATATAGTATATAGTAATGATTTTAATTTATCATTTTTTATAATTAAAAATTAATAATTATTCGCATAATTATATATGCATGGATAGACAACTCCAAGACGTAGAGAGCCGAAATTCCAGATTAGCACGACAACCTATTAAGTTAACTCTTACCTTCCAGATTTACATCTTAATGGAGTCACTTAATCTAAAACGATGAGATATTATATCTATATCTTTCTTCTTTAACTCGGTGGTGTTACTACTCTGTCGATCATGATGTTAGCTTCTCTTTTATTTTGAGCTAAAGCTGCATTGAATCTTGTACGGCCCTCGGCTGATTTTCCCTGCCAGAGAAAAGTCCGTCTATCGTGGCAGAAAATCCTACAGACGATGATTATTTGATGCAAAGCTGGCTGGAGAATAACGTGGCCTAATCACAGAAAAATCTATTGGTAGAGCTGACGGTAGAGCACATTAAAGCTCATCATAAAGTCACACTGCGAGTAAATGTTATGGATCCAAAAGTGCGTCAATGTAGCAGAAAAAATTATTTTTTCTTAACATGATAGAAATTCCCAAAGTTGATTTAACGATTCCAGCTCCGACTTACTGTTAGCGATGCAGATACGCATTAAACTTTATCGGCTTCAAGGATTGCCGCAGACAGAGGCGATTCCTAGAAAAATCTCTATTGATTTTATCAAATCGGAAAATTAATTGTTAAGAACCCAACTTCCTATTTTATCATGGTTAACAAGATGTTGGAAGAAGGTCAACAAACATTAAAAATCGATATGGTCTCTCCTTTTACTAGCGAAGCGATACTCTATAAAAAATAAAAACGTCGCCAGAGTTGGCAAAGTCATTAAAAAAGCATGTAAAGATGAAAGAATTAACTTTTTTAATAGTGTCAATGATGATGGCAGGTAGTATATCTTCCACAACAGCAGGTACCTGCACCAACTCGATCAAACACGACTGACGCAATACACTCCTCAACCACCTTACATTTTATCAGGTTAATACAACCGGCGAACTGTTCACTCAAGGGTAAATCGTGGAAAAGCACCCGGAGACCTTCGGCAATCCGTGGCGCGTCACTACTGGCAATAAAAAAGCCCTGACAAAGATTGGGCTTTCTCTACATTGCAATGGCATATCATCAGGACGCTACCGAGGCGGTAGGCTTCCCCCCTCCGCCGACATCCCTTTGGTGTGTAACTTACAGGGTAACCACGTTAGTAGAAGACGGGTTTTTCTGACCCTACTTCAATGATGAATTCTACGCGCTGGCCTCCTTCGTCCAGAGATTTGAAATCGTTGCTCTAGATGGCGGAAAAATGAACAAATACATCTTTGCTGCTATCAGACGGAGTGATGAAACCAAAACCTTTACCTGCGTAAAACCATTTTACTAAACCAGTCACTTTATCAGACACCTGCACTTCCTTTATTAAGATAAAAACCGCCTGCGGCGATAGAGGGAGAGTCTGCTTGCCAGCATGGCATGATGGGGGCGCATTTAAGGAGGAAATTCTCTGAAGGAGTGATGATGAACATCGCTTTTTGCTGAACAACTTTACTAAAATGGCTTACATAAATAGGTCTGCACCACAAACCGATAGGGCTATTAACGTATACTCCCGCCAGGGGCTTAAGCGTTATTATGAAGAAAAATGATATAACTAGTAGGAATAATAATACCCCGACCCTACACGCTTTTCTCGCCACCGCCAATGCGTGTGCGGCGTGATACAGCTTCGCCCGTTTCGAAGCCCGATGCGCCTATGTACGTTTCTTTTCTGCTCTCTAGCGTGCACATTAGCAATTCCGCATAGCGGAACTTACTGCATTCTCTATGATACAAGTGCTGCTCTAGCGTTCTCTTCACGCCCTAAAATTGGAAAAACATACAAATTCTCATTATATGAGATATTAATTAATTGTAACTTAACCATTTTCTTACAATCCGCTATATACCATTTTAGCATTACCTTTGCTATGAGGTTACAAGCGTCATGCCGTATTAATAGATGTGTCCGAACACACTAAAAATCAACTGCTTTATTCTGCACACACTAAAAATCAACTGCTTTATTCTGCCTTATAGGACAACTTATTAAAAAATCAGTTATAGCTCCGCCTATTCCCATGTTTGCGGTAGCGAATCAGGCTCACACTGGGCAACCTTCTTGGATGCAGTCAAGAAAAAGGACATTTTTCAATAAAAGGCGTTAAACACTGTTGCGATAGATTGGCTGTGTTAACGATATACAGAAGCTCCCGCGTCATAAAATCTCACTCTCTGCCTTACTGCTCGCGAGTGGCAATTGCTGACCGGTAATAACCTTAACCCACGTGCCTGGCGGCTCGATCTGGAAAATGCGCTACTAATCCACGATCCCACACAGGCGCTGCGGACGCAGCGTGAGCGCGAACTCGCCATGATCCGTACTCACACTCGGATGGTAAAGCACTTCACCGAGCTACAAAGCATAGCAGACTATCCGATTAAAGTGCGTAAACTTATTCGTCGTTTACGCCGTGTCCGCATTGATCGCTTAATTAGCCGAATACTCTGAAGTAGTATGAACGATCATTTTAATGCCGGTACAGCAGTAGCAGCGGCAGTTCCCTACTCTCGCATGGGGAGACCCCACACTACC
>NZ_LECR01000080.1 GCF_001602625.1 Sodalis-like endosymbiont of Proechinophthirus fluctus
AAAAAAAAAAAAAAAGAATTGCTTTCAATTTCTTATTTCAACCATATTCGTGTGCAACTTACTTTTAAATTAGACCCAAAATAATTCGCAAACGGCAATTTCATTTCTAAAGAATCGTCGATTTAGCTTTACTTGAAATTTTTTTTTTTTTTTGCAGACTTTTTCTCTCACGCAATTCTCACTGCATGATGATTTAAAAAAAAAAAAAAAACAACAACAACAAAAAGAAACAAAAAGCAAAAGCTTCAGCTTTGTCCCCTTTATTTGACACCCCCGAGAAACAATTAATTTTTTTTTTTTTTTGGAAATTTATTACGAATATTTGTAAACGGCCGCGACCATTTTGATTGTTTTGCTGTTTTTACGCATTTGTCTGTTCGCACCGTAAACAAATCCGATTCAATTTGAAAAAAAACGAAAAGAAAAAAAAATAATCAATTTCCCAATTTTAATTAAATTCACTTCTTCGATTAAAAATTCATTTTTAGACAACGGATACAGACGATATAGAAATTATCCGAAAATTCATTTTCGATCTCGAAGAACGATTTTTAAATCGATTTGCGAGAAATTTCAAGGTGACTTCGTCTCCGAAGATTCCTTTTCATCAGAGGATTGATCGAAGAAGGATTTCCGTCGAGGATTTCGAACGAATTAGAATAATCTGACGGTGATTAAAAATCATCCAAATCGAACACGAGTGAAGAATTTTCTTGGCGCCATCGCCATCGCCATCGCCATCGCGGCCTCCGCCGAAGAAGTCCAAGAAGAATCGTTATTAAAACGGTTTCCGAAATTTTCAACCCGAAATTTGACTTCGGCTTGCGACTTCCTAAAAATTTGATTTGGGGGGGG
>NZ_LECR01000039.1:0-20152 GCF_001602625.1 Sodalis-like endosymbiont of Proechinophthirus fluctus
GAAGCGCCGCTGCATGATCATCTGCTTGAGCCGCAGCCAGAGCAAAGGTTGATTTACCAGCGCGCTTACACCGATGATAAGGACACCGCCGTTGGCGTAATGCACCAGGCCCGGCTGCAGATCGATCACATCCTGGTAGCAGCGCAGCGCACCAAACAGCGGCTCATATTCCACCCAGGACTGCCACACGCAGGTGTCGCGTGCGGCGAAGTTATCATCAATCTTGGTCGCCGGCTGCTCACTTACACCCATACTGGTCACGACATAGCGGCTGCCGACAACCTGCCCCGATGCCGGCAGGATCTGTTTTACTGTCTCGGCAATTAGCTGAAAATATTCATCCTCTTCTTGTGCCGTTAGCAGCATAAAACGGCTGGGCGAGCGTGAATGGCAAAATTGCGTCAACCCGTCCGTAAGACGGGCCTGAAGCATTGCCAAAGGAGCGGACAGAGGCGGACAAGATTGGTCAAATACCACCGCGAAACTGGCCAGATCGGGCAGTAAATATTTCCATTCTAATTTTTTATTAGTCAAAATGATAAATAACGTCGCTGTTCAGGGAAACGCTGATTATACAAGAAGAGACATTGCTTCGTCTCGGCCTGTTTTGCTCAATGACGCATCACTGCCTCAACCCTCGATGCAGGAGTCAAATGATCGGCATGGACAAATAACAACCAAAAATGCTACCATCAGGCACAGGTTACATAGTTACAGGTGCGCTCCTATGAAATACCAGCAGCTTGAAAGCCTGGAAACCCGATTGGAAGTGGAAATACCTGATTAAAAAACACCGTGAAGGGGAGCGAATCTCCCGTCACGAAGAGAACAGCGCGGCAGTAGAATCTGTTCAGGAGCTTATCAGTTATCAACACCAGCCGGAAAAAATCCTGAAATGGATTCGTGAGTCGATGCATCCCGTGCTGGAAAACCGCATGAAGCCAAACTATTCGGACGCGGCGCAAGCGGTACTTTAACGCTGAACATCAACATACGTGCAAGAAATCTGTCGATCTGGAATACCAGGTTTGGCAACGGTTGGCCGCGATGGCACAGCGACGTGGAAACACTATATCAGAAACTATTATTAACCTGCTAGAAGATGCGGAACGCAAGGAAAAAGCTAACAAAGTCCTGTCGTCTTTGCGCAGCGACCTGAAGGCTATCCTCGGCGAAAAAATCAACTGATTGCCGCAAAGGGCTATGCCATAAGGGCTATGCCCCACCCCTTCTTTCGCGAGACAGCAGTAGGGTCCTATCTTCTGTCGCGCCAATATCGACACTCTATGACCATATTAGCTAATCACATTAGCTAACCACATTAGCACTGTGCGGCGAAATGGAAGATACAGCGATAACGGTGAGATACTGCCATGACGAGGCAACTTAGTCCGGCATAATTACCTGAATTGTGCAATTGATTTATGGTAGTCTGAATAATTCACATAGGCAGAAACGATTGACGGAGATTTTATTGGGTTGAATACACAACTACCCGTTCATATTCCCTTCACGCCGACGCCAAGTTACCACCACATCATCGATTAACGCTTCAGACCCTGCTTCCATGGCCTCCACAAATACCTCTTCGCCCCGCGCTACCGAGCGCGCGCGGCAGCCACCGCCGCGGCATTGGCGCTAACTTTGCCACTGTGACAAACTTCAGCCCATCGTCACTGTCGCTGCCGAGGGTGAATTCTGAGCCTTGAGAAGGCGAATTCGCAACTTCCGTGGTTGTATAGGAATTGCGATGGTGCATGGTATTACGGCTCTATGACCGGGGGGAAGCGATGCATCGGGGAGTTATACAGACCACGTGGCTTGCCCAAATTTTGCATAAATTGCGCTAATTTTACTTTTGATATGTAGATGAGGACGGCAATCGTGCTTACATGTCCTATTATCGGTACCGGATTAGCAGCCTCAATGGCCTGTTGAGTAACGAATGACGCTATCTTCACTCGCTTAGTACGCATATTTTGAATACCCTAACCAGAGATTGTAATAATTATAATTATGGGAATATCTTCTGTTAGCTTTTGGGAGATTAAGGTTAATCGATAATGTATCGCTAAGCACTTTAGATTGATTTAAAAAATTCAACATGGAATCTTCTCTGCTCAAGGGACACCTTGCTGTGAACAATGTTTTCAGTTTGTAATGCCGGATCTTCGATTGCGTCCGATGCGGATCTTAAAATGGTTTGTAAACCCATCTTTTCCTCTCTAAAGGGTGTTAACTTTTTTGCCTTGATCGACTCTTTTTCCTGCGGTGGGTGTGCGTAGCAGGATAGGTTGTTGGTATCATCTTTGGCAGCAAGTGGTGTTTCAACGGTGGCGATGGGTTTCTCTGCAGTATTGGGGAGGTATATCGCGCTTTATTTTCGTGGCATTATTGGGTTTTAGATCTGATAATGTTGCTGGCGCGGTATTATCACTAGAGTGAAAGAAAATAGAAAATTCCTCTCCAAAGACAGTAAAAAGTGGTGGTATACTTCCTTCTTTTCTTTCTGCCTGATAGAGATACTGTTGGGTTAATCCGAGATGAGAATGATCTTGGGGATTCTTCTTGTTTCTCGAGCTCAGATAAATGTATTTTATTATCATTAATATATTCGTTTGTTTCTTTCTCGGTAATTCTAGCCCATATCAAACTTCAATATTGTGATTGAGTCGGAGTCAAATTTGATTCTCATCGATCCTGTGGCTGGAGATATTCACAGATAACGCCCATCATTTTCTCACTATTGCCGGCGGCTTCGAGGGGGGGAGCGACTATCAAACAAGAGTGGGACGGTATCGACAAAGCGCATCATGAGAGCGTCACTCCAACAGCCCTCTCTCTTTGTCTTTCTCCTTCTGCTTAACTAGCCGTTGCGCTAACCAGAGTGAGCATATCTGACAAAATATCGAAAATATGCAACATGCAAGCGTGGTGAGAAGAGAATACCGTGGTGGGGAAATTAACCATTGCGAGGAAAGGTAGAAAAATGTTTGAGATTTTCTCTAATGTCTGAAAAATTATCGCTTTTCAAACCCTATAGTATGCCTCATAGCGCTGGTATTTTCCCCTATGTCACGTGGCGACTGCGCGGCTCGTCTACAACAGCCTGATACACTTCGTTGTTGTATTAACGTCAGCGGCTTGACGACGATTTAATGGCGAAAGGTCTCATCGAGAATGAATTATCTCTTATTACGTTGAAGAGGTGCACACCAGCGTCGGCATATCAATAAATTCGGAAAATGCAGCAGGGCCAGTGGCCCTTGTATAGCGACGATGCGTGTCATTGACTGTAATGAGCCAAGATAATGTACAGGGGAGGTCGTCTATAGGGAATTGAAAACATTAGCGGCCCGATGGGTGCCGGATACAGATTATGTGCCGCAGCCATAACTTAGTCGCAAAAACATTAACTAGCAATAACCTACGTCTCCGCAGCTGAAAAAAGGGGTTAACCTGAAATATAAACCCCAATGAAGCGGGGTTTATAAGCGTCACGATAACTTAAGTCTGCGGTTGGATTACCACATCTTTGATGCCTTTCACTTCGATCTCTGCTCGACGATCCGGGGCCAGGCAGCTGATGATTGGGGCACGGCCTTTCGCGCTGTTACAGGTATTGCCAGTAACTGGGTTAGATTTACCCATACCGCGTGCGGAAATTTTGTCGGAAGGGATACCTTTAGAAACCAGGTAGCTTACGACGCTCTGTGCGCGCGCCTGAGACAGTTTCTTATTGTAGGCGTCGGAACCGATACGGTCGGTGTAGCCAAGAATGATAATGGATCCGTCTTTCGGATCCATCGAGCTCAGCTGGGAGTACAACTGAGCCAGCGCTTGCTGACCTTCCGGTTTCAGCGTGGCTTTGTCAAAGCCGAACAGCACGTCAGACTTCAGGGTGAAGCGCTTGGTCTGAACAACTGGAGCCTGGGTCGGAGTAGTTATATCGTCCTGGCCAAAGCGGTATAACACGCCAACGCTCAGCATAGAGTTATCAGGACGGGTACCGACGGTATCGGCATCACCGATGTTGTTAACCCACTGGTAGTCCAGACGGGTAGCCCAGTTTTTAGTCCAGGCATATTCTAGACCTACAGCGGCTAGCGGGGAAAAGCCGGTATCGTGGTCGCTTACGCGGCCTGCATTGCCGTTGTTATAAGCGCCCTTGGAATCAGCACGCCATACCATGCCGCCCAGACGGGTGTAGATGTCCAGGTCGTCGGTCAGCGGGTAGCCCAGCTTGGCGGCCAGGGAAATACCCTGCGCTTTGAAAGCACCATTTTTTTTCATGCTGCCTTTGTACGCCATACGGCCCAGCCAGTCGTATCCCAGCTCGAAACCAAGGTACTGGTTCGCCTGATATCCGACGAAAGCACCTGAGCCTAACTGGTCATCACGGGTAGGACCGTTGCCGATGTGGTTGTCGAAACCGTTACCATAGAAACCGGTATCGTGGTACTTTGACCAGCTCAGTTTGCCACCAGCGTACCAGGTATCATCTTTCGGAGCAGCTTGTGCTACGGTTGCAAAACCTGCCAGTGCCACTGCAATAGCTGTCTTTTTCATTGGTTGTGCCTCGTTATCATCCAAATAGGCAATGAGTTTTTAAAGTTAATTTTAGAAATCTTGTTACCGGCGTTCGTTCTCACACTCTGTGCATTGCCATTAAAATAGCGTTATAGAGCAACCCCGGCGAATTAAAGTCTACAACGAAGTAGGAAACTTACAAGTAAGATGTAGTAATCCGCTAATAAAAAAGCGTTCAGGGCAACAAACGAGGAAAAGGGGCAAAAAACGTTGCGGAGAGGAAATAAAATTGTCTCTAATCCAAATATATACTGTATTTAAAAAATTTAAGAAAATAAAATTCTAGTAAAATGGTATTTTTACCAGATAAAAACCTAGTTTTAACTTAATGATACAAAATTGAGTGAATTTTTAACTCTGAAAATTGCCCGAAATGACGATTCGAGCCGTTTTGTGGATATATGATGAAACCGGAAAGCTTCCGCCTTGCTGGGCGGCATTTCTACAAACGACACTTATCCGTTTCCGACAGCTCAGCGGGAAATCCACTCCAGAATGATACTGAAATTGCCGGTGAGTAAAGATTTTTCCATTGCCGTGACGGTATCGAACGCCAACAGCTGACGCAGAAGCGGCAGCAGAATATGTCAGACCACCGGCTGATCTTCGATATAAACCACTTCGCTGATTCCTCCCTGTGTCAAAGGCACATTCACGCTTTCAAGCTTGGGCAACCGCGACGGCCTGCGCTGGTAATAGGTGTGGCAAAAGGACGAGTTTGCATTGGATATCTATTCCTATGCTACTATATAAAAAGATAATATCCCAGGATGCGCAGTAATAAAATTAACCAAAAAATTCAATCGGTATTGCAGATCCATGAATAGGTATTTATGTAGGGAGAATTAAGTTGATAGCCTGGTGCTGCGGGACGTGACGCAGCAGTGGCAAGGATCCCGTTATACCTGATGTCACTTCGGTCGGAATCTTACTCTGCTGCGCTATCAACCGGTTGCGTCCGGTCAATTCGGGGAGCAGAGCCGGCTTTCTGCATCACCAGCTTTTCCCGGGCTCCTGGCTCCAGGCTCCAGCTGTGCGGATACGCGTCGGCAGGTTTTCGTACTCCTGGTTGACGCGCCTGAAAAGCATCGCCGTTCTGATGATGTATGACATCGTCCACGTAACAGGTAGCGTCATAAGGATATTTGCTGGATTGCCGATAAGCCCCGGTATGAGCACCGAGGGTGGAAATATAACTGAGAAAGGTATGACTCAGACACAATAAGTGGAAGGAGTGATCCATAAGCTCCCCGCCCGGTTTTCGGCGGACATATTCGACAATACCGACGCTAGTGCCGCATCACGGTTGTGTGCGTCCCAGCGTGCTACGTGATGGCCGAGGCGGGTTGTCTTTGTCTTGATGGTATTGTACCAAAATGGCATCCAGATAGCGGCAGTTGACGGTCAGGTTTTTTCACCACAGGGCGATCAGGCTCCAAAATCGCCAGTCAGGCCAGGTAATACTTACTGCAGCTCAGGTCATGGCGCAGCCCACTATAAGGTATCAAATAGCCGCGATAGCGTGACCTCAAAACCCTCGCCGACTAGGTTGAAGTAGAGCATCACCAGCAGGGTGATAAACAGGGTGACCTAGTTTTAGCTGTTGCTAAAGGCAAAAAACAGCGTGCCGTTCAACACAATAAAAGCACCAGCTGACCTTCAGTAGACGGTAAAAATACAGCACCAGCAAGCCAGTCAATACCCCGGCAACGGTGCCTATAATACGCAGTGGCGGCCGCTGTAACACTGTCGCTGCCCGTCGCCTGGCTGTCAGGTTTTGCTGCTGGCGTTCGGCCGCCAGGCAGCGCGGGAAATAGACGATCGCCTGAGGCAGTGGCTAGATGTGGATACGATTCAGGCAAGCACCTTTCATGCCTTGGCGCTAATGATTGTCCTTCAAGGCAGTAAAAGGCGCCGGCCATAAGTCAGCTTGAAAGCGACGGCGCCGTGTGGCGTAAGCTGTAAGCTGCTGATTGACCATTGGTGGCAGCAGTGGATTGGCGAGGACTGGGCTGGGAAGTGCCAGTCGGACGGCGATTTCTGGCAAAAAGATAAACTAGCTAACCGTATGACAGGACGGCTAGAACGCTGGATCGGGCTGATTTATTTGCACGGCGGCAGCCAGGACGAGATGATAGATGCGTTGCCTGATGAATTGCAAGAACGGTTTCAAAAACGCGTCCGTCTGCGCTGCTGACGCCGCTGCTGAAAGCCTGGAAAAGACATTAAAAGAAGAGGGTGCAGGCAGTAGGCCTTTTTACAGAATATCCAATATCCACCGCCACCGCCTGGTAGATATTCTGTAAAAAGGGCCGCTTCGTGAGCCCATGGAAACATATCCTGGTGGGTGAGTTTTCAAGATCTCGCCCTAGAGTTCCAGGATTATTACCGCTCTGTGCCAACATACTACATTGTTCGCCGTCGAGGATAATTAGCAAACGATCTGCTGCTTCAGCAGCGAGGAACTGACGTTGACCACCGCCTTCAGCATGAGTTTTGGAGGCGGTGATCCGCTGGCTCTAGATACTACTTACCGCTTCAATCAACGTATTGGCGAAGTGGCAAACCAGTTTTTGCAGTAAAAATCCAGTTTCAACTGGCAAAGCCGCTCAACGGCCTGACCCGAGGCGGCAAAAAAGCGTTGTTGATCATGCACAAAGATCAGCTTGACGCGCTTTTAAACAAACTCAACGGTTTCGTCACGCGGGCGCAACACATCCTGGTGCCGGCACGTTATCACCATCTGCTGCATCCGGCACGGCTGGCGAAAGCGGAGACACGCTGCTCAACCTGACATTGATTTTATGACTATCTATGCCAGTAAAGGGCATCAAGAGGAGTATGTAATCATTGTCGGCATTAACGATGGAGGTGATGGTTTTCCTGCCCCGGCGAGGGAATTGATTATCGAACAGGTTCTCCTTCCCCAACCGGAAGACTACCTGAACGCGGAAGAGCGTCGCCTGCTGTTACGTGGCGCTTACCCACTCCAAAGAGCAGGTCTGCCTGCTAAGGCGAACTCCTCAGTATTCATTGAGGAACTGCTAAGTAGGGATTCCGCGGGCGAAAAAACCTAAGCGGCGCATATCGTATCATGGCGCAGATTTAGCTCCGTTAAAAGGGCAGGCACTCTGTTAGATAACACGTTGATAATCGGGGATAGCGATCGCCACGTCCTGATGGAAAAAGAGCGAAGCTTATTAGAAAATCGGCGGTAGAGAGCGGTTAGTGGCCACGCGGATACTCCACACACCGTCGCCAGACGCAACAGCGCTTTGATATCCGGCCCCGTGCAGAACGGCATGTAGCGGATCACAGAAGAAAATCATCATATAGATTTTGCCTTCGGAAATCGGGGTATCTACCTATTGATCACCCTATCAGGCCACTGAGCATGCTGTTGATTGGCAAACCGGTTTCAAGCTGTACTAGATTGCCAGTGGTGCCGGTTGCGTACAACACATGTTCTGAAAGTTGCGCTTGTTAGTTCTCCACCCAGTTGAGCAGAGACTATTTACAATGATTGTGCGCCACCAGCGCGATATGTTTGCGCATGATAATGTACAGATGGTTGATTCCATGTCTAGATCCTTAAGTCAGAGATAGTCTGTCTATATAGACTACTGAAACTCTATTTCAATGCAAAGAGACAAATCGGCAAGTCGCTAAAAAAGCGCCGTTTATTTTGTCTCATCGCCAAAGGCTGACTGGCGTTGGCGCACCAAGCAAGAAAATTTTCCCGACTGGCCAAATCGGCCTGCAAAAACTAGAAGCGCAGTGTTTGCTCCACCTCTACGCTCGTAGAATCTACGCGGGATAGACCGTATCGCCTGATGGGGGAGCTCGGCACCACCTACACCCATGGCAGGTGGTTATATTGCTCTAACGCGGCCAGTAAACCGTTTTTTTCCGCGTCGAGCCGGCTGACGCTGACCGGAAGCGGTTTCTGGCCTTGATTCTGTAGGCCGATCAGCAGATGACGGCAAAAACGTTCTCCCTCCGGCGTGGCTTGTCAACTTTGACAGTACAAATTTCATCATCCATATAAATAATTAAATTTTTTCAGTGAGTTGCATAGTTTTCGTCATCATATGGAAACCTGGTTAAGATGCATAAACCCATAACTAGGATAGGATGCGCAGGAAGTTCATTATCTCACCTTATCATAACACACACAGAATAGTTAACTATATATTATTTATTTCTACTGACGAAAGGTGTTTTTACTGGGTAGTGTACACTTAACATACCTTTTTTTCGCGTAGAACCGCCATGACAAACATGAAATTAGCGACATTCTGCAGACGATCGCTCTGGTAAGTGCTAGCGATAATCCCTAGCCACTACGTCATGGACTATTTATTGACCCATGGCTATCGGGGTTTACCCGGTGAACCCGACTCTGGCAGGGAAAAATCCTTCTAGAACAGACTTGTTACGCCAATTTGGCGGAGATCCTTGCCAAAATCGATATAGTGGATGTCTTTCGTCGCGCTGATACGGTTTACGACCTAACGCAGAAAGCGAATGCTATTATGCCGACGTGTTGTGGCTGCAGTTCGACATCATTAATGAGCAAGCGGCTGTTGGCAAAGAACATCAGAATGAAAGTGATCATGGATCGCTGCCAGAAAATTGAAATCTCGCGACTGGAACTTGGACCACTGAGCGTTGCTGGTGACGGGAAACCGGAATTCCAAGAGTCAACACAGGCAAAATGCACCGATGGTCAGAGTGTGGTCGAGAAAAACCACGATCTCGCTAATGGGTCACTGCGCGCAGGAGGAGATGGGTTCAGTCAACAGCCGGTGACGTGAAGAAACCAACTTACGCCACGGCTCTTTGCTAGCGCGACAATATTGAATATTACATACTAGCCCCAGGAGCGAAAGAAAATCAGGTTGCGCGCGGTCCTTGGAGGTTAATTTCTCAGACGGGGCGCCTGGAGTTGTTGGCGGATGGATTCGGCCAACTCATCCAGCGTCGGCTGTTCGGGATGGACTGGAAACGATTCATACCCAAGCTGTGCTTCCGCCAGATAGGTATGCACTGGTTTTCCCTCCTCATCTTCCATCACTACATGATACCAAGGGGTCGTGCGTAGGCTATCGTCAGCCGCAATATCATCCAGAGAAGGCTTCTCTAGGGAGTATTCCGGATCCACATCGATAATAACCCCTAGGTACCCCAGCAGCTTATGCCGGACTTGCTGCCCTATGCCAAATTTGCTGGCAATCATGAGACCACCTCCAGTGAAAAGTATATCTTATACTTAATATGGGGGAGGTGTCGGGGAATTCAAGGAGTCAGAACGTAATTTAGCCGAGCAGGTTAAACCCCTTCAGATACAGTCCTTCAGGATAAGCTCCGGCAACTGAACCGGGTGGCGATCTGGCGAAGCTGTTCAATAAACTGCATTTCTCGGCCAACACCAAGCGTCGCGTCCGCAAGAATATTCTGAAATAAATAGGTGGTCATAAAACTTAGGCGGATCCCAGGATGATCATATCAAACTGTTCATCATCCTCATGATAACACTGCATCATCCTCATGATAACACTGCAACATCCTCATGATAACACTGCAACAACCGAAAATATCGTCCCAGACGAAACGGGCGCGCGACAAATCCAACTGACTTTAGCGCTAGGTTTTGCTGCGCTATATCCAAGTTTGCTGAGAGGTATTTATTAGCGCCGCTAACAGAGTGGTGCTCTGATATTCGGCACTGGTGGAAGCAGTTGCAGCACCAGAAAATCACTATAGCTATCGATAGCATAGTAATGCTGAGTAAACTATCATATTCACCAGTGATCAGGTGATAGCTATCAAGATCGTCTCGCGCCGCCAAAAACGTGGATAGACGCTGTGCGATCTGTCATTAAGAATCGTACCTTAACGGTAAAACGCTGATGCCTGCTGACGGCTAGTAGTCGATGTAAAAGTCGTTAAAATCACCAAGGCTTCCGTTGCGCGGTTCGGTAAGAATTTTATATCCACCCGGGCGTGCGCCGCGACCACCTTGCCGTAGCTAGATCAGCAGATTCTTAACCCGCTCACTTTCACCGTAGGTCAAGACTTCTACGCTGCCGTCATCCTAGTTACAGACATGATTGCTCAGTCTTAATTTTTTCTTTGCTTAATGTAAAGTGGCGTACCGAAATCCGACACCTTGCACTTGCCCATGGATTTAGGCCGCTGTAGATATCTTTGTCATCGTTTCCTCCTACCGGACGGCGTAGGTTGCATTCAGCCGCGCTTATTCGTAAAATAGCGCCCTTTAGATAGGGGTTTTAAGCCTAGGCGATATAACAAGGTCAGCTTTAGCCGTTGGGAAAGTCGAGCCCAAAAGGGGATACCTTGTGAACACTATTTCTTGCTGCTTAGTTGACCGCACGAACAGTGATGGGATGGCACACAGGACGCAGCATTATCGTTCATTACCAGCAGTACTGTATATAGTGATGTGACGTTAAAGGCATCTCACAGGTTTGGGTAAGCCAGCGATTTTCGTTGCCTGCTTGGCAGGGCCTTGTGGAAACAATCGGAAAAGGTAACGACTGTTCCCTTTCTCCTCTCCGTAAGCTTGCGCCATGGCCTTCACCAGCATCCGCACGGCCGGCGACGTATTGTATTGTAAATAGAACACGCGTACAAAATGGATTACCTGCCAGTGGGCTTCGCTAAGGGTAATCCCTTCGATGCGGGCGATTTCCACTGCCAGCGCTTCGCTCCAGTCCTGCGGGTGGATCAAGTATCCCTGAGCATCAGTTTTGATTTCTGCGCCTTTAAACTCCATCGATTCCCGCCCAAGATCAAATGATCTCATTGAGACAAAGGATAGCAAATCCGCTAGGTATAAAATACCTACCCCTCCTATGGGTGTACCGGCGCACCCATAGGAGGGGGATGATTAAAACGAGGTATCAGTTGCTGCGCATGCCGCCGAAGAAGCTCAGCAGGCTGACGAAGATATTATACAGCGATACATAGAGGCTGACGGTAGCACGGATGTAATTCGTCTCCCCACCGTGGATGATATTGCTAGTTTCCCACAAGATCGCGCCAGAGGAAAACAGAATAAACATGACGCTTATTGTCAGCGACAGGGTAGGAATGTGCAGGAAAATATTAGCGATGACCGCAACCAGCAGCACCACGAAGCCGGCCATCATCATTCCCGAGAGGAGAAACATATCCCTGCGAGTGGTGAGAATATACGCCGAGCAGCAAAGGAATACCAGCGCGGTGCCTCCAAGTGCCAACATAATGACGTCCCCCGCACCGGACGCCAGCAGCATACTCAGTAGCGGTCCCAGGGCATAGCCCATAAAACCGGTCAGGGCGAAAGTAGCGAGAATACCCGCCGGACTGTTGGCCAGACGATACGTCAGGAACAATAGTCCGTAAAAACCGACCAGCATCAGGATCAAACCGGGTGCCGGCAAACGCATCAATGTACTTGCAGCGGAGGTAAGAGCCGAAAACGCTAACGTCATCGACAACAAGAAATAGGTATTGCGCAGCACCTTGTGGGTGCTTAATAGCGAATGCTTACGCGAGGACGTCGCAATCAAATGATCCATAATCTGTCTCTCATCATAAAAAGTGTGCCAAGAATATCTTATCCGAGATTAATAGCTTGCCACCGTTGTGCCTATGGCTTTTACCCATCTTTACGCATCAGCGTCTACGAAGGTGGACAAAGCATAAGAGGATAGCAGACTCATGGCAATTTTTCAGTCGATTAGCGTAAAAAACGCTCTTTACAACCGGAATAACTTTGTTTATAGTTCGTTTCGTTGCGGAGGGGTGGCCGAGTGGTTGAAGGCACCGGTCTTGAAAACCGGCGACGCACAAGCGTTCTAGAGTTCGAATCTCTACTCCTCCGCCATCCCCACCACCGCTTGAAAAGCTTTCATATTTCCACAGCTATTGGTGTCGCTGCATCCACCGCTTCCACTTGTTGGCGCCTTGTATTGTTGGCGCCTTATATCGACTTTCTGAATTCCTTAGCTGATGAATAACAGCGATGCATGATGAGCATACATGGCGCCAGCACTCATCGGGTCTGCACCCATGATTCGCTTGTTATTGACATACATTTACGACTTGTCTCTGCCGGCGACCGGTTCAGGACAGTCCTATCACCCGTCCTCTGTGAAAAGAGAAGACACCTGTGAGCCGAAATGTGAAACCGTCGCGACAAGAAGCCTCAAAGAGTTGTTACAGGTGCCAGCAGAACAGCGGCCGGCGCAGAAATTAGCCATATACTATGTTAATGAGTCCTCAAAAAAAAGCGTGCCGGCGGCGGAGCAGGCTTATGTGTCTCGCTGGAAAAAATAGCAGAGGCAGAGAAAAAAACACTATCAAAAGAGCCTAAGAAAGGCCTTCCATCAAACCTTAGTGAAATCCGCCATTAGTAACTATCTAGCGGGTAGAGTGAACCATGCGGTACAAGCAGTGCAATACACTGCGACAACGGGGATAAACCCGCAGACATCTTAGCCAACTTTATCACGTGGGAAATTCACTTCATTGATGGTAGAACATGCAAATTATCACCCGACGCCTGAAGAAATGGCTTAGATAGACGCGCTGGCGGCAACGGCAAGGCTGTCCTTTGAACAGACGGAGAACACATTATTGCCCGCGATCCAACGCGAGGGAGAGCTTATCCAACCGGGAAAAAACCCGCCCTAAATGAGAGAGGGATTTTCAAAAAACAAGCTACCTTACCAAAACAAAGGTAGAGTTTTCCTAAGAAGATGTAATAACAGTGAGCATTACAATAACCTCCGAAGGCGCCATCGATCTCTACGGCACATTCGCAGCGCTCAGTGGAGGGGTATCGGCAGCACGCGAGAGTTACGCGGTACGTTGCGGGTATTAACGAGACGCTAGCGGATATTAATTCAAAACGGGTGGGAATACGGCGCTTGGAAAAAATACAAAAGACATCGTTATGCACCGTAAAATGACGGGTTAGATGCCGCGCAAGCCCAGCATGCTACGAAAGTATAGACAAAAGCCATGTTACCAAGGCGAAAGCAAATTTAGAGACCAACATATCGCACGGGGCAAGGTTTGCTGCGACGGATATTACCATCCAGGCCGCTAATGCCAAGCGTGTATTGAAAGAGTATGTTGGTGAGGCTAGGATAAGCAGAGATATGGCACAGCGATTAGCACGGATAAAGTCGCTGCATAACGAGGCGATGTGCAACTTGTCTGAGATAAGCAGTGCAGTGCCCTTGACAGCGTTGATGAAGCAGAGGACGACGCCGAAATTAAATTAAGGGAAATCGTGGAGAAAGTTAGACCAATAAAGCGCTAACAGGCACGAAAGAAGCGGCAGCTGTAGTGAAGTGAGAGATTAAATGTTCGATATCGCAATACAAAGCGGTGAGTGTTGACACCTCGGACCCAATTTAAGAAAAGGTGAGTGATGGACGAGTTCAGGGGAAAATGGAGTATTGCTTAGGTCTTGCGCGCTAGTTTCCCCTTTGCCACCAGCACCGCGTTTTTTAGCGTGGATGTAATAAAAATGTTAATAATGGCGGTTTACAACCGATCCTCGCAGGAAAACCCAGAGCCTCTCAGGATAGGCTCAACCGCTGGTTGAGAGCCTATCCTGAGGCTGATTGGTGGTCGACGAATCACTCTGTGCCGACTAAGACGTATAAGCGGCAAAAAGCAAGGCGGACCTCATAATGATAATATACCACGGCCAGAGGCGCGGCTAAATTCGTATCATCGCTGTTATTGCTGCTTAGATCCTTACTGAGCTGACAGCGCGTTAATGGCGCGAGGTTGCTGTGAGTGTGACTTGACAGCTAATGAATAATTCTTGGATTATCGATGAATTTGATACTAATAAGATTAGCGCTGACGGTGGCGGACTTCGTTTCCGAAAAAAGCGGATTATCTCGTAACAAGAGCTGAATTTTTCATTTAGGATCGTACAAATAATCGAAGAGTACTTGAATCAAGTTATGATATGATTGGCAATTAATTTTCTTAATGAAGATAAAATTTTTTAGGAGAGGGTTCACGACAAGATTCTTGCTGATGTCGACCATTTACAGGCCTTCTTTAAGGAACTCTAGAAAATAAGTAAGACGATTATTATCGACCACCATAGAGACTACCTGGCAAATCGCCAATGTCATCTAATAGATTATTGCTGGCCAATAGTGAAATTAATGACTATAGCCAGTAGAACAGGGATCGTGATCGCATTATCACTCACATTTAAATATAAAATAGCCGGCGCCAATTGGGTAATTTCTCACAATTTTCATTGACGGGATTCTAGCCACTCTAGCAGCGTGGGGAGCGTGGCAGGCAGATGATCTAACGGATTATAGTTGACCATTAGCAGCTTTAATATGCTATACAGGGGAATTAACAAAACATGAAGAAAATTATCACTTACATTAAACTATATACGATCGGTCAAAGATAATTTTTATTAGTTCTACAAGTTAGTTATTCTGCATATTCAAACTCTCAAGCTGGATGAGGGAAACCAGAAATAATGTGCTCAGATGATTATAGCTGGCATTGATATAGCGTAAACAGGTCGGGACATAGGATGACCAGTCGTGCAGTTTGCAAATGGATAGGCTCAACTTACTACATTTTTAGTGTAGAAATTCTGTAACGCGTTTAAGAGCATTGCTAACTGTTTCATCTTCATTGGATTAGCGAGAACTAAATCTATATCTATAATTGTTGACTGATATGCGAAATGGGTAATTAATAGTGGCGTCATGATTTCACTCTCACTGCGTGGGCTACAGCAGGTTATCGTTATTCTATGCAAAATAATTTAAATTTCATTTTTTTAAAAAACCTCTTCGTTGAAAAAGGCACATGTTGTGAGGAGGTTGTGCCATGAAAACCTCATGATTAAATATCATCTTAAAAATAAATATAATGAAATAATTCATCTTTCGTTTCGTGATTCCATAATGGAAATAGTAATTTTTTACTTTAAGATAATACCTATTCCTACGAGGCGTAGGTAAGAGGGTATAACAATATCTATTCCGGTAGCATAATATTATTTTGTAACTTTAAAACTTGCCAAATCAATATTGTATTTCTTAATAGTTATCTGATTTCTACCATCTCTGTAATGAGGGATAACATAATAATCACGCTGAACACATAGATCAGAAAATTAGACTCTGAAGTGATTCTAGATAAATAACTCACTGCCTTTATAGACAAGGGTCAAATAGTAAGGATCATTAAAATCAAACAGTACACCGTCTTTTAGTAATCGTGTGCCTGTGATATGAACTTCGTCTTCAAGTGTATTGGATCTAGTTATCGACAATTTAACAACCAGGTTTTTGTCACAGAGCATCTTCGAAAAAAATGAAAGTTACAATACAGTGACTCGTGATACAACCTGATGGTTGCTTTGTATTTAAGCCAGGGGCAGGCGCTTATCAGCGTTTCATCAGTTCTGAGCAGATGATTTTCAGGATCTAACGTAAGGGTATTGCTGCCCACTTTATTGTTTTCCAAAATTTTACCCTCTTCAATGCGTACGAGACCCGCTATCGAATTCGGTTGAATTACTACTTTCTTCCTTCTGCAGAAAAATGCAATAATTGGAGATATAATGGGATAAAACTTATATCTTCAATGGCGTCTTTGACCTGCGTCGTATAATATCTATTCCATTTGATTCAATGCCACGTAGCGTAGAACCAGCGACTTGACTTTGCTACCCGCAACACTTCTTAAACAACATACTGTCGAAAAAAATAACTTCCTTCTTCCAGAGAGCTTGTGTAGCGATAGATAATGGTCGTACCCAGGATGCTGTGGGCCACGCTGAGTTGTTGATATAGCATTCTGTATCGTTTGTTTGAAGCGCCATTTACCATATTTCTTAGCAGCACTAAATTGCCAATTTTTACATGAAAAACGCTAAAAATATCAGCGTTATTCAGGTAAAATTACTAGCTGTGATAAGATACATTTCTAGCGCACGTTCGATATGCATGAAGTAGACTGAAGATTTTTTCATGATCAATTGATAACTTATCAATAAATCGGGTATCGCCATGATGGGGCAGCATGACTGCAAGGCAATACCTGAGTCGTCCAGCTTTCCTTGATGCTAAGAGGCCTAAGATATCTAGTGAAGGCTTCTCTCATGAAATTTTTTGCTACGATCCTCTCTTTTGTCGTATTATTTAAAGGCCGATAAACAGAGCAAGGATCCAGGATTAATCGGTATTTTCTGCCGGTGAAGAGAGGGTCTCTTTCATGGAAAAATTGGACATAAGCGCCAGGTTTTGGTTGCGCTTGGCTTCCAGACTTATTGAGGTATGCGATGTATTACATTGAGCGAAGGTGGTAATATTGTTAATTTTAATTAAAGATTTGACCTATAAATGTCGGGTGTCCATGGTGTGCTTGTTCAACGTCGGTGAGAGGTCCATATTATATTGTCTCAATTCATTCATGGTTTTTTTGATTACATGCAAACTGATTTTTCCAAGCCGGTAGGTAAACTCTACGTGCGCCTATTGAGCCTATGCATTGTCTTTTAGCAATACACGGGCGCAAGTATAGATCCTGTTGTGTGCTTAAAGTCCTACCCCAAGAAGGTATTACCTTTTCAAGTAATGTTCTTTTTTTAACACCAGACGCGTGGAATAACCGGTTCTGGTGACCTGTTTAATCATTGCAGGTTTCACTTCGTGGCAACAGTGGGGAGATAAGTTGGGTAGGTCTCATTCCTGCCGTGCAGGAATGAGAAAACTACAAACATTGTTAGCGATTGGCAAACGTAAGTAGCGTCAGCCAGTTTTTGCTAAAAAACAAGCAGCTTGTTAAGTGCAGCAAATTCTTTCCGCTTAACATTATGGTCGGTTTAAAGTATGTATAAGTGTGTTCCCATTGTAGAGGAAATAATTCTTTTTCATAGCTATTATTTACATCTATTATCTAATAATATGTCTTGTTCCTATTTTGTATTTGTCAAATAAAATGAAATGTGATATTTTAATATACTGATTATAATGAATAAAGTTACATAAATAATGGAAATAATATGGAAAAAGAAGTAATTATTACCTTATTCATAGGTTTTCTGTGATTGATAGTGAGATATAAAGGTTTTATAGGTGGTTTAATAATTAAACCATCTCTTATAATGGTGATTTCCATTGTTGTAAAATTTTTCCCGTTTTTTTATTTGATCAATATAGTCATTATCGCTCTATGCGATATATTCTGTAGTCATCTGGTAAGTAATGTTTTTCTATAGGATAATTTTAAGTCTCTTTTTATCGAAAAAATATAAGACGTTTTAATGATAAGATGTCAGCGGTTTATCTTGCATGGGGCCTATATCCTTATGCTCGCGCGTCGTAAAGAAGACAGTTTATCCATTTGCAACCATCCCCATAGGGTCAACTTATGCCTTGTTATGGTGCAATACCTTGTCTCATCAGGGATCGGCAGCATCACTTGCGCAACTAAGAAAAAATTCCTTATCATCTATAAGTTATTATGATTTAAATAGTTAATTTGCATTACAAAGTAATTTTCAGACCCGATGCGCGGATTGGTCTACTATTTACATTAGTTATCTCATCAATTCTGGCACAGCTGTACGGCGGAAGCAGAAATGAATTTAAGACGACTCAAGTGCTTTGTAAAAATCGTCGATATCGATAACCTGACACAGGTAGCGGAAGTTCTGCATATAGCGCAATCGATGTTAAGTCAGCAGGTTGCCACTCTGGAAATTGAGCCTGATCAGAAATTGCTAGTGCGCACTAAACACGGTGGACACGCCCATCGAAGCGGGGAAAGTCCTCTATTCTCACGCCCACGCCATCCTTCAGCAATGTAAACTTGTGCAGAGGGTAGGGTGGTCGGCAATATCTGGCAGATTGTGAGTGGTCAGCTGGACATGGTCATATATTATGATACGGCAGTATTTAGCGGCGTAAGCAGTGTATCTCTGCTGAAGAAGATCCTTTTTTTGTGGGAACCATAACAATCCAGGCGGAAGTATAGAGCTAAGCGACGTGACGATACGAGAACTTTTCCTGCCACGTGATTTTTCTATCATCCAAAAATGGTGGATGAAGCCTTTTCCTTGCGCCGATTAAGTGCTACAATCTTCAGGGAGATAGGATCTATTGAAACACTGATGGCAGTGGTGGTCAGCACGACGAACACCTGGATAGCGCGCATCATTAGCCCCGGCATGCTGTTGCCGCTGACGCCTCACCACATCGTCTCGTTTGTTGTTTTTACTCGCCGACTCAGAGGGTGAAAACCTTGATGATGCCCATGACTGTGCAGCCGGTATCGGAGAAATAGACGCTACCACTGGCCAGTTGAACATCATCTTGACACGAATAATCTGCGGAAAAAAGAGGCTTTCCTAGCGGGAAGTGCTTTTATCGACCAATTTTTATTGGGTTAAATAGTAGAGTCTGATGTTCAATACTTAATGTTCTCTTGATATTAAATAACAATATCAATTTTTTTGCATTCTAGAAAAGGGCTGTATGATTGAGCTTTTGCCCATCATGGGAACCCGTCTTTTTACCTTTCTGGGAGCCAGAATGAGTAGGTTACCTTCACAATCGCTGATCCGTTTGGCTTAAAAAGGCTGCGGAAAAGGAATTGCTCGCGCTGGTACAACTCCTTGAAATCTTGATCGCAGTATTAATGTCATCCCTCTTCCCTGATAAACTGAACGAACTGGTCGGCTCGATAAATATGGCCATGAAAAGAGCCTGCCGCGCAATCTCGAAGCTGGGCACAACGCGGATATTGAGTTACTCAACAATAGTATTACGCATATTACGGCGGCATCTCGCCTGCACTAAGTCGATGAAGACTTCGGTCGAGCATTGTCTCATAGGCTAAGTGGCATGCGCACGAGAGTAAAGCCGATAAATTTTACCCGAAGATGTGCTAATTCAATTTGATAATGATATACAGATAATACTTATCTTATTAATTACTTTTAATATTTATTTTATTTGGACTAATTATTATACCGTTCGCGGAGTACTAAATTTAGCGATGCTATAATGCTAGTCGGTTTTTCCACTGCATGAAGTCATCTCTACCCTTCATAATGAATGTACTAGTTCCTAGTATAATATTTTGATTATCAAGATAGTGTTTTTTTAATTATTTTTATATTTAAAATAATTAAAAAACTATGTTAATTTTTGGGAAGATTTTCGAAGAGATCTGCACGGGGAAAGGTGTCCACTCCCGTGGAGGATACTCAAGAGGCAATGGAAAAATTCTAGAAGATCGCTAAGGCGATAAGTTTTTGCGGACAGCAAACAGTTGGTAGAACAGTGCCAGTTTGGTATCGAGGACTTTTCAGAACGACTGATGTTTTCCAAGGTAACGGTTACCGGTGGCATAAATGAAAAGAGCAAGAATTTTTACGAAAGCGCTTTGATAGCAGTTAGCAAAAGCCGGGTAAGAGATAGCTCTCAGATTTGCCACCGTTATTCCAGGGCGGTTTCTCCTCGACATCATTTACGCGCAT
>NZ_LECR01000039.1:20168-46123 GCF_001602625.1 Sodalis-like endosymbiont of Proechinophthirus fluctus
ATTCCTAGATTCCTAGGTGTTGTAAAAGCGGCTCTGGTGCACAATTATCGTACAAATTGCCACACGCCTGACGGTTACTTTGTCGTAAAGTTTACCTATCGTCAACTCTACTCAGCGGTGATCGATAGTACCATAAAATTCAACCAATTTCCCGGTAGTCAACTTATCTTTCATATGCTCGATCACCTTTCTAAAGTATCAATGTTACTACAGCGCCGGAGTTACATCAAAAAACCGACTTTACCCATAAACATGGGATTATTCCTCCACCAATATGTTAATGAACTTACTTAAAATAAATATTTGCTAAATAACAGTACATTATCGATCTGCAAAACCTTGCACTATGGTGTGCGGGGTTTGTTAATAAACCTATTACCAATTACTGGAGGATATAACAGCGACTACTGAAGTAATAAATTAAAATATAATAATAATTATTATTATTAATAATATTTTTAAAAATTTAAAGTTGATACATTTATTCATATTCCTTATTAAGTCTTTCAAAACTGGTAATATCATAATAGTTATGATAGAAAAAAATATTAAAAAATAAATATTATAATTAATTATTATTAATATATTCTTATAAAGAAAAAATTTTCTGTGGAAAATATAATAATAGTTTTAAAAATAGTAAAAATTTGCTTAACAGGTTTTAACAGCACGAGAGAAAAAGGAAGATGCCGATAGAAACGAGAAAGGAAAACGGTTTTAGACGGCCTCTATTTGCTAATTTCCATATTTGATAATTATGAAATAATTATCTATTTAAATATCATTTTTTGTCAAAAACTCTCTATTACTGAGCGTATTTACCACAGGTAGCGGGCTGTCGGATATAGTGCTGACCGACGCGACAGGGTGACAATATTACTCAGTGGAAGATAAATGGTTATGTTATTAACCTATTACATGCTATTTCATAGCTGCGAAAAATGGGAGATTAAAAATCAACCCCGGCGTGATGTAAATGAGCATCATATGTTTTTGCGTTCCGCTGTTTCCTAACCCAGGAATAACTTATTTTGTCGGTGCTGAAAAAGGAAATTTGCATCGCCTCATAGCTATTTTCTCCTAAATTCTCTGCAATAGAGCTTCGTCGTCATTATTGGCCACTTCAAAAATATCGAACGCGATTTCTATTGAAGTCTGGTGGATGTTCTGCCTATACCTTCACGTCTGAAGCTATTATTAACCTCGCAATGTTATGAAGTCCATGTAGCAGCAACTTAAGAGATATCATTACTAACTGTAGACGAAATATGTATTTTGGGGCGCCTGCCAAGGAAGTATTTGTTGCCTGGTGACCTTTAATTCTTCATTTTCAGCCCAATACCTGCGACATATTGTCCTTGATAGCGGGATTATAGCCAATTCCTCATTGGACGGCTAGTATGAACCGTCACCCCCGGCTAGTATAGATGCGCCATAAGGAGTGGAGTCCCGCCACGCACATGGCCAATATCGAATAACTCTTTGGCTGCATAGCCGATGGGAACCAGGATGAATCCATGATGCGCCAGCATTGTTCAGGTAGAGGTGATGGTATGTTCTTTCTCCCCTCCGCCGGTACTGTAGAGGTAAGATACTACCTATTTTACCGTAAAGGTAATTGTTAGCGCATGAATAACGGCCCTCATTGAAATAGAGTTCTATCCAGTATTAGGTGATGGTATTATAAAATTATTGTAGTGCATTAGCATTTATAACTTTAATTAAATTTAATTGAAGTTTTCCTGAATAATTTATTTTAGGTGTGTAGCCTATGCAAGGATAATGCAACTGATATAGCTGGGATGACAGTGTTCTACCGCCCCGAAGAGAAACGGCCTAACGCGCGAAGGTTTATGCTCATAGTGAGCTGACATTACCTGTGAAAACTAAGATAGTGAGAAATATAGCGGGTGCGGTAGGGTCAGCCGCCATCAACATTGACACTAGAGGTCATTAAGCCTTTCTTTAATATACTATCTGATGACAGTTTACCGTTATTGCTCCTCTTGCTGAAGCTATGGCTCATTATCCACTGTAATTCTCGATTCATAACAGTGTTAAATTCGCTTATACTTAAGCCACCGGAACCATAAGAAACACTTTGAAAATTAATAAGCAAGGACGATGGGAAATACAATATTTTTGTAACGTCTCAGAACTAAAATAATCTGTCTTCGCGGTCTACTGTAGCAAATTTTAAGAAATATGCTTTCCTTAAATTAAATCTTAGTCTTTATCTGACTGATTTTTATACTCTAGTAGTACGAACACAGATTCTATTTATTCTCACATCATCCTATTTTAAAATATTATCTATCAGTTGATATAGGTTACGTTAAATATTAGACACTAAACAATCTAACGTAAAACCTGTCTGAGAAATTACAACTATCAATGAATACGCTACATTTTATTGTGTTTAAAAAAGGAACACTAAGAATCAATGGCGAAAAATATAGTATACCACTCAATTATCTTGTGGAGTCAGAGGACAGCACGCGAATAGATGACTAGCATAAAGAGGAATGTATTATTTTCACCTGTTATCGAGCTCATCTAATTTTTCTGCAACAGGATGTTATCATTCAGGCGGCCAAGTTCCAGCAAGAGAATTTAAAAAAATAAAATTATAAAAATTCTACTTAATAAAATTACGATTGATTATTTATAAGGCCTACTTGTCATGGACAGTACTCTCTCGGCCTGGTTTCTTTATCTTTATTGTCTCGGTATTGATAAGATCTATTTTAGCTAGTTACTCTGCAGGTTTATCGTATTAAATATCAGTCACACGCTATTCGATTTTTCTAGCAACATTATCTCTGAAAATATCCTGTGTCTCTCTATGCTCGAGAACTAGGCATCTCAACCTATAAATTGAATACTATATTTAGCAAGCGTTATAGCCTATCGAAAAAAGCGGTTGACTCAACAGCGCTTCAAAAAGGATATGCGTTGTTATTGACTACTACAATGCTGGTGTCTGAGAGATAGCCATACAGTGTGGTTCAATAATCACTCCTATTTTAGTATAATATTTCTCCGTCCTTTCAAAACCAACACTCGTCTGCATTTCGCGAGTGAGCTAGATATTCCTAATTACTATTGGTGAAATTTTCGCCAAATAGCTCAGGGCGAAATGTTAATAATATGTTACAAATGATTAATATTCAACCAGGATTCAATCAATGAAACGTTCGTGACTATTTTTTGCTGCAACTGATATGAAGTATTTGACATCGGCTCTCATTAAGAGAATAATTTGCGACGTTGGGTCGTTAGCTCAGTTGGTAGAGCAGTTGACTCTTAATCAATTGGTCGTAGGTTCGAGCCCTACACGACCCACCAACAAGAACAGCTTGCTGTCCATCTATCTATGTTTTCTATCTATATTCTTTTCTCTTGCGGCCTATTTTGGTCTTGGTTATTTACTGCTCTCCCTATTTTCTTTGCCTGTTCACAGAAATGTGTTTAGTACTGAATGAGCATATCCCCTCACCATTCTCATAGGCTTCTGCTCCCCTCTAGAAAAACCTAGATTAGGAAAAATAGAGTATTCCTTCCCTGCTGCTCAAGTATCAATGAAAATTAGCTTTGCCGATCAAAGATCTGAACGCCGCGCATAAAGAAAGCACAGTAACCACCACTCTGGTTAGCTGATTTCCATAACGATTTACTGACCTATGGATAGCCTTGCTTTTCAGGTGATGAATGACGTTAGCCGTGAGAGGCTCTATCCAGTGACATTGCTTTTAACCTAATACCAAAGTAAGTTGTCCGAATCTTCGATTGTATCATGTTATATAGATTGCCCGATGAAAATCGGGAGGGAGAAAGGCCCAAAAGTGACTTTTTTAGCGCAGGTATAAAGGAAGGGGTCACAGCTTGATCTAGTATACAAAAGTAAGGCCAAGAGACTAGACTATGTCAGTGGGTCTCCTTGGTTATCTTTAGGGCAAATGCTATCGATAGGGTAAGAGGACAGGCATGGGTCAACGGCCATTTCACTTATATTGGCAATAAGGTAAATCTAAAAAGTAGAAATGGAAATGCTGCTGCCGGAACATTTTAGAATACTATAAAAGAATCTACTAAGCACATATTACTGATTAAGAAATAAATTTTAGCTACGATAATGTGATAGTAGCCTCATTTACGTCATACTAGTAGTAGGGAAAGTAATGCCTATATTTTCAGCAGATATTTCCATATATATATGGATATAAAAATAGTTACTGTGTTATGGTTTTTACAAAAAAGTTAAAAAATATCACTATTTCAACCGGTCGATTTCTGGGACATCGCTATAACAAAAGCCAGAGAAATAAACCATAAGCTTTATATTGACGGCTTGCGAGTTATAGAGGTAATATCATTTTTAATATATTATTACTTTCCTATATTATTCAGAAGAGGATATATAGGTATTGATATATTTTATCACATCCGGTTTTTTGATAACATCGATCGTCCTAAAGATATAATAAAAGGAGAATTCTCCATATCATCTTTCCATAAAAATGGAGAGGATTTATCCCGCACTGATATTTATTTTTCTTAGCGTAGTTTTCTTATCCTAGTTTTTATCTTCAATAACAGAATTTGCCATTGCATTAAAACATTTTATTTTCTCTAGCCTACTCAAGGAAATCTTCACTCTCTGGAGTGAAAATAGATATTTTATAACTCCTATATATTTAAACCAACTCTGCACATATGTAGCCTCCATGGAAAGGAACAATTATACAAATTTTATCTATTGTTTGTTTTTATTTTATTTTATTTTATTTTATTTTATTTGTAAATGAAATTAATGTAAAAATATTTTTACATTATTTCTTAATTTATTAAGAATATTTATGATATTTATCATAATCTCGCTTCTTCCAATTATTCATATTTTTGGCGCTTATGAAAATTAATAGTGGGAAGCCTTTTTTCTATTCCCTATAGCAATAGAATAAAACTATCCTGATATTAAAGAAAGTAATAATATATCATTAACATGTTTAATGCTTGTATTTTTTCTTTTTTCTGATATGTTTACAAAACATTTCCATGACTTTGCGACGATCAACATTATATTTTTTCGGCCCTGTTTATTCTCTATGGAGAGGGTATCATAGTCGATAAAATTCTTTCCCTGAAATCATTAGTAATTATCGGTCTAATCAGCTATCCATTATATTTAGTACACTGGCAGTTAATGAGATTTTCTTTAATTATTAAAGGTCATTCCTCTGTGAAATCTAACACACTTTGTCTAATTATTTTCCTGATGCTGGCATGCATCATCTATTCGATAACGGAGAGGATTATTACCAAAAATAATTGACGATTTCTTATTGCTTATCATCAACAATGATTATTATTCCATCCTCTATTTATTACTTATTAGTTTTAACTCAATGAACAATGAGATTAATATTCCAACGGAAATGAGTATACTTTTCTAAAAAGTAACTATAATAAATTTGGACTGACGGAGTTTTTTACAATGCAACCGGTGTTTATACACTAATTCCATCGGAGAAAAATTATTTAGTTAACTCGCATATAGAAAATTAGCTAGAAGCGTTTTATGGGTAATCTTAGATATGGAAAACCATCCTGAAATTATTATTTCTGCTAGGAGATGATGTATTCCTGTTTCTAACATCTATATGGATGATAAAATAATAAATAATTTTTGGAATATGCGAAGATCGGACCTAGAGATAATCAGTATCAAAGAAAATATTAAGAACGTGGTGTTAGGTTGTGTCTGATATATGTACTTTTATAGCAGGAATGATTTTCTATTTCATGACATAGGTGAGAAGTATTCAATTAATGATTTAAAAAGATGTGATCTTGCTGCTACTAGTATAATAAAGATAATAAAAGAGCTTACTATAAGAGAAAAAATGTGTTTTTTATTAAGGGCGCACCGTATATATTATATATTCCTGGAAATGCATCGATCGATGCTGCAGTAACTTGTGTCTTATAATTAAAAAATTATATTTTAAAAAAGAATAAGAATAGTCCGATTTCTTGTAATTGATGACTGGAAAAGAAAAGCTCTAGGCGACAAAATTATAGTTATTTTTAATAACGTCTATTCTGCTGGGAAGTGTAAATTGATAGATAATGGCGAATATATATGTGCTGATACAGGTCACTTCAATCACTCCTAGTTAAGGAAAAATAAAAACATTCTCGCTGATATCACTTTTTAAGAAAAATTCCCTGCCCACTAGAGCGAATAATTCTTAATATCAGAGATGTGTAGCGATTTATAATTATGTTATAATTTCTGTTATAATGCATTAACTTTCCGACGACGTAATCGTTATTTCTCGGCGCGACTTAAATCGCTCGCACTAAACTCCGAATATCAGGGCGGCAAGGCGTGAGATCTTGCTCGAAAACGGGATGAGGCAGTGCTCTCGAATGCAGGGGACGATTTTGCCAAAATCATTATACACATACAGTGCAGTAACATTGCATCGTTAGAAAAAGATAAAGGATAAACGTACAACGTTTAGCGTCGATTGGTGTGGATCTTCCTCCTAAAGCACGGCTAAGGATGCCCAGGACTCATAGGCAATCTCTGCAGAGAACATCTCGGTAAGAAAAAGTCATTCATAGCTTTTGCCCCTCGGTGCCGAGTTTTCACTAGAAAAATTTACGCCGGAGCGCAGTAGCTTTTGGGTATGTAGCGATTATGACTGGAATGATAAGAGTAGGTTTCTCAGTGCGCTGAGAGAGTTTATACCGAGTTTGCCAAGACGGTATTCAATATTTTTTTGACGACACTTAGGGATAAATATAGACTATTGGCTATTTTCTTTTCATCCATCCGATGCAGCATATAGAATATAATATCTAGTTCTTTTTCATTAAAAGTATTATCTGGTGTATCAAGCGTGATCACCGAGGGAGAAAGGTCGTTAAAGAAATCACATAGATGAATGAATGCAGAATTTTTCTGATAAAACATTATCCATATGACGTTTCCATCTTTATTATAAAGAGGGAATTTAGGCGTGTAAAAGGGGCCAGGTGTCTCTGTCTCCATTTCAGCAGAAATAGGAGGTAATAATTGTCTCCGTGCCCTCTCTACTGGCTTCCAACTTTCTATCCTATGTTTTGATCTCTTCGGAAAATTTAGAGAAGAGATGAGGTAATTTTTTATCTTTGCGGCTTTTAAAATAGAAATCTACCGGTAGATTAAGAAATTAAAAGTCCGCGTTATTCATATAGACTATCCTTGATTCTGAATATTTTATCGCCCAAGAAATGGAAGAGTTCTCCATGATGGCGATGATGAATATTCTAATTATAAAATCAATATTTAAAATGTTTTCCGATGACGGATTACTTTAATCCATGATTATTAATCATGGATTAAAGTAATATGTTTCGCATCCTAATTCTCCTTACGGGAATTAAAATCACACATATTATAATGTGGGTAAAGAGTATTTTACCCTCGATAATAAATCTGGATTTTTGGGAATAATAATAATCTACTTATAAAAATCCATCAGGCAGATCGAGGTAAGGATGATAATTTATCCGCATTCGTAACATTACGAGTGCAACCAAGGGAACATCATATCAATATCATAGGAGTTTTTCGCAATATGAAATTATTGCGTATGCATAGCGTCAAGTAAATAGTGTCGCCTTAATGGTAAGAAACGAGGCGCTGAGTTGTTGTAAACAATGATTCCTCGAAAATTAGGTATATCATCCTATTATCTAAGGAAACTAGGAGGACATTAATAAATATATCAATAACTAGAGCGCCAGCATCAAAATCAGTAAGATGCTCAATTTATGTTGGTAAACCCATTTTTGTATGATATATCCGGAAATTTTCCGTCTGACGGCTGCGTCGTTTCCTGGATCGAAATGCTGGCTTACCTGCCAGGCGAAGCGTTCGTTAGCGCGGTCGCCTCCTGCAAGATCCATAGTCTTTGTGATCATTTGCCCAAGTCTTTAGCCGCCGACCTCGTTTGTCCTGACATCGGCTTTCAATGACGGTATAAAACATTTATCTCTGCGCAGTGATTATTTTAGAATTCCCCTTCAAAGCTTAATTTTGCACAGATACGATGGCTAAGTCACGCACGGGGATGTTCAATCATAGGCTAAATGCAGACACGGCACGGCGATGGGCAATAGGTGGATTTTGCCGATGTAATGCATTACATGAAAATAGATATGATTTTTATTGTCATTTATTATTGAATCATAATCCTCTTAAATGGTACAAATAGCTATCCCCCATTGTAGAGATAAAACCGCCATCTAGTAAGTTCCAGAGAGAAGCGTAGGGTAGGGGCAGCTTGTTGAGAACGCTAAAGTGCTGTCTTTTTTCATTTCAGAGATATGTGGGATATGACTCCGATCGAATCATCCCTGCAGTAATATTCATTTTTTCTATTACGTGACTTTTCATGGCCATTCTATAGCAGGATAAAATGAGCACCATTGGAAAGTTGAGCGGACAGGTTAAACCTATCAGTTCTACGCACAGTAGACGAATCCCGAGAGACGGGTCACGGCTGAAAAAAGTTAAAAATGCAGTAACTGGCACGGCACTAACCTGAGAGGTAGTTTGACACAATGAGTTGCCATGTTGTCAATGTATCTATATTCTCTTTTCCTTTCTGACCGAATCCCTAGTATAATCGGATTTCAGTCTTAACTGAGGCTACGCATGAACCTATCGGTAGCATAAGCCACTTCATTAGCCGCCGACCTCGTGTTTAAGGGAGGTGGCTGTAGACGGCCAATTATCGGCGAAACGGGATGGTCACCTGTTCACCAAGGATAGCCAGTATCAGCATGAGACAGGGTTAGCAAATCTACTCTCCTAGTACGCTGCCGAAATAAACATCATAGGCGTGGTTTGTCGAACACAATCATTTGTAGTACCCGCACTCAGTGGACCCTAATTTAATGTCTTGACTTTCTCTTGTATCCTAGGATGTTAAAAATACTTCTACCTCTGACAAAGCAAATAATATCGGTGCTGAAACATGATGAATAGCTAATGAGAAGACAAAATGGGATCGACAGCACAATGACAAGTTTATATCTTTCATGCCTGCCAACTGCAGCATTGATCAAAATTTAGAATTAATACGTCCTTTTTTGTATAAAAAATAATTAAATTTCTGATATGTTATGCACTATAAGTTAATATTATTTCGCATCTCAAAAATGAGAATGTAGCGTTTATTAGCCCTATCTGAGCGCTATATTTCCGCGTAACGTCATGCTTTGATTATCGGAGATAGCATTAGAGTACTAAGGTTAAGTTTGCCGGCGAGTTCCAGCGAACATAGCGGAGAAGTGCAGACTTCACATGCTAGACAGCAAGACGTGAAATAAATCAACATTCTATTTTTATTGATCATTCACTGACAGTAATACATTATCTCCGCAAACTGAAAAAATATCTACTGCAAGATAATAAATCTATATTAAAAATTTTTAAATTTATTGATATAGTCAGAATGATTCTTAGTAGGTCTAGTTATAAATAAAGATACATTGAACTATTTAAAATGGAAACCTGTCCAATAGATTTTTTGGGGAGTGATTGCGTATGCTGGTACGCCTACTACTTTTAAGGTGGCACTATGAAAGAAGAAAACGCTCGGATTATTCATAATAATATATTTGAGGGGGAATTGTCTACCTCAAAGGTTGAATGCAGGTGCTCTGGTGTCAACACCTCTCTTCTACAATCGCATTTTACCTGTTCGCAGGTGGATATCCTCAATTGAAGTGTCGAATCTCATCATTTTTAGATTTTTATCTGTGGGCATATCATCTGAGCCACGAGGTAAACGTTTTTTAATTTCTCATTACACGGCAGTGATTTAAATGATCATTTTTTGTTGACCATTATGTTGGAATGGGCATATAGGGTAACCTAGAACGACTTGCTTTATCCCTTGAGTCTGAAGATATTCTACTATGTCGTCATCCCGCATTAGCTAATAATGGAAATTGTCGATACTGCTTCGTTGTATAGCAAAGTTATTCTCCTCGGAGAATTACTCAATAAACTTATAGCCAGCCATGTTCATCAACTTATGGAGTACAGTATTGATATCACTGCCACCGAGGCAAGCAGCATCGCCTAACTGGTTATTGATTTTTAATAAGCGCCATCAAAATCTCAGTCAGTTTTGGCCAGACGATGATTGCGGATACTCAGCTATTAGTGATTAGTCGCATCTGCCAGTACATTAATTAGCATTTATAATTTCCCGGTTTGACCGAGGAACTTATGCTTATAGGATAGTAGTATGGCTTATCCTATTCATCATTATACCGGTTATTTGAGCCCTATGGTGGCGTGGCCGACCATATCCGAAAAAACGCCTCATAGCGACGATGCGTATGCTATTTCACCCGCCCTATGTCCGCTTTGGCGCATTGTTTAGATTGCCTATTATTTTAAAGCCGGCCGCGTTTAATAGCCTATTTATCACGACTATTGGGATCACACTTTCACAGGAGCGTAAACAGCGTCAGAATATATTGGCGTTGGAAGTGATGGAAGAATCATAGGTCGTGTGGTTACGCTTGCGATATCGCGGCCAGCATTACCTTCAAGGTTGTAGACGGCGAGCCGCACGCAGCCGCAGGAAATTAAACTGCTGCACAGGCATGGTATTCAACATTTTGTGGATTTCCGTGCGGTATAGGTTCTGGGGTTCGCATCGCTGTGGACGATGAATCGGCGTATCCGGTTAATGATAAACTAACAAACGCGATTAAAGATAATTATCCCGATGTTTTTCATTTTTGTCTCCAGAGAATAGTACGCTGAATATAGTTCGTTTCCACAAAAGTTCGCGAAATTCACCTATTGGCGCCGCACCGCCCCACATTTAAGTTAGTCTATACTATACCCCAGCGCTGCCAAAAGATAATCAATAGCCACGCGGCGAGTTGTCCCTCGTATACCACGGCGCTAGACAGTGCCATCGGCAGGCACATAGCGCCAACAAACTCATAAAAAGATATCAGGTAGACTAGATAGGGAGTGACGGCCAAAATATAAAAAGAATCGTCATGCGCAGCCTTTCTCTGCTGCGTTCGGAACCGACAATATAATGGGCTGGAAGCGCAAATATGGGAAAAAGAGGCAACAGCTCGGCAATATAGTAGTACGGGTTTTGGATAGCGACTCAATTAGCACTACCACTAATGCGCGCAGCAGGACTTTGAACAGCAGCGTCATGGCAATAAAAGAAGTCGGGGAACTGTGGTAGGAGCCCACCACAGTCCCACTGGGATAGGTAAGCAGATAAACGATCGCGAAGACCGTTTGAGCCATCTTGGTCCCGAGGCGCTAGAGGCGTCTTTATTGATAATAGTCGTGGGTTATCTTTTTTATAGTACTGGTAAATATCTCTTGCTGTTCGGAATCATCAGGCTGACTGATGTATTTCTCCATTTTTATTATGACCTTGCTTGCCGGCATCGGCTTGCTTAAACAGCGGCAACATCATCGCCTTCATGTAGTTGATCTCTTGTGCAAGTACCGCGCAGTTTCACTATCGGTGGTAAATTAAACGTTGACCATTATTGTACCTATTATCAGCAATCATTAAGACAGTGGCACTGTGCTTGGCGAACCGCTACGCGTCGGCGGATACTATGTGCACTGATTATAATAGGATTTTTTATACAGTTAGCTAATGTCAATCATTTATCTCAGGCAAATTGCGGCAGGTTAAAAAACGCCACTCTTACCCAGATGTTCAGTCTTCATCAAGGCATGGCGGATTAATAATATATTATATTAAATTATATTTAATAATATAATTATTATGAACTACTTTTTAAGTAAATTACACAGGGTTTTATTCATTTTTTAAGCAGCTTATGTTGCGCGATAGATGTGCAGATGTTGTGACAAAAGAGGGGGAAATAGGCAATTCCCGACGGCTACGCGAATATTGGTGAAATCTCCTTGCAGTGCAATAACCTATCTGTCTAAAATGAGCATGTGCAGATAACACTGCTGAATTTTTCCAGTATAAGCGAGTAATCATTTTTCTTTATTTACTTAAAAGATGCAATATTAAGTCTTAAATGTCAGATTCGCTTTACCCTTACTCTCTATTTTTTAGAGAATTTATCTTTGATAAGCGTTCTTCTTGTTGATGACCACGAATTAGTGCGCGCAGGAGATACGACGCATTCTTGAAGATATTAAAGGCTTCAAAGTCGTTTGAGAGGACACTGTGGCGAAGATGCGGTAAAGTGGTGCTGCAATAATTGCGTCAACGTCGTGTTAATGGATATGAATATGCCTGGCATTGGCGCGGGTTTGGAGGCTACGCGCAAAATCGTGTGATTCTCGCCGGATATCAAAATTATCATGCTGACCATTTACACAGAAAATCCGTTATCTGCTAGAGTAATGCAGGCCAGGGCTACAGGGTACCTGAGCAAAGCTACTGCTCCACACGAGGTTATCTGTGCCATTCGCGCGGTGAATTCTGGTAAACGCTACATCTCGTCTAATATTGCCCAGCAGATAGACCTGAGTCGGCTGGAACCGCAGGTGGAAAAACCCTTTGAATGTTTGTCGGAACGGGAACTCCAAATTATGCTGATGATTACCCGCGGGAAAAAGGTCATCGATATTTATGAGCAGCTCAAACTGAGCCCTAAAACCGTTAATAGCTATAGCTATCGTTACCGGATATTTAGTAAACTAAACATCAGCAGTGATGTAGAATTAACCCATCTAGCCAGCCATCCGCCACGGGTTGTTCAGTGAGGATATTTTATTAAGTAGTGACTAACAGTTTTAATGCCAAACAATTTCTAAGCACCGTGACCAGCCAGCCTGGCGTTTATAGCATGTATGATGCATCCGGTACGGTGATTTATGTCGGCAAAGCTAAGGATCTGAAAAAGCGCCTGACAAGCTATTTTCGTGCCCAGATTGCTAGCTGCAAGACCGAAGCGCTGGTGAAAAGTATTCATCATATTGATGTGACTATCACCCATACGGAAACCGAAGCGCTGCTGCTTGAGCATAACTACATTAAGCTGTATCAGCCACGCTATAACGTATTGCTGCGCGATGATAAATCCTATCCCTTCATTTTCCTCAGTAGCGATGCGCATCCCCGCATTACATCCCATCGTGGGGCCAAGCATGCGAAAGGGGATTATTTCGGGCCGTTTCCCAATAGTTATGCGGTAAAGGAAGCGCTGGCCCTGTTGCAGAAGCTGTTTCCCATTCGCCAATGCGAGGACAGCGTGTATCGCAACCGTTCACGCCCGTGCCTGCAGTATCAAATAGGTCGCTGTCTGGGACCTTGTGTACACGGGCTCGTCAGTGATGAGGAATATCAGCAGCAGGTGGAATATGTGCGCTTGTTCCTATCAGGCAAAGATCATCAGGTGCTTAATCAGCTTGTAAAGCGGATGGAATTGGCCAGCCGCGCGCTGAACTTTGAGGATGCGTCGCGCGCGCGCGATCAGATCCAAGCAGTGCGCTGCGTAACGGAAAAACAGTTTGTTTTCGGCAACCGAAAAGATCTGGACATCATCGGCGTGTCGTTTAACGCTGGTATGGCCTGCATCCATGTTCTGTTTATCCGCCAGGGGAAAGTTTTGGGTAGCCGCAGCTATTTTCCAGAAGTACCGGCCGGTACGGAACTGGCGGAGGTGGTGAAGACATTTGTCGGCCAATTCTATCTGCAGGGCAGTCATATGCGCTCGCTGCCAGGAGAAATTCTATTGGATTTCACGCTGCCTGAAAAAACGCTGCTGGTGGCGTCACTGAGCGAGCAGGCGGGCAGGAAAATTCAGATCCAGACGCAGCCTCGCGGCGACCGCGCCCGCTATCTAAAGCTGGCTCGCACTAATGCCGCGACAGCGCTGGTGACTAAACTGTCGCAACAGTCGACGGTACGTCAACGTTTAGCTGCTCTGGCAGAGCTATTGGGTATCGAGCAGGTCAACTGGATGGAATGTTTTGACATCAGCCATATGATGGGGGAACAGACCATCGCTTCCTGCGTCGTCTTTGACGAAAATGGTCCGGTGCGCGCCGAATATCGCCGCTATAATATTGAAGGCATAACCCCCGGAGATGATTATGCTGCCATGGATCAGGTCCTGCGCCGCCGTTATAGTAAGGCGCTCGAAGAAAAGAAAATCCCTGACGTGGTGATTATCGATGGTGGTAAAGGTCAATTGGGTGTGGCTAAAGAAGTGTTTGAGGAGTTGAAAGTACCCTGGGACAAATCGCGTGTATTGTTACTCGGCGTGGCAAAAGGCGTAGACCGCAAGGCCGGCCTTGAAACGCTATTTTTGGAACCACATGGCGAAGGAATAGTGCTGCCGCCGGATTCGCCGGCCCTGCATGTGATTCAGTATATCCGCGATGATTCGCACAATCATGCCATTACTGGCCATCGCAATAAACGTGCTAAGGTAAAAAATACCAGCGCGCTAGAATTGATTAAGGGTGTCGGGTCGCGGCGTCGACAGTCGCTGCTGAAATACATGGGTGGCCTGCAGTCGTTACGCAATGCCAGCGTGGAGGAAATTGCCCAAGTGCCGGGTATTTCAGGCTCCTTGGCAGAAAAAATATTTAATGCGTTGAAACACTAGCGGCAATGTAGCAACATAATTGTTATTTCCACTCCGGCCAGATAGTTAACAAAGCACTATGCAACTGAATATACCGACTTGGCTTACCATGTTCCGTGTCGTCATGATACCGTTCTTTGTTCTGGCCTTTTATCTGCCTTTCCAATGGGCGCCGTTGAGTTGCACGCTCATTTTTGTCCTGGCGGCGGTGACGGATTGGTTTGACGGTTTCCTAGCCCGTCGTTGGAAACAAACGACCCGATTTGGTGCATTTCTCGATCCCGTCGCGGATAAAGTGATGGTCGCCACAGCACTGGTGCTGGTGGCTGAACATTTTCATTCTTGGTGGATAACACTGCCAGCGGCGACTATGATTGCCCGTGAAATCATTATTTCTGCATTACGTGAGTGGATGGCGGAGATAGGCAAACGTAGCAGCGTCGCGGTTTCCTGGATCGGTAAAGTAAAAACTACCGCGCAAATGCTGGCATTGGTGACGCTGCTGTGTCGCCCGGACGACGTCGTATCGGCGATAGGTATCGCCTCGCTGTATGTAGCTGCAGTGCTGACTTTCTGGTCAATGTTCCAATATCTCTATGCCGCCCGACACGATTTGTTCAAGCAGTGAGAGAAGCATTGTAAAAAACAGCAAACGTGTCGGCGATGACTATTTTTGTATTGACTTATATAGTGAGGTCAGTAAAATTAGTCGAAAGCAGCCGTGGTTATTCGTTAATAGGTTTATTAACCAGTTTATTGATGGTCACGCGGGAATAGCTCAGTGGTAGAGCACAACCTTGCCAAGGTTGGGGTCGCGAGTTCGATCCTCGTTTCCCGCTCCAAATTCCAGCTAGTCGGTTGTAGTTCATTCATCAGATGATGCTAAAAGGAATCACGCGGGTCCTTTTTGTTGTTGCTCGCGCTACTTTTTCTCCAGGATGCAACCTGGGTTGCAGCTTCCCGTTTACACTCTGCCTATCAGACCCTATGCTTCTGCATCACAATAACCTCCTGGTGTCTCACGGTGATCCTGCACATGGTAAGGCGTTCATCGGGCGGAGAGCGCCATTTCTGAGATGCTAATGGTGAGAGAGAGGGGGGAGATGACCGGCGGTGATATCTATCACATTAAATTTGAATAGAATATTACTATGCCGCAAGCGTTGGCTGTTTAGGAGATAATATCTAGCACCTGGCATTGGCGTGACTGTCTTAGCGAGGAGGCGGCTGCGACTAGTTTCTCTGATGAAGAGAGGTTCATCCAGCTAAATATATGCGGTGTTGGCAAGCAACTGTCCCTTATCAGCAGCTTTCATTCATATGAAGGGGAGGAAATGTCTTGCGGCTAGGCCAGCGGCCGAAGAGCATTGTTGTAGCAATCTCCCTATCCTTTAATGGGTTGTCCGCAGGAAGGAAAAAAGCCCGCAATTTTTTATTGTGGTGTCCGGTTAGCTGTGATGTAACTATCTAAATTTCTCGTGCCAAAAAAAGCTTGCCATCGCTGCTCAGGCAAGCCATAATTGCGGGCCGTTCCGAAAAATCGTAATAAACGAATTTTTTATGATTAGCTGGTTGCACATGGTGTGGTGATTCAGTAGTTCGCTGATAAAGCCCGTTGCAGGACGAAGACAAGCGACGAGATTAGGCGCGTTGGCAGAGGCGGCCATGCGGCGGATTGCAAATCCGTTCACCTCGGTTCAACTCCGGGACGCGCCTCCAGTTTCGATTTCCCGATACCCGGGTGGTGGAATCGGTAGACACAAGGGATTTAAAATCCCTCAGCCTTTGGTTGTGCGAGTTCAAGTCTCGTCCCGGGTATACCATTTCGACAAGGTTAATGAAAGTAATAAGTCATACTAAAATTTGTACACCGGCTCTGTGCAGTTTTTTCTTCTCGAAATCGGCAAATAGCAGCAGGATATACGAGAATAGTTGTCGACAGGATAGGATTTATATTTAATTGCACAATTAAAATTTATCCTACTCAGGTAGGACAGCTATACGTTATCTGAGCAAATGCAAACTATCATCGTAGCTCACCTGTCAGTATGAGATGCAAGTATTGTTGAGTTTGTTAGCCCCACATACCTGCTGTCGCGGCAGGATGCTAGCATTTTTACACTCGATTTATAGTGCTTGACAGTGCTTTTTTATAAAGGTTGGTGATGGTGAATAGATTGAGTGAATTACACTTATCCCAAGCCATACCTATCCCGAGTCCAGCAAAGTATACCCACATAGGGGCAAGCCAGGGAAGAGGGAAGTTAGGCAGGGAGTTTCAACTGTAGAATTGGTATCTGCTGGGACACGATGTTAACCAAATAATTTTGGGATGCCAGAATACCTTTCCGCCTAGAATTTAGTATAGCTGAATCTGACGGGCATCTGTATAAGACATTATTTTCATACATGAATTTATCTGTGACGTTATATTTACGGTAAGAATATAAAAATTTTGTATAGCATACATCTTGTCTATATTGATTCATTCTGTGCTGTGCATGGCTAATCAGCATAACATCAAATCCAAATTTTTTCTGAATCTTAGACTATTTTACAACCCTTATATGGATTATGATCATTAAAAAGTATATATACCCAGAAACGACTTTATTTTGATAAAAATCAAAACTAACACGATTAAAAATAATCTCTATCATTTATTATTTTCTACGTGCGACTATCAGCCATAAATACTTCATTTTCACATTTCAAACATTAAAAATCTTAATAAGTTATTAACAATTGGTAAATGTTTTAATTTTAAACTTGCAATCTATCTTTCTAGGCCAGATATTTATATATATTTAGTTTCATGTTAATTTGAACATTTTTATCATAAGCGATTGATAGGGAGTTACTCATAAGCATCTTTGGCATCAATTAGCCAGTCGAATAGGGTTTTATGCATTCCTTCAGGAAGACGTTTCACATTTATAATAGATTTACCTTTTATGGGAATTTTAACAAATCTCGCTTCAAATAGATCTCTCCTTAATAATACATCGTCGATATCAAAATTAGGTTTGTTCAATACACTATCAATAACACTCTTCCATATCTTTGCCTAGCTAAAAATTAAATTTTTTATTTTAAATAACTTAAAAAATGAATTGTCAATTTCTCTGGTTTCTAGGATATAAGTCAATGAATAGATATTGCTAACAAATAGCGTATTTATCAAGCATCCCGTTGAATAATTTATCAATTTCTTCAGGGTTTATATCGTCAAAATCAGTAGGGTGTTAGCCTTTTCTTTCAAAAACTTCATCTACGCTTAGGCTTCTCCCTGATATAGGCGATGACTTTGACTAGCGACTTAAGATTGTTGGCAACGACCCATAGGCTCTCCCATTTGCGTAACGTCTTGTATGAAGCGAGAGAAAGTTGCTTTAGCATCGTGAATGTGCAACTTTTGCATAAAATTACCCTCTTGTACAGGTATGGATTAAAAATCTCAGGATAATAATAGTAGTCAAGTCAACCTTTGACCAGACCTTTACTTATAAATTAACTTTAGCATTTGCAATGCTTATAGGTAAAAAGCCACGATGTGCCCACAGTCTTTTATTCCAGAGGTTGACGTCCTTAGATCTAACGTGCCAATTTCTGAAAGCGCTTAAGCGTTTTTATCCACAAACAGATGACCTATTGGAACCGCTGCGCTGTAGTAATCCTGCCTACTTAAGTTTGTTTTGCTACCGGCCATAAGCCGGTGTATATCGCAGTGCGAAAGCATCAGGCCTGATATCTCCTTAACCCGTTCAGCTAGCCTTTGTTTCCGCCGTTGTATATCCCATTCCGGCGCCGGAGAATCATCGCTATAAGTCGTACAGTTGATGACAGAACGTCGTGGAAGATGCTGCCACGTCGCTAATATCAATGGCTAACTTCGGCACAATCTTTCACTGTTGAAAACAGATCAGGATTGGCAAGTCCTAACAGCATCTGTAGTGAAAAGGTAAAGGATACTAAGCACTTCCTCATCGTATTGATTAAGTACCTCGGCTGGCTAGTACCAGTTGCTTACCATAAGATTGGTACGCTTGACCAGCAGACCCGTCCTGGGCATTGACGTCGTTCCAACCCGAGGTGTTAGTCGCGTTGTGGCAGGTGGCAAATTGAACTCTCAGTTCATACGCGGTTTCGCTGTAATCCAGGCAGCGCAGCTGCCGTCAGACTGTGTCGAGGACACAGTCAATAAAATGAACTGAAGAATGCTCCCGCGTGATACTCATGCGGTGGCGCTCTATGCGCTTTCCATTAATGGTCTGCCGATTGCGTCGTCGGTTTCACCGTCTTAAACGTAGCTGTAGCTGTTTTTTCTGAGGTGTATATTGCAACATAACCTTTATCTCTCCCTTTTGCTGGAACTATTATGGCTTACACGTAGAGAATTTTGCTTTTTCGGGCTCGTCGTCGGTGCTGCAAAATTCTTCGCAGTTCGCCGTCATGACATAGTCATGCATGATTTCCCAAGTGATGTTATTTAGCACGAGCATAGGCCTAAATGCCATTGAGGTAGTACCAGGCATGCACTAAGTTACCTACCTATTGCAGTTACATTAGGCATAGGTTGCTTTTAAATATTTGAAGTTTGACCGATCTGGCGCGTATGCTTTTGTCAATTATACTTATAATACTTATATTTTTTCTATTTATACCCAGTAAAAAAACTGAACCGGGTTGTGCTACGCAGATGCAAATTGACGGTAGGATGGTCTTCCTCGCCGGCTGGCTGCAAACACTTTTGTATCTTTACATATATTATGCTTGTTTTTATAGGAAAATAGTGGAAATTACTTGAACCATCAATAAAGGATCCCGATCCTGTGATCTTTTTAAATATGATCAGGTAGGTTTTACCGATCTCGTAGGGTAATGCCATTTCATACTGTGGCGCCATTAGCTACAGTGAGGGTGTCGTTTACCTGGGTGACATTATTGATCTTCGTGGCAAGAACCGATAAATGATAAAGTTCGATAGGGATTTTATCGGTAGAAATATAGTCAGCGGAAATCATTTTTACGCTTCTTACAGGGTGACTAGAGAAAATGTGCCGACTCTATACCCGTCAGCCTATTTTTACTGCCAGCTTTGCAATCGGTATTGCTTTTCGGGTGCCCAAGAGCAAGGCAAGCGTCCTATCATGTCTATTATTATTGCTCAAGATCAGCAAGAAAGCGTTGCTAGGCTAATAGCTTTTCCCTGGTTATCGCGGCTATGGCATCAATTTACAGCGAATATGAGCTGTTGGGGGCTACTGGCGTTATTATGCCTTAGAGGCAGATGTTTTTCCACGGAGAAATATGCGATTCCTGCACAATAGGTTTTGTCGTTTGCGGAAAGTGCCAACGGCGTAGAGGATGACAAATATCATCTTTGGTAGTACGCCACCGTATGTTCCATAAACTCTATTATTACGATAATCAGAAGCAGGATATCTAATTTTATCCATAAATTATGGGAGTTCTAGGATTATATTTTGTTGATATAATTTAACCAGTTTTGTCATTCCTAATATTTTAATACCATAATATTATGGATAAGTCGGGAGGTAGATTTAGGAAAAAAGATTTTTTATTTTTATTCTTCAATTTGTGAAACATATTTCCGACAGTGGCAGGATAAATTTGATGTAAAGAACTTTGACGATATCTATCACAGGGAACAACAAGCAATCTTACACTAAGGGATAGTATAATATTTTCCATCATACTTCCCCTATAATAATATTGTGAGATTAGTCGATAATATTACGCCATCTTCTTCATCTAAAATTAGACTTTTACCAGCGGGGTTTGTCCTCCTTTTTATTAATTTGAAATAGGTAAAATTAGATGAGATTATATCTGCTATTCACAGGAAAAAACCTGATATCACTCAAGAATAACCAGTGAACTAACGTATGTATGTATCAATAAATTCATGCATTTTCGCCGTCACGATGGCATTGAACGGGTATTATACTAAAGTTGATGCTGCCTTAAGTCGGCAGCCGTCAGAGTTATTGGTTTCGCCACTACTCCGATCTATGTCTTAATGAATTAGTTTCAAATCTAATTTTATCTTAATATTCAATGGAATTGAGCAAACTCTATTGGCGAAATTTTAACTCTAGATTTATCACAGATATATTATGCTAGCACCGACAACAACGTTGACAATCGTGAAGTATTGGGAAGAAATTAATTTGTGCGATTCATATCATTTTAATATAAAAATTATTATAATCAATTTATACATGATCAAAATATGCGATCTTACACGCTACTTCGAACGGGAAAAACGCGTCTTACATCGGCTCACTTCAGTGAGCAATACGTTGCTCATGTCGGCAGAATCGATCGGGGAAACGTTATGTCGCAATTAATGCTGTGATAAGGATGTACTGCCAGAAAGTTGCCTAAAAGGCGTGCTTAATTTCAAGAATTGCAGTGGATAACCTTTGGTCTGCGGCAAGCGTCATAAGTAAATATATTGGGATGGGAAGGCGACATCGAGTAGTAGTGGGAAAACAAATTCATTATGAGGATAATATATGCACGTAATGTAGTCTGAGGCTTCATCCCGAAGCTAACGTAATGATACTTTATTTACCAGAAAAATTAAACTCCTATTTGAAAATTTTTTCTGCATGTAATTATTTAGCGAGGTGACGAGTCAATATTAATTGAGTTGCGACAGTGACTGCATGCTGATTTTTCTGTAGATGCCGGACAGACTGGATTCTAGCGCTTTTATCGACAGGAATAATCTTCCGCAATCTCTTTTTCTCTCAATCCCTGTTTGGCATAAAATAATATCTAATTTTCTCTTGGTAAAGGTGGCGTCATGTGATAACAAATGGTTTGATACTATCAGAAAAATTCTGATACGGAGAGTAATTTAAATTTTATGTAATAATAGTCTCCTAGTATTTTACTCAATATTTTATTGATAGAAAATTTATTAAAATAATAACTTTCCATAATGGATTGGTGACGATAATAAGATATCGTAACAATGTCTAATCTAAGATTTCTCTCTTCCTCCGCCCAATATTACTTCTGAAAATATGGCATGAGTTCCGACCAGGCGCAGGGGATTTTATTGTCATGGATCCCTTAGAAATTAAAGTAGATAGGGATATTCAAAATTAGATACTCGCTTGATTTGAATAGACGAACTTGGACTCTTCTTTTTTATTCCATAAGCAATTGCTACATTCCATTTTATAGTGATAAAAGGGAATGTGGTTCAAGGTATGTAAGGTTAAACTGCCAGAGATCAGATTATTTGAGACTATCTACCCATGGTTGTTATTCCCCTATTATGATGAATTGTCAGTTCATGAAAAAAATCTGGCCGGTGAATCAGAAAATTACATGATTCAATGGGAAAATAAATAGTAATTTATCCCAATAAACGGGAGTCTATCAACATAGGTACATAAATAAAAGCAATACTCGTATAGACATCTAATTAATTAATAATTACCAAGTTAATTGATAGGCTTGATGCGAGTGCTTTGACGTCACTAAGAACGCCAACCGCCGAGAAAGCGACACCAAGTAGCCGGCCGGTTGGGCCCTCACTTACCGAAGAGGAGTTACCGTGGAAATGATTCTGCGTCGTCGCTACCGCTTACCAATTTAGCTTTGCGGGTTTTGCTGCGAGTGGTCTAATGCCAACAATGATCTGTACCCTGAGGTGCGCACTTTTAATGGTGTTTATCACAGCAGCGGGCTGTGAACGGTCATTATCAATAATCCACGCTGCTGATAAACCATACTAGAAGCCTCTTTCGCGGCAGAACGAGTAGTGGGCACTTAACCTTGGAGAATCAATAAAACCATAATATTTATTATTTTTATGTTTATCTTTATTTAATAATTTTTAATTTTTTAAAAAATAAAATTATTTTATTTTTGATACGCCATAATATAATATTATATCGTTCATAATAGTTATTCACAAATCGGACGTAGCCTATTTTTAGCAATTTTTTAAGTGAGTATAAACCTGGTAAAATTTGGGATAAAATTCTGTTTTGTATAAAATTATTATTGATAATAATTATTAATTCGGCGGTGAAACTGAGTTTTCTGCAGCGTGTTTTGCGACCGACTCGCTATTGCGTCATGTGGCGTTGGCGCAAAATATGTTACTCCTGGAAATTTATCGCCCCTGTACTTTTTGCCGCATTGCCTCTTTACCGGTAGCAGCCCGCGCGTTCAAGCTATTTTTGAGTACTGTACTTTAATACAAACTCTGCGATACCTGCCGCTGCAGCAGGCGCCGCCGGCCTGTGTTAATGGCATCCCCCAGCTATGCGTGTTTTAGAGTGCAAGAGCAGTGAATGTTTCGAAATTAAACTGAGTATGAGCTGTTTTGAGTATGGGGTTGCATCCACGAAGATAAAAATCCCCTGGCGTCACTTACCCTTTCGATAATGACGTTCCAGAAAAGCAGACCGTGTTTATCGACGGACTACAGGGGGCGGCCAGCCGAAGCACGTCCCATAACGTTATCAAAGAGGCAACCAAAGCTTGTCATAGTTTATTTTCCAAGCGATTATTGGTTAGCGATGCTACAGACAGCTTATCAGTGGTGAGATAGCGGTGCCGCAGATTATCGCGGTCGGTGATAAAAGCCATGTTTTTCAAAGTGTGCGTTAATCCATCGACGATCTCCCAAGTAAAAACGCTCCGAGTATCGCAGGTGTTTTGCACTGCTGGAGGATATGCAAGCACAATTCGCTGCGTTTATTTATACCGCAGCGGCATAATCGAAAGGACTCTCCTCGGCGCGCGCGGGATGTTTTTACTGGTTGACTCAAAACGCCACTGTGCGCCCTGGATTGAGGGCGTTAAATTGCAAGTGTTGGCACTGGCTTTACAGCGTCATCAGCGCGGCTAATCTCTCGTCTGTCATGGTGGGAATAAACTCAGTTATGTTGTAATCTGCAACGGAAGGAATCTTTGGCCAAAATACGTTCTAATTCATCCCGCTTCATGTTACGAGCGGGAATGATGCCGACGGTGCGGGGGATCTTACGGCTAGCGGCGATGGAAATACCTTCGGAAAAATAATTCTTCAGCCAGTTTGTATGATATTCCTGTAAGGTCATCAATTGGGGTATAGGCTGTTTATAGCGAAACTTAATAAAAACATGGATCACTCCAAATCAAAAGAATCTCGCAAGCATATCGCGTCTCGAGACTGTTAAGACAAACATTTTGTGTCGGAGCAGGGACGCTGGAGCTCGGGAACACATGTTTTTCGAGTGATGCTTTAGTTTGTGGAGCAGGGGATAGAGCTTAAGGGATAGATGTTCAGATGCGCGTTTCTCCTGCCCTGACACGAAGCACCTGAGGCAGCGTTGCCACCAGGGAGATCTCGTCGCCCGGCCGTGGTGGTAGACAATGTTTTGCGGTTATTGAACCTCTTGACCGTCAGTGTTAACCGACGACAGCAGCCGTAGCCTGGTTGATTATAGTGCGGCACCGGTGTCACTTTGGGCAGGCGTGATATTATCCACCAGTACCGCGGCACCATGTTGTTTTTGATCGATGTCGGGACCATCAGTGATGGTACGTTCATCAACCGGATGCACCTGTACCGTCGCATTTTGGCCGTTGTCGCCTTGGGCAGTGATGTTCTCCGGCATGCCGGAACGACGCTGCAGCATCTGATCGACCGTAACTTGATAAATGCCAGGATCCACCAGAACATGACTGACGTTGACCGGCAGGTTAATCGGCACTGGCTCGTTCGAGTTAAATTGTTCCTCGGTGGACGAAAGTGGGTTATGCACTTCCAGATAACGCGAACCATCCGGTTCAATCGTGGCTTTTACCGGTTCATTGATAAACTGAACGCGGGTGCCAACCGGCACATGATCAAACAGATATTTAATATCGTCGGTGCGCAAACGTACGCAGCCGTGGCTGACGCGCAAACCGATGCCGAAGTTGGCATTGGTGCCATGAACCGCATACAGGTTGCCTACATACAGAGCATAGAGACCCATCGGGTTATCTGGGCCCGCTGGGAAAACTTCTGGCAGTGTTTCACCACGCGCGGCGTATTCCGCGCGCATGGCTTTGGTTGGCGTCCAGGTGGGGCCGTCTTTCTTGTGTTGCACCGAGGTCACCCAGTTAGAAGGGGTGTCTTTACCCAGCTCACCAATACCGATTGGCAGTACGATGACAGTCTTAGTGTCTTTGGGGTAGTAATACAGACGCATTTCGGCACTATTGATCACGATGCCTTCATGCGGAGTGTCCGGCAAAATCAACTGCTGTGGAATGATCATTTTGGTGCCAGGAGCTGGAAGATAGACATCCACACCCGGATTGGCTTCGAGCATATTGCTGAGCCCCATTTGGAACTGAGCGGCAAAATATTCAAGTGGGAGTTTATTCCCTTCGGGAACGGTGATTTGCAGGTTTTCCCCTACCAGGCGGCTTTTGCCTTCCGGTAATGGATAGATAACGGCGAAAACGGACTGACTGTAAACAGCCATTGCCAATACCATGCTACAGAACGCACGAATTTTCATTTTCATAAAGTGTCGGTGTAATCGCCTTATCAGGCAGCCAATTAGTGTTTACCCAGCATAATGTTGCCGCAGGTGCATTACAAGTGCTCGATTTACATAATAGAAAGAATAATAGAATAGTTGTAACAGAAACGATAACGCTTTGCTCAGAGTATACGCGAATCAACGTATGCTACAATAATCTATGAGGGTAAATGAGTCAAAAAAGAGTGATAATGGAATGTATCGATTGCGATCGCATGCTGGTGGCGGTGCTGGAGATTAGGAGTTTTTCCGCCACCGCTCGTCTTGGCACCAGCCTGGCATCAGCAGTGGCCAGGCGTCGAAAATGATTTCATGCCCTGAAGCTTATTTGGGCGTGCAACTTATCAAACGCACTACCTGTGTATTTTTGTCCCCCACTGAGGTTAGACAATTATATTATCACTGTATCAAAATCCTGCTCAATGAGCTGGACGACGCGCTAGACGACTCGGTGCGCCGCGCTGCTGATGCAGCGTCAGGGCTGTCTACGACTGACTTCATCCATTTCTTCCAGCGCCTGGCAGCTGGAGCTGGGGCCGGTATTTGTGGATTTCTCCCACTGATATGATATCCCGCTATTATTCTCGACGTCGATTTTTCGGATCAGATGGTGAATATGGTCGATAATGATTAAGACATCGCCCTGCATGTCGGTCGGCTAGACGATACCAGTCTGGTTGCCCGTAAGCTTTGTGATGTGCGCATCGTGCTGGCGGCCTCTCCGGACTATTTGTTACGCTGTGGCGA
>NZ_LECR01000039.1:46143-58222 GCF_001602625.1 Sodalis-like endosymbiont of Proechinophthirus fluctus
TTCGCTTTCATGATTGTATCATTGATACTAATTTTCGCAATTTGAACTGGCAATTTGGTTCCAATGGCGATTATGGCGCAGTGTCAATAACCATTAACAGCCGTCTGCATTTCGCCAGCCCCAGCGTGTGCTTGTACGCGGCGATGTTCCGGCCTTGGCATTCCCGTATTCCTTCGTTTAATTTTGCAGCGGGGGTGGCTATCACTCCGCTCCTCCCGCAGCCGGAAATGACATCGCTCGGTCTGTACACCATTTATCCGTTAACACATCATCTAGCCACTAAGATGCGAGCGCTGGTGGATTATCTCGCAAACCACTTCCGTGGTCAGCTATTCTGGGATCAGGGCTGGTAATAAATTGTTTCCATAATAGAAATTAATAACTTCTGACTGGGAGAATTATCATCTGATTGGCATCACGGGTATCATATGAAATATAAATATGCAGCCATAGGGTTGCGCGCCTACTAGCACGGCTAATAACTCTGAAGATTTTCCTTCCTGCCCGCAGCGGTGGAAAAAATGAACGGGATTAACCCAGTGGTTCCGGCATTAGTGATACTGGATTTGTAAAAGTAAGAAATATGCGATGAATACTAGCCTAATTATTCTTTTGCACGGAGTGGGGTAGGGTAGTGGCGGAGATGGTTCTGCTCCTGCTCCCCCTGTGCCGGGTGCTTAGAAATACCAACTACCCGACTGTAAGTTTGCTGCTCCTAATGCGCCGTCGCATTCCGATTTTTGTCAAGGCTATCAGTGGTTCACTGTAGCAGGGATAACGGAACAAAACTGGCCGTGGCGCATTCAGGCACCGCGTGCTTCTTTTGATACCACGCTGGTGCGCTTAATGGCAGCCTGGGAACTGTAGGGGCAGCCGGAAAATTTGGTGATGATAGGGTTTTCTCAGAGTGCTACTATGGCTCTGGATGCGGTTGCCTCCTCCGGCCGGTGGCAGAGTAGTCTCTTTCTCCGGCAGATTGGCGACACCTCTTCCCTTTACGCCGGCATAGGCGAAGACGCCGGTTCTATTGCTGCACCGAGGGCAAGATGTGTCATTCCCTCTAGCGAAAGTCCGCTGACCTTATGGTTGCTGACCGCGGTGGACATGAAGGAGATAGCTAAAATTTTTCCGGGTCTCGGGCATACGCTTTCATCCGAGAGCATCATGCTCGCCGGACGTTTCATTGCCTAGGCCTGTAAGCCGGGGAAAGGTAAATCGCCTCGAACTCCTTACCATAGAAGTAAAAGGACTTCGGAGTAGTGGTGGCAGCACCGGTTTTATCCCTTGGATTTACGAGGATCACTGGTGCGCGGATAGGTGTGTTCTTCCTGAATCGTGCCATCATAATTTATGATGAATTTTCATCGAGACCATTTTACCAGTCATGCATTTGTGAGGGTAATGATTTCATCATTGGTCGCCGCCATGGTCGCCGCCATTTTTCAGGTACAGCTATTACCTCCTTGTTTAAGGCCCATTTATCTTCAGCTTTAGTGACATGATAATTATCCATTTTTACTCTTGTTGAGTGGTAGCAGTTCGGCGTGACAAGCGTCTTTTCTACAGCAGAATGAAAGAAGTATTAATACTAAAATAATAAGTGCGAAAGTTAAATAGTCATCCGTTGCGCTGGCAATCGCTATTACCTTGATATGCAGATTACTGTGCCCGGTATCCGCCTTATATGCCGTCGGACAGATGTCAGGTTGGCATAATGATATGCTGAAATAGCAGTTGCGGGGCCCGCTGGCGCACTGTAGAAGGTAGGATGATGAAGGGGAGTAGTGGGAAAAAAGGGAAAATGCAGTAAGGGAATAAGGCGCAACGGGAAAAAGGGAAAAGGGCGTGGGTAACTTAGGCGGTAACAACGTACATAGGGGTTGACAACAACGAGGCTCGCGGCTGCGATACCTCGCACTGGCGCATGCTGGCCTTAAACGCTATATCGCACGCCGCGGCAAGGAAATCCCTTGGCGCAACGTTAGTTTTGCGCAGTGCGCCCCCTTTAATCACGTTATTTCGTCTGGAATAAGACATAACCTGCAATATTGTTTGCGCGCCAGGTTAGCGAATGATTATGTTAAGCTCCTAACTCCTAACATCGACGGCGATTTCGGAGTTATTACACAGTGGGTAATAGCTTAATAATGTGATTATAATTAATAGCAAGTAGGAGTGAGGTATGACTTTAGAGGATTGGGAACGCCGTTTTCAGGAATATCTAGAGCAACATTTTTCGCAGGATGACAAAGCACATGATATTGCCCATTTCAGTCGGGTGTGGAAAACCGCCAGTAAAATAATGCAGTTTATCGACGCGGATGAAAGGATCGTATTAGCTGCCTGCTATTTCCATGACGTGGTCAATCTCCCGAAAAATCACCCCGAACGTCATCTAGCATCACGGCAGGCGGCGCTACAAACACAAGAAATCCTCGCTGACTATTTTCCTGATTTCCCGTCGACGCTGTACGGTGGTGTGGTGCATGCGATAGAGGCACACAGCTTCAGCGCCTGCATTACGCCGGAAACGCCAGAGGCAAAAATTGTGCAGGATGCTGACCGCCTGGAGTCCTTAGGGGCCATCGGATTAGCGCGGGTATTTCATGTGGCCGGGCAATTGGGACGCGGCTTATTTCACGCTGACGACCCGCTTGCTTTGCACAGGCCGTTGGATGATGTCAATTATACCTTTGATCATTTTCAAACCAAATTATTGACCTTGGCTGACAGTATGCAAACGGAACTAGGAAAAGAAATGGCCCGCTATAATATCGAATATCTGGTTACGTTTATGAGTAAATTATGTGCGGAATTAAAAGGGGAATATTACCAACTTGATAAGGAAACGCTGGAGATATTTAGTATGGGTTGTAAAGAGGAGGGAAGCACAGCGACGGAGTAAGGTTTTTTAACGTTTCCTTTCCTAATTGATTGCGTTCAACTACGGGTGATGTCGATTACCCGCGTCCGGTTTCAACAAGACGCCATGCTACGGGTCTCGGTAAAATAAGTGCCTTCAAGGCGGTCTTAGCATGGCGCGAGGCGGTCGCTATGGCGACAGGGGCCAGAATAAGATTAACTTAGTATTTCGGGGTCTATGCCGCAGTGGTAGAGATGATTAGCTTGATGGATCCATTTTTAATCATCCAACGTATCACGTCGTGACGTTAGTGCTATCAGGGTCAGCTGTATCGGTATATTTCCCTGAAAATAGATGGTTAGCCGGCTGCTGGTTTCCGTGCAATACGCCATTTCACCACGTAAATTGACCATATTCTGCCAACAGCAGCCATCGCAACTGCGTACTAACGTCCAGCCTCTGGCCAGCAGCACAGAGGTTTATCAGCAAAGCTATATTGACGCCATCCGCGCGTTCCTGGCGCATAATAAATAGCCGCAACAAGTGATTTTATCTGCTTCGATGCGAAAAATGCGCATTTACATCAAACAGCGCTGGCGTAAATTAGCGGCGGACAAATCCCAGTAGGGCGAGGATAAATCGGCAACAAACCGTGTCAGGGTCCGGGCATCAATCGACGTTCCCTTATACCGGAGTACAGTGATTATCGGCGCCGGTGGTTTGAGAGCGCTATCCGGCCCGACTGGTACAGTATCGTCCGCGCTTATGACAATATACTGATTTATTCTAGCTAAAAGTCTGCTTTTTCCTTATAATTCGCTGAAAGAGAAAAAAGCATTAACCCTGCTCGATAGTTCAGGTAAAATGAAGCCGGGCACAAACTGTTGGCTATAACATTTATAGACTATCTTTTATCACTCTAATAGTAGATTTTCAGCTTATATGAAATACATGGTGCCGAGAAGGCGAATCAGAGGAATCATTACTGTATCATCCTGTCGGACAAATGATTTCTGTAATCAAAGATTACAGTAAATGATTAAGAGCACATACAGAGTGGATGTGCAAAATAATAAACTCTTCGTCAAATCATCCAAAGCGAGTCTCCGTTGGCTGGGAAACATCATGGTGCTGTTGACACTATACGCTTTGCCCTTATGCGTTTTCTATTGACTATGTGGTAGCTAAGCAAGCCCAGGCAATGGTAGACAAAGGTATATGAAGCGCAAAAAAGCAATGTGCCTTCGCAATTTTGCGATATGAAGCTCGCTGACTAGCAAATCTGATTCAATCATGATAAGGCGATGTAGCACGATTTATAGACCCCATTCAAAATCGAGTTCTATCATCAGGGAATATATTTCGACCAAGCGGTGAAAATCAATGAAGTGACACGGCGACTGCCGTTAATTAGGTCAGATATTCATCTGATATATTCAATTTCCGATCAGTCAATCACGATCCTGATCCGGTGAAGGACCTCAATTTTGCCGGGTTCAAAATCCTTTATTCGATAAATCAACTCGATAACACGATGAAATTGTCAGAATGTTGGGCGCCAGTTATTTCGCGTTATCGGTAAAGGACAAGTTTACGGCCATTTCGCGCACAGTATGGCAATCGATACCGCGCTGGTATCCGCTGAATAATCCCCGTCACCTATCGGTGAGCATTTTCCAAGTGGAAAACCCACTCGGTTTCGGGCTGCTAAAGTACGGGTACGATTTCTTCCAGAATCAGGATCTCGACGATTGCTACGACCTGTGCCTGAGTGGCTAGGTTGAAACCCAGCGGTGCTTGGGAAAAAGGGAATTTCGAGCTGGTGGAGATTTCCATCAGCGGTGGAAACCTCCACCAAAGATGAGACCAATGATAATATCGTCGCGTTCTGGACGCTGGGGAAATTGCCGGATGTCAGTCAACCGCTGGAACTCGCCTGTCGGCTGTACTTTTCGCGCGATGAAGATAAAATCCATCCGCCAGATTTCGCCGATGTGAAACAAACCTTACGTTCCACGGGGATGTGAAAAAGACAAACTTGACTTGTCAGCCGGACGGCACGACTGCCTTCCAGGTGGACTTCATCAGCCAGCTGACGAAAGAGTTGGATCCGGCTACACCGGTCGCTTCGCATATTAGCGTGGGCAACAATGCCGACGTGGACGAATACAGCGTCCGTTTCAATATTGTGCCTATCTGTAATGAAGAAGTGGAGCAGGTGTACGCCGGTCTGCGTGCGACATAGAGTCCATCGTTGCCACCACATCCAGATAGAGCATCTCTACGTCTATTATATTCTCAGCGACAGTTATCATCTCAATATCCACGTCGCCGAGCAAAAAACGTGGATGGAACTGTGTAAAGAAACCATCGGCACAGGGCGCATTTTTATCGCCGTCGGCGCCGGCGGTAGGATGAAGCGCAAAAGCGGTAATATTGATGATTTTTGTCGGCGCTAGGGGCAATGAATACGCCTATTATATGGTTATTTTGGACGCCAATAGTGTCATGAGCGGCTATCGCCACCAATCTGGTGCGGCTGATGGAAGTCAATCTGCGTGCCGGCATTATTATGTAAGTCGGCAGATAACCGACTGATTAACCGGTGAATGTTTCCGGCGACAGGATTTCGTAATGAAAATTACGGCAAGGGATAAAGGTTTCACAAAGGTCTGCACGTGGCGGTTGGGAATCGCTAAAGTGAAGGGATAAACTTGACATAATAGGAGAAAAAATGATGAATAATAGTACCTTACTGGCTATTTTCCCTGATACCACCACCCGTCCGGGCGAGGCGAGATTAACAGCGCTGCTATGCTGGGCACGGAGGGCAATCATCCCGCTGATAAACTCTAGGTTTTCGAGTGGTCGGCCAGTTAATGGACATACACCGTCATCAGTATAGGTGCGATAGGGCCGGTGGCTACATAGATGATGATCATAGTGACAAACAGACTCAGCACCGGGTGCGGATTTTTCAGCGAGGGAAAAATCCTGACGCCCGGAGAACATGTCTTTTTTTCTGCACGGGATAAAATGTTCCTGGATGAACAGCACCAGCGCGGTATTATATAGAAGAAGACCGGCCGTAAATCATAGAGATCCGCTGTCAGCCTCCCCCTATCAGTGGGCTAATCATCGCGCCGATTACCGTATCGGTGGTAGAGCCTAGCCGCTCTTGTTGCATGTTACCTGGATGGCAATAGGCGTGTTGGCATTGGGCACGAAACTGCCAAGCATCCAGATCCAGAGCAGCGCGCACAAGACTAAAAACTGCATAAATGGAGGTCGACAACATAACAGGACTGGAAACGCTCTCGCCCGAGGCGATTAAGTCAGAGGTATAGTATGCGTCAAAAGGGAGCTGGGGTAATTTCACCGGTCGTTTTTACGCAGATTTTCGCAATCACCGTTCCGGCAGGACGGCAGACGCACAGGGCGTTAGTGGTACAGCGAAGGTTCGCCGGGCGGGCGGGTTTTGAAGCGGCGGTGCATCCACATGTATTGGTCCGGCGCCCGTAGAATCGCCTGTTCCACCACCTTATTCATATAGCTGGCGGTAGCGATATCAATATCGAGCGGCATGTCGCATTCATCAGGCAGAATTAGCAGCTCATAACCGCGCCCTTGCGGAAGCCGGCGCGGCATGAAGGGGATCACCGCCGGCTTGGCTATTTTGGCTAACAGATAGGTGCCGGCAGTCGTCGCGGCTTCAGGGACGGCGAACAGCGGCGCGAATACGCTGCTTTTCGGCCCATAATCATGATCCGGCGCGTACCAGACAATATCGCCGTTTTTCAGCGCGCGGATCATGCCTTTTATATCGGAACGGTCCAGCATGGATTTATTGGACCGCAAACGTCCCCAAGTTTGTAGCCAATCAAGCAATGGGTTGTCGTTGGGGCGATAAACGCCAATGCCGGGATTATACATGCCAAAAATTCGCGCTCCCAGCTCAAGGGTGAGAAAATGCATGCCGATAAGCAGCACCCCCTTTTTTTCCATACGCGCGTTGGTGATATGTTCCAAGCCACTGACGGTGACCCAGCATTTAATGCGCCAATCAGGCCAGAACCAGGCGATGCCGGTTTCGATAAGCCCCATGCCGACCGACTCGAAATTTTTCCTCAAAAGCGCTTCACGCTCTAGTTCCAGCATAGCGGGAAAACACAATTGCAAATTCTGGCGTGCAATAGCCCCTCTATAGCGCATAAAACGCATCACGAGCCGCCCTAGGCACGTCCCCAAGGCATAAAGCAGCGGATAAGGCAGTAGCACCAGCAGGTAGAGTGCGCCAATACCCAGCCATATTAACCAATAACGCGGATGCAGCAATGAACAATTAAAAACAGGAAGTGTAGTCATAGAGTCTCAGATATGAACGTTACGGGGACAAGGCCCGTATTTTATTTGTACCGTTTAATACCTTGTAATATTCTGGCATTTTTTTTGCCGCAGTGGAATAAAGCGTCTCGCCCAAGGCATTATCGGCCTATTAGAGCGCTTTTTGTGCAATAAGCGGTGAGAGTAACGCTACGTTTGGCGAAATAACCCTTTCACTATACGAGGTTCACAGCGCGAATATTGCTTCGGCACTTGTACTTGCGCGCCGAGTTTGGCGGTTGCATTCTAGGGTTAACGCGATCGCATCCTCGTCGCCGTTGGCGATAATCACCTCTGCCTGCTCCGGTTTGGTAATTATGCCGACCGCAAAGGTCGTAAGGCCGGTTTCCTGGAGGTTACTGCTGGCCGAGCGCCACTGACTGTGCCTCGTCCCAGCCACCATCAACCCAGTCGAGTTGGTGGCGGAAATGCGCACGATTACCGCCATAGTTAACGGTAGTGCCTGACGCAAGGCCTGAAATATCTCAATAGTCAGGCGCATGCAGTTTTCTAGGCTGCCGCCGTAGCAGGATCCTCGCACTGATTCATCAACGGCGATAAAAAATGATGCAGCAAATAGCCGTGGGCGGGCCTGCCTATAAGTTAAATGAGATTAAAACCGATACTCTACATGCGTCTGGCCGCAGTGAAGAAATCGTCTATTAGCGCCGCTATCTCCTAGAGGCTTAGCGCGCGTGGCGCTGGGGAGGCGTCTTCATAGGAGAGTACCGACGCCGCGACTGTTTCTCAGTTGCCCTTTTCGGCAGCAATAGCTCCTCCGCCAGGCCATGGCTGTTAGGTGGACGCTTTATGCCCGCGGCATGGGTCAGCTGGATCTCCAGCGCAATCGGGGAAATGATTTTTACCGTATCGAGTACTGCTCTACCGCCAGGGCTTATTCTGTCCTATCGTCCCATAATCCCAGATCCTGCGGCGGAAGATGTGCTTGACCGGATTGACCGTAGTGGCCTCAAGTATTAAAAGCGCAGCGCGCAACAGCGCTAAATGCTCTAGATGCACGTATGCAATTAAGGTTACTTTCCCCTCATCAGCGGAATATTGGCACATCGGCGCGACAATACGGTTTTCCAGCTTCAGATTACCCAAGAGTCGATAGGGATACCCAGTTGACTCATTGGAGGGCCTCTCGAAGATAAATGGCCAGTCGAGATGATTCCCTGAACCGGCACGGATCGTCACTAATAGTGGTGGCCGACGGGAGTATCGTCAAGTCGCCGCCCTATCACGCAAATGCAAGGGTGGTCGGTCACAGGCGGTGCGGGGATTTTCGCGCTGTGACTGGCGCTTTGACGCGAATAAGGTAAAATACGTCCCCGGGCCACCGACGTAGCCGCCGCCGATCTTTTTACTGCTGATAGGAACGTACACCATGCCAGTGTTACATAACCGGGTCTCCAATCAGGAATTATGGGCGCGCATGTTAGCCGAAAGAGAGCCGCGCACAACTGTCTCTTTTTACCGCTATTTTACCCTGAGAGACCCGCGAGGCTTCCGTGATGATTTTTACCGGGCGCTCACGGCGCTGCAGGTATTCGGCCGCGTTTATATTGCCGCTGAAGGGATCAATGCTCAAATCAGTGTGCCGCAGAGCCGTTTTAATGCCTTGCGCGAGGTTCTGTCTGCCATGCATCCCCAGCTGGATGGACTGCGCTTGAACGTGGCCTTAGACGACGATGGTAAATCTTTCTGGGTACTGCGCATGAAAGTGCGGCCGCGCATCGTTGCCGACGGTATTGAGGACCCCACTTTCAATCTGGCGAACGTAGGACGTTATTTGAAAGCAGAGGACGTTAACGCCATCGCCGACGATCCAGATGCGCTCTTTGTGGATATGCGCAATCATTATGAGTATGAGGTGGGGCATTTCGATAATGCCATTGAGATTCCGTCCGATACGTTTCGTGAACAGCTGACGCTGGTGGTGGATATGCTGCAACATGACAAAGATAAAAAAATTGTCATGTACTGCACCGGCGGTATCCGCTGCGAAAAAGCCAGCGCCTGGATGCTGCATAACGGCTTTAAAAATGTATATCACGTGGAGGGTGGAATAATTGAATACGCCCGCCGTGTTCGGGAAAAAGGGTTACCGCTGAAATTTACCGGTAAGAATTTTGTGTTTGACGGACGTTTGGGAGAGCGTATCACGCCGGATATTATCGCCCATTGCCACCAATGCAGCGCACCCTGCGACAGCCATACTAATTGCCGCAATCAGGGTTGCCATTTGTTGTTTATCCAGTGCTCGATTTGTGCCGATAACTATGACGGCTGCTGTAGCGTGATCTGTCAGGAGGAGCTGACGTTGCCGCTGTCCGAGCAGCGTTCTCGTTACGCCGGGCGGAAAAACGGCATGAAGATATTTAATAAATCCCGCGAGCGCCTGCAACTGACGCTGACCGGGGACGATCCGACGCAGAAATAGCACGCGGCATTTGCATGCAGGCTGCGAAGCACGGGTAAACGGCGACGGCTTCCCCCCCGCAGGGTAGGTGGCTAGTTCGGCAGTTAATGGCGATGGTGTCAGATCTGTGCGTACGGGCAGAGAGTATCAAGAGGATGACTAACCTACCGGCACAGAGGGGTAGCTAGGCAGCAAAGTAACGCAGCAAAAACGGCGATAATATCGAAACCGCATTACCAGCTACTAGCGCGCATTTAACCAAGGCGCCCCCGTCATAAATTCGCACGGCAGCCGGAAGTACTGCACTCCGCTTACGGTATTTTAAATAAATACGAATTGACGCGGCTCGAGGTTTGTTATTCCTCTGCCGGTGAAAAACTGGTGTTTCCCCATCATCACTGAGAGTATTTTGCTAAAGGGTTTGGGCGCACTGCACCAGCGGCACATATTTCTCGACTTCGCCATAGGCATGGCGGATAAGACGTGTATCGCCATGGTGGCTGCCGCCTTGGTGCGGTGGAAAGACCGCACCGATCATTAGCACATTCAGTCAGACTTGCCTCACAGAATCGCTGCCGATGACGATTAAATCGTAAACCATACTCTAATGCTACTGACTGTGTTCCACTGGCTGTAGCGTTGGGTGAGAATAATGTAATAACAGTCCGGAAGGACGAATAGAGTCATCTGTCTGAAATAAAGCTTACGTAAAATAAAATCACCCGCGGCAGGGCAGTGGGTGACATCAGGGGTGACAGAACTAATGTTTGCGATAATCCAGGTATTCCGTTGATTCTATTTTGGTGATACCGACGTATTAATGTCCCAGCCGACCAGCGGGTGTGTATGAATAATTTCATTTTTTCTGTCCATCATATACCTCTTATTGACTCGTTATGATTTCAGTGACTATGAGGTTCTAGCATCTCCTAGTTCGCAGGTACCTTCCATTACAACCGCCTTTTTCAAATTTTTTCTCAATTAGAGACTTTTTATAATAGAAAATATCGCAAAGGATTGCTGAGCGCGCTGCCATAAGAAGCTGCGGCCCGCCGCGCGCCACGACAGTTAATCCTGTCGTGGCGCAGGACGAGGCGTAACCAGCATTACGTGACGGGCTAATTATTCCGCTAATTGTGCGAAATATTTCTGCATCAATGCATTGTAGTTTTTGTTCTGTGCTTCCAGTATCAGATTATGAATCAGCAGCCGATTTACTTTTTTCATCCAGGATGAAGGAAAGATAGGAAAAACGATTTCTAGCACGTTCAGTCGGCGGCTACTGTTCACTTATCAATTGCAGTCACTCACAGGTCATCGCTTCTTCTGGCTTTTCCAGCGCCATGGGTGTTTTCCAGAAAGTGGTGGTGCCATTTTGGATAGATACAGGCAATGAATAGTCCAATGGTGACCTACATCTATCATAATCCACATTAGGAATTTTTACAGCGAAAGCCTGCGTATTTAGGCGAAAACGAATAAGAAAAAACCGAGGCGAACCTGGCAAGTGATAGCACAACAAAATCTTATTGTGGAGAGTTCGGGTCAAACTAGTCATTGACGCGCTGATGGGCGTCGACATATGACAGGCGGCGTCTTCAGTCGCAGTGGATAGCGTTAGCTGCGCAGTGCCGACATTCTCGCTGTCCGAGGCTAGAACGATCTGGGGCAATACGCCGCCGGGAAAATGCTTGAAAACTGCGGCAGCATCTGTCGCCTTAGCCGCATTGGTCGTGTCGTCAGGGTATGACGCACCGTGCATTGCAGGTGGTCTAAAGTTCGGCGCCCGATTAACAGGACGATCGTCGTCATGTGACATGACCAATGCGGCTAAGGAGCTAAATTGGCAGAACGATCCTCATCGTGGGCGGCGACCGGTTGCGACGGTGACACCGAATTGGTAGAGGAGTTTCTTCATCGCTTTGTTCAAACGACAGCGGCTCGGCTTCGGCACTGGGGGTTGGGGTGGCACGGTATTGGGCTGTGCTTGCACTTGCGACAGATCGTCGACATCCTGAGGTGTTGATGTCACGGAGCTGCCGACAGGCCAGTTCATCCTGCTCAGTCTGCTGTTGCGCCACCGGTTGCTCGTCGGGGGAGATCATAGGTGGTACTCTATCAGAGGCAGACTCCTGCGCAGGTGACAGCACCAGTGGGACCAGCGTCGGCTGTGGTAGCTGTTGACTGTTTATTGCCTCGCTGACCGTCGCGACCATGGCTTCGCACACCGGTTTAACGGCAAACGCCGCCTGTTCCTGACGCACAGTGGTGGCATCGGTACCCGCGGCCACATCGGCGCTAGTGTCATGTTCCGATTGCTCAATAGAGGTGATGGGATAGCTCACCCATACTTTACTCGAGGCCATTTCTGGCGACACCACCGCACTGATAAGTGGTACCGGTGATGA
>NZ_LECR01000039.1:58312-58643 GCF_001602625.1 Sodalis-like endosymbiont of Proechinophthirus fluctus
ATCCCGCATCGTTGCCATTACGTCCACCGGCGGCATTGCCGGCCTCGAGCGAGGCATTATTTTCACCTTGCGCACCGTTGATATCGTCATCTTGGTTTTCCACTGCCATATTGAATGGGCTAGTAGCCCTCCCTACCGCGTCTGATGCTAAAGCAGCGGGGAGGAGGGGTGCCCGATCGTCGACGCTGATTTTACGGTTCAGTGTGCGATGCCGGCGACGCGGCTGGGCCTGAATAGGTTTATCTTCCTCGCTGGCGGTGTTGTCATCTGTCGCTATTTCGGCCGGCAGCGCTTTAAATTCCTTCTCGGCAACCTGCGCTTTTGGTTCCTG
>NZ_LECR01000039.1:58707-59065 GCF_001602625.1 Sodalis-like endosymbiont of Proechinophthirus fluctus
TTCCTTTTGGGTCTCGCCAATAATATCTCCTGTGGACTCCGTCTCAGTGACGGCCTGAGGACGCTTGCGGCGCGCATCATCACGACCTTCGCGACGTTTGAGAGGCTGACGGTTTTCCTGATCTTCGCGGGTTAGCTCGCTGTTGCGCTCACAGTAGCCATTCTGTTGACAGCGTTGACCGCGGTGATCTTGACGCTCCTGAGGGAGCGTCGTTTCCGCCTTGGGCGCCGTCTCGACGGCTACTGCTTCCGCGGTGTTGCCTTCTGTCTGTTGCGCCGGCGTGCCGATTAAGGATTTGAAGTAGGCGACCAGACGGCTAAACAGGCCGCGGGAAGCGCACGAGATCTCTACGGCAGTA
>NZ_LECR01000039.1:59105-65386 GCF_001602625.1 Sodalis-like endosymbiont of Proechinophthirus fluctus
CGCCGGCCGCTCTGGGCGCTTGCGTTCTGCGACGGTCTCCTCAGACGGCTGGATCATTTCCGCTTCGTGTAATTGTGGCAGCAGGTAGCTCAGCGTCGGGGCCTCTTCGCCCTTGCGTACACGTAACACCATGTAATGTGGGGTCTGCATCTGATTGTTCGGGACGATAATCGCTCGTACGCCGCCTTGGCGTTTCTCGATGGCATTGACGGCTTCACGCTTCTCGTTTAGCAAATAGGAGGCGATAGGAACTGGCACGATAGCATGAACTTCATGAGTATTCTCTTTCAAAGCTTCTTCTTCGATAAGTCTCAGTATGGAAAGGGAAAGGGATTCGTTATCACGGATGGTGCCAGTGCCGCAGCAGCGGGGGCAAACGTGATGGCTTGATTCACCCAGCGACGGGCTTAGGCGTTGACGGGAGAGCTCCAGAAGGCCGAATCGGGAGATGCGGCCTATTTGAATACGAGCGCGATCCTGGTGGACAGACTCGCGCAGGCAATTTTCCACTTCCCGCTGATGGCGCACCGGCGTCATATCAATGAAGTCGATAACGATCAGACCGCCCAGGTCGCGCAGGCGCAGCTGACGGGCGATTTCATCGGCCGCTTCAATATTGGTATTGAAAGCAGTTTCTTCAATATCGCCGCCGCGGGTTGAACGTGCGGAGTTGATATCAATGGCGGTAAGAGCCTCGGTGGTGTCGATTACAATGGAACCGCCGGAGGGCAACCGTACTTCACGCTGAAATGCGGATTCAATCTGTGATTCGATCTGGTAGTGGCTGAACAGAGGGATTTCACCGCTGTAGAGTTTAATCTTACTGGTAAAGTCCGGGCGGCCAAGCGATGCAATATGCTCTTTCGCAAGATCCAGCACTTTAGGATTATCGATCAGGATTTCCCCAATATCTGGCCGTAAATAATCGCGGAAAGCGCGGACGATAACATTACTTTCCTGGTGAATCAAAAACGGCGCTGGGCGCCCCTCAGCGGCCTTTTTTATCGCTTGCCAGTGTTTGAGGCGAAAGGCAAGATCCCATTGCAGCGCATCGGCCGATCTGCCGACGCCGGCGGTGCGGACAATCAGCCCCATGCCGTCAGGAAGTTCAAGGGAAGACAGCGCTTCCTTCAGCTCGGTGCGGTCGTCGCCTTCGATACGGCGTGAAATCCCACCCGCCCGCGGATTGTTCGGCATCAGTACCAGATAGCTGCCGGCCAGGCTGATAAATGTGGTCAGTGCGGCTCCCTTGTTACCCCGCTCTTCCTTATCCACCTGAACGATTGCTTCCTGACCTTCACGCAGAACATCCTTGATATTGGGTTTACCATGGGAAGAATATTGAGAAGGAAAGTACTCGCGGGAAATTTCTTTAAGGGGAAGGAAACCGTGGCGCTCGGCGCCATAATCTACAAATGCCGCTTCCAAGCTAGGTTCAATACGGGTAATTTTACCCTTGTAGATATTGGCCTTTTTTTGCTCATGCCCGGTGCTCTCAATATCTAGATCATACAACCTCTGACCATCTACCAGAGCAACACGCAACTCCTCCTGTTGAGTTGCGTTAATTAACATTCTTTTCATCGTAACTTACTCATTTTTTAATGCATTGGCATCATAGCTGCGGGCAAAAAACCGCATGGACGGGGTAATCACCGACAACCCCGTGACTTGGCGAAAAGCTGTCAACCTCACGATTGTCGCTTGCTAAGGGTAAGGGGCGCATTATTTTGGTAGCCTATTTCCCATAACGGAAAACAGCACTCTTATAGGGGAATAACGTCTGATAGTTATTGCCAGAACGGATTCCTTTTTCCGACCAAGCTGCAATCCGCAGCCCGCTAACTGCCCGAATTAGCCATTACGTCTTACGCCATTGCCGCGTTTAGGCTAAACCAGACAAATTCAAAATTCCTCGATTACTCGTACTAGACACGAACACGTGGAAAGTAAATGCATTATTCCACTGCTGACACACATATAGCAAGACGACTTCAGCTATCGATGACAAGTTTCAGACCTATCCTGATGGCTACATCCTGATGGCTAATAGCGTAACGAGGTTACCGGACCAGAAAAAACCTTTTACTGATAAAACCACAGTTAAGCACATAAAAAAGTGGTGCTATAGTGTCGGTATATTTAGAATCATGACCCATGAATGAGAATAATCCCAGCGTACATCTTATCACCGTCTCCACAGACGAAGCTGGTCAGCGGATAGACAATTTTTTACGTACGCACCTCAAAGGTGTGCCGAAGAGCATGATTTACCGCATCGTGCGTAAAGGTGAGGTACGCATCAATAAAAAAAGGGTAAGACCGGAATACAAACTGCAAAATTATGATGAAGTGCGTATTCCACCAGTACGACGGTCGGATGACGAGCAGGCGCCTGTTTCCACTAGGCTGAATAAAGTCACCGCGTTAAATGACACTGTGCTCTATGAAGATGGTTGTCTGCTGATCCTGAATAAACCGGCCGGCACGGCCGTGCATGGCGGTAGCGGTCTGAGTTTTGGCGTCATTGAAGGACTTCGCGCCTTGCGCCCTGATACACGCTTTCTGGAATTAGTTCACCGCTTGGATCGCGACACGTCCGGGGTACTGTTAGTAGCCAAGAAACGTTCGGCGCTGCGCGCGCTGCATGAGCAATTGCGCGCTGAGGAGATGCAAAAGGATTATCTAGCGCTGGTGCGTAGTCAGTGGCAGTCCCACGTCAAAACGGTCGTGACGCCGCTGTTAAAGAATAATCTTGCTAGCGGCGAGCGCATCATGCGGGTAAACAGCGAGGGTAAACCGTCGGAAACCCGTTTCAAAGTGGAAGAGCGGTTTACACTGGCCACTCTGGTTAGGGCGAGCCCGGTCACCGGGCGCACCCATCAGATTCGGGTTCATGCCCAATATGCCGGTCATCCCATTGCGTTTGACGATCGCTACGGCGACAGCGCGTTCGATCGGCAACTGAAAGGGTGCGGCCTGAATCGCCTGTTCTTACACGCCGCAAAATTGCGCTTTGATCATCCAGGCAGTGGCGAAACGCTGCGGATAGAGGCGCCGCTGGATGCGCCGCTGCGCCAGTGTTTGCTGTATCTGCGCGCTCATTGTAAATAGCTGCCAAGGAGCATCAGCCCTATCAAGGTATTGGGATCACGGCCTTCTAGAGCCTCGAACAGCGCGATCCCCTAATCCTTCATACTGAAAACTGCCCGCACACTGTAAAGGTTGTTCCAAACGCACATAGCCGGCGATTTCCGCGTCCTCCAGTGTCTGGAAATGGACAACAAAAGGCTCTATACACGTCTTTAGTCCGTCCGCTTGGCGTTGTTAAGCAGCGCTAAGCCGGTATATATGGAACATTACCGCTTTACCGGAAGCGAAGGTGAGCTGCGCGAATAGCACATTCGCTTCCGTTATCGGCTTNNGATCTGGCCCTTTAACACGCAGCACTGATTGGAACCGATTATCAGGTAGCTGGGAACCTGTTGGCCAGCGCCAGCGCTTTCGCGCTGGCCAGACGCCGCACCATTGTCGACGTTTCAACGGAGAGGGGAATTTCATCAATATCCGGCGCCATATAATCAAACGGTATTTTCAGTTTCTCCAGCAGTGCGCGGCGGTAAGGGGAAGAGGAAACCAACACAATTTTATTCATTACACTGTTACTCGCAGTATGGCGAAAATTATCGCTGCATTTTAAACTGTCCAGCATCAATAATGCAAATATGGGGGAAAGCAGTGTAAAACACCATTTTTCTTTGACTCCAGCCCGTTACAAAGTTAATATGCGCGCCCTATACAAAACGTAACATTACCATTAAGCATTGATGTGGTGCGCGTCGCTCGGAAATGCCTGGACTACACTGGTGTCTATGCGCCTGAGAGAGTAATGCGTGTTGCCGGATCCATGGTGAGTGTGGAGAGTGATGTCGAGGCAGTGTTGTCGTTTGCAATTGATAACCGGCGCCCGGTAATAATTAGAGGCCACTCGGACGTAGAGGTGACTCTGTGTTTCCATCGGTGCAAATAGCCGTTCTCGCATAAAGTTCACACGACATTCAGTTTCAGTCAGGTCATCAGAGACGAACAAGGCTGGGGCGTTGCCAGAAGCGTATGAGGCGGCCTTTATTGATAAATTTGGCAATGTAGATTTTTTGTAAATTATTTGATATAAAATTATTATTTATTTTTCTATCGCGTCGACGCATGATCTTGAATACTGTGAAGTGTCCGCAACGGAACATGTATTTGGTAACAATACCACCGAGGCGGAAAGGCCTAATCTATTTTCCATATTAGCCAGTTTAAAGCATGAGTATTAAAACATAAGTAATAGAGGAGTAAGGTACATGGCCGTACAACAAAACAAACCCACCCGTTCCAAACGTGGCATGCGTCGTTCTCACGACATGCTGACCACCTCCACTGTATCAGTGGACAAGGCTTCTGGTGAAACCCACCTGCGTCACCATATCACCGCCGACGGTTTCTACCGCGGTCGTAAAATTATCACTAAGTAATTCCTAAGGCGATACATTGAGACGTCTAACCCTTGCGTTAGATGCAATGGGTGGTGACTTTGGTCCCGCCGTGACAATGCCTGCTGCATTGCAGGCATTAGTCTTATATCCGCAACTTGAACTGCTGCTCGTCGGCAATCCCGCAGCGATTAATCCTTTACTGGTAAAAACTGATTCCATTCTGCGCAAGCGATTGACGGTCATACCCGCCGAATCGGTTATTACCAGTGACGCCAAACCGTCGCAGGCTATACGGGCAAGCCGCGGGACATCCATGCGCGTCGCGCTGGAGCTTATTAAGGATGGTCGCGCACAGGCCTGCGTCAGCGCCGGCAATACCGGCGCGCTGATGGGGTTGGCGAAGCTGGTGCTAAAACCTCTTGACAGTATCGAGCGGCCGGCGCTGATGGTGGTTTTACCCCATCAAAATCAGGGCAAAACGGTCGTGCTGGATTTGGGCGCCAACGTCGCCTGCGATGGTTCGATGTTGGCGCAATTCGCTGTCATGGGCGCAGTGATGGCGGAGCAAATCATGGGGGTGAATAACCCGCGCGTGGCGCTTTTGAATATCGGCGAGGAAGAAACTAAGGGCCTCGAACCTATTCAGCACGCAGCGGCACTGTTACGAGAGGTTCCGTCAATCAAGTATATTGGCTATCTTGAAGCCAATGAATTATTGACGGGAAAAACTGATGTCCTGGTCTGTGACGGTTTTGTTGGTAACGTCACATTAAAGACCATGGAAGGGGTGATAAGAGTTTTTCTGTCGTTGCTGAAATCCTCTGGGGAATGCGGCAGGCAGGGTTTGTTAATGCAATGGGTCAAGCGCTGGATGAAACGTCGCCTGATTCGTCAATTCGGGCAACTGAATCCCGACCAATATAATGGCGCTTGCCTGATAGGTTTGCGAGGCACTGTAATTAAAAGCCATAGTGCGGCAAATCAGCGCGCGTTTACTGCCGCTATCGAACAGGCAATGCAAGCGGTGGAGCGGCAGATCCCGGATCGGATTGGCGCACGCCTGGATGCGGTACTACCCAAGAGTGATTAAGCGCACATGTTTACTAAGATTATCGGCACTGGGAGCTATCTTCCGGCGCAAATCCGGTCCAACACCGACCTGGAAAAAATGGTGGACACTTCGGATGAGTGGATTGTCACCCGAACTGGCATCCGCGAACGCCGCATAGCCAGTGCCGATGAAACCGTCTCCAGTATGGGGCGTCATGCTGCTGAACAAGCGCTGAATATGGCTGGCATCGAGGCGGAGAAAGTCGGCATGGTAATTGTTGCCACGACCTCCTCTAGCCATGCTTTTCCCAGTTCAGCCTGTCAGATTCAGCGCGACCTGAGGATTAACGACTGCATCGCTTTCGATATAGCGGCGGCCTGCGCCGGTTTTGCCTATGCGCTCGGCGTGGCGGATACCTATATCAAAAACGGCGCAGTCGAGTGTGCGCTGGTGGTAGGGTCCGATACATTAAGCCATACTCTAGACCCCGAGGAACGCGGTACGTTGATTTTGTTCGGCGATGGTGCAGGTGCGGTGGTGCTCGGACGCTCGGCGACACCAGGAATCATCTCCACGCATCTACACGCCGATGGCCGCTATGGCGATCTACTGACGCTTCCGTATCACAGCCGCCTGGATCCCGCCGCCTCTGCTTACTTGACGATGTCGGGCAACGAAGTGTTCAAGGTGGCGGTCACCGAACTGGCACATATCGTCGACGAAACGCTCAGCGCTAATGCGCTTGATCG
>NZ_LECR01000039.1:65448-71168 GCF_001602625.1 Sodalis-like endosymbiont of Proechinophthirus fluctus
AGCGCTTGGGAATGAGTATGGAAAAAGTGTTAGTCACACTCGATCGGCATGGCAACACCTCTGCCGCTTCTGTACCGCTGGCGTTCGATGAAGCGGTGCGTGACGGCCGCATTCAGCCAGGACAGCTAGTGCTGCTTGAAGCCTTTGGCGGTGGTTTCACCTGGGGTTCGGCGCTGTTACGGTTTTAATTTACAGGAAGCATAATAATGACTGTTTTTGCCATGGTATTTCCAGGACAGGGTTCTCAGACGGTAGGAATGCTGGCGGAGCTGGCAGCGGATCACGCAGTGGTCAAGGCGACGTTTGCCGAAGCTTCTTCTGCCCTGGGCTATGATTTGTGGATGAGGGTGCAACAAGGCCCGGCTGAAGAGCTGAATAAAACCTGGCAGACCCAGCCGGCATTATTAGCGTCATCTGTTGCCCTATGGCGTGTTTGGCAGCAGCAGGGCGGACGGGCGCCGGCTCTGCTAGCCGGCCATAGTTTGGGCGAATATTCCGCTCTGGTCTGCGCCGGCAGTCTGGATTTTACCGCGGCGATCACGTTGGTGGCGCTGCGTGGCAAACTTATGCAGGAAGCAGTACCGGCCGGAAGCGGCGCAATGTCCGCTATCATCGGGCTGGACAACGATGCTATCGCCGCTGCCTGTGAACGTGCGGCTCAGGGGCAGGTAGTTTCGCCGGTAAATTTCAATTCGCTGGGTCAGGTAGTAATAGCCGGGCACAAGGAAGCGGTAGAACGGGCTGGCGTGTTCTGTAAGGAAGCCGGGGCCAAGCGCGCGTTGCCGTTGCCGGTCAGTGTACCGTCTCATTGTGCCTTGATGAAGCCAGTTGCGGAAAAACTGGCGCAGGCATTAGAAGCAGTAACATTTGTCGCGCCGCGGATCCCGGTGATCAACAACGTTGATGTGCGCGCGGAGCAGGATCCTGCGGCCATCCGCCAAGCATTAGTGCGCCAGCTTTATAGCCCAGTGCGCTGGACTGAAACCGTGGAGTACCTTGCGGCCCAGGGCGTAGAAGTATTGTTGGAAATCGGCCCTGGCAAGGTGCTTACCGGCCTGACCAAACGTATTGTTGCCACCCTGTCGGGCGTAGCGGTTAATAATCCCGCCTCGCTGGCCACAGCGATTGAACATTAACATTGGGGTTACAGATGAGCTTTGAAGGTACAATTGCGCTGGTGACCGGCGCTAGCCGGGGTATTGGTCGCGCGATAGCGGAAACGCTCGCGACGCGTGGCGCGACTGTGATTGGTACCGCTACTAGTGAAACGGGAGCGGCTGCCATCAGCGTCTATTTGGGCGACAGTGGTAAAGGAATGGAATTGGATGTTTCCAATAACGATTCTATCGAGGCTTTTTTAGAGAAAATGCGCGCGGAATTTGGCGACGTGGATATTTTAGTAAATAATGCGGGCATTACGCGTGATAATCTGCTGATGCGAATGAAAGGAGATGAATGGCAGTCTATTCTTGATACTAATCTGACGTCCGTATTCCGCATGTCTAAAGCGGTATTGCGAGCCATGATGAAAAAGCGCTACGGCAGAATTATTACAATCGGTTCTGTTGTTGGTGCTATGGGAAATGTGGGACAAACTAATTATGCTGCCGCTAAGGCGGGTATAATTGGCTTCAGTAAATCGCTGGCGCGTGAAGTCGCCTCGCGTGGTATTACGGTCAATGTGGTGGCACCGGGATTTATTGCGACAGACATGACCGAAGCGTTGACAGATGAGCGCCGTGCGGGCATTTTGTCCCAGATTCCAGCAAATCGTCTCGGCTATCCGAAAGAAATCGCCAGTGCTGTTGCTTTTTTCGCCTCTGAGGAGGCAGCATACGTTACCGGAGAAACGATACATGTCAATGGCGGCATGTATATGCTGTAAAAAGCACGAAAATCATTTGCGTTATTTGTGGTAAAAACCACAAAATAGCATAAAATCGTGGTTCGACCAGCTGGGATGAGTTGCATCTTTTTCAACATGTTATACACTACGAAAACCATCGCGTAAGCGAGTTTTGATAGGAAATTTAAGAGTATGAGCACTATCGAAGAAAGCGTTAAGGCAATCATCGCTGAGCAACTAGGCGTTAAGAAAGAAGAAATCGTAAATAATGCTTCTTTCGTTGACGACCTCGGCGCTGACTCTCTTGACACCGTCGAGCTGGTAATGGCGCTGGAAGAAGAGTTCGATACTGAAATTCCGGACGAGGAAGCTGAGAAGATCACTACTGTTCAGGCGGCGATTGATTTTATTCAAGCAAGCCAGCAGTAAGCGAACATCCCTAGGCGGTCACACGACCGCCTGGCCTTTTAGGCTCACAGTAAATTATTATCGCTCCTTGCTGGACAGAATGGCATCGGCCTGGTCGGCCATTTTGATACTACTGCCTATGCAACACTTTTTGTAGGATTAGTTAAAATTTTAATTCTGAAAATTATCTGTCGCGCAAAGAAGCCCTGCAAGATGGATGCATTCATCCAATATGGCGTCGCCGCTGACTTCCAGGCAATACAAGGATTCCAGTCTTGTGGTAACCGAAGAAAATGCCGATCGCATCGGCGCGGCTATCGGTTCGGGTATCGAGGGATTGATTAAAAAAAACTACAGCGCGCTAGTGAGTGGAGGACAAGGACCCAGTAAAATCAGCCGTTCTTCGTGTCCTCGACCGTTTTCAATATGGTGGCAGGCCATTTATTCATTAACCGTCTATATACCACCGGTGTGCATGATATCAGCCATGCGGCGCGCATTGTCGCTTATGACGATGCGGACGTCTTACTGGCAGGGCACAGAGAAAGGCAATACACCGTTGGGCATCGGTGGTTTTGGCGCGGCTCGGGCGTAATGATGCTGGAGGAGTATGAGCATGCCAAACGGCATGGCTCGAAAATCCATGCCGAAGCGGTTAGATTTGACATAAGCAGCGATGCTTACCATATGACCTAACCGCCGGATAACAGCGCTGCACGATCGATGTCAATACTTTACGTGATGCAGGCATATAACGCTGGCGCCATTGGCCTACATCAATGTGCACGATACCGCGACGCCTGTCGGCGGTAAAGCCGAAAACTAGGGGTGGAGGCGGTATCGCCGAGTCTGCCAGTTAAAAGTGATGGTAATCTCGAAGAATTCGATGACGGGCATCTGCTTGGAGACAGCCGGCGCTATCGAACCAATCTTCAGCGTGTTGGCATTATGCGATCGAGCGGATTCCACCAACTATTAACCTAGATTATCATCTAAATGATCCTAACGAAGGCTGCGATCTTGACTATGTGCTGAATGAAGCGCGTCAGGTCTGCACCTTGTGCAATTCGTTCAGCTTCGGTGGTACTAACGGTTCACTGGTGTTCCGCGCGATTTAATCGTAGCATGTTGCCTAATGTCCCGTTATAGGGACATTTTACCCTTCCGCGACCGGGCCCACACACAGGAGGCGAAATGTACTGGATCAATAGTATCCCGCAGGCACAATTGCCGCTCACCGATCGCGCCGTACATTTTGGTGATGGTTTCTTCACCACCGCCCGGTTGCTTGACGGAGACATTCCTCTTCTGGAGTGGCATCTCGAACGACTGTCGATGGCAGGGCAGCGGTTACTGTTCGCGCCATTCAATGCCGACGCCATGCGCCGTGAAATGTTGGCGGCGGCACATGGCAGCGGCGATGGCGTTATTAAGGCGCTGATAAGCCGAGGCAGCGGCGGTAACGGCTATAGCTTTCGTGGCTGCGAAACGCCGCAGCGCATCGTTTCGCGAACGCCTGCGCCGGCACAGTATCCCCGCTGGCGCCAGGATGGGGTGCGGCTCAGCCAAAGCCCTGTGCGCCTGGCGCGTAATCCGCTGCTGGCGGGTATCAAGCATAATAACCGGTTGGAGCAGGTGCTTGTCCGCGCTCACTTGGACCGCAACGGCACGGATGAAGCGCTGGTGCTGGATACCGAGGGTATTGTGGTGGAGTGTTGCAGCGCCAATCTTTTCTGGCGCTGTGGGCGAGAGGTTTTTACGCCCGCACTGCGTTATGCCGGCGTCGCCGGCGTGATGCGTCGCCGTGTCATGTCGCTGTTGCCGGAGCTAGGCTATACGCTAGAGGAAGTGAGCGTTGGGCCTAACGCCCTGACCATGGCGGATGAGGTGTTTATCACCAACGCCCTGTTGCCAGTGGTGCCAGTGCGGGCAATAGACACCCGGCAGTATGCCGACAGAACGCTCTGCTTGCAGCTTAGCCCGCTTTGTTGACCGCCGCCAGACATGAAATCGTTATGTTGATCTTGGCCAACAGTGTGCGACCGACCTGTTGGTTTAGGAGGGAACATGAATTTATCGATGAAAAAGAAAGGGTGTCTCATCATCCTGCCGCTGGTGCTAGTAGTTCTGGCTGTCGACTGCTTGCAACAATTGCTGCGTTGACAGTATTTGGCGCGACATCTCGACTAGTTGCCGTGGCTAATGGAGCTGCTTGAGTCGTTGGCGCTGGTCGATACTTATCAGATGAAGCTGGGAATGGACAGCGCGCGATCTGCTGCAACTGCTGGTCAGCGGCAAAGAGGCGCAGTTTTCCATCCGTTTTATCGAAGGATCGACACTGAAATAGTGGTCGGTCATTCTCGGGCAGGCACCATATCGTATATGAAACACGATCTGCATGGAGAGCCACAGAGCAAGACGGCTGTGGTGCAAAAATCAAAACTCTGTGAGACGGCAGATAGCGTGCTAGAGGGACGATTCTATACCAACACCTATCTTTATTACCGCCAATACCCGAGAGCGCGAATCCTCAAGCGCGTCCGCTAGCGCATGAGTACCACTCTGTCGCAGATCTGGCAGGGAAGACGCTGGCCGATGGGCCTGCTGTCCGAGATAAGGAGGAGCGGGCGCGCGTTGCGTTGGTATTTATTAACCGACTGAGTATCGACATGAAACCGCAAACAGACCCGACGGTCATCTACGGTATGGGCGAAAATTATTGCCGCAGTATTACGCGGCAGGATTTAACGACGCCAATGCCGTACAATACCTATATCATTGTTTGGCTGCTGCCGCCTGCCGACTGCAATGCCAGGCTAGGATTTACTGGAGGCCGTTGCGTATCCAGAGAAAAGCCCCTACCTCTATTATTCGTTGCCGACAGAGGCGCGTCAGTCATATGTTTACCACCAAGTTAGCGAACTATAGCCAGGTGGTGCAGAACGCTATCGCCAGTGGAAAAACGCAAAGGAAAACCATGAACAGTAAATTCATTGTGATAGAAGGGCTGGAAGGCGCCGGCAAAACTAGTGCGATTGCCGAAGTGGTAGACGTTCTGCGTCAACAGGGTATTTTCGATGTAGTATTTACCCGTGAACCTGGCGGTACACCACTGGCAGAGGCGCTGCGCACGCTTATCAAAGACGGCGCGGGCGACGAGCCCGTCATCGATCGCGCGGAATTGCTGATGCTTTACGCTGCGCGGGTACAACTGATGGAAGGAGTTATTAAGCCAGCGCTGACCTGCGGCGCCTGGGTGGTGGGCGACCGCCACGATCTCTCTTCCCAAGCCTATCAAGGGGGGGGGCGCGGCATAGATACGCGCCTGTTAAAAACGCTGCGCGATACAGTACTAGGAGAGTTCCGACCCGACCTAACGCTGTATCTAGACATTCCGCCCGCACTCGGTCTGGCCCGCGCCCGCGCCCGCGGTGAACTGGATCGGATCGAAGTGGAGTCTCTGGCG
>NZ_LECR01000039.1:71259-71436 GCF_001602625.1 Sodalis-like endosymbiont of Proechinophthirus fluctus
GAGCGCTGCGATCCGCGCCAGGATGACGCAATGGCTACGCGCGCAGGCGCCGTTGCTATGAAATGGTATCCCTGGCTGAACATCCCTTACCGGCAAATCTTGTCTCGTTATCAGCAGGGGCGAGGACATCACGCCCTGTTGCTGCATAGCCAGCCCGGCAACGGCGAGGCATCGCTG
>NZ_LECR01000063.1:0-2897 GCF_001602625.1 Sodalis-like endosymbiont of Proechinophthirus fluctus
TTTATTTTTTTGTTGAAAATTTCATTCTTTTTCTAAATTAGTTTCGCCGTAGACAAAAGGAAAAAAAATTTTTTTTTTTCGCGCGGCAAAACGAAAATTCGAAATTTCAAAGGCTGCAAGCAAATTATTTTAAAAGCGGGGTTGAAGAGGGGAAGGGGAGGGGAGAGGGAAGGGAGGAAAAAAATTAATTTTTTTTTTTTAAATTCCCCCCGTCAATGTTTTTCTTTCTTTCTTATTCGATCAATGGCGCGAATTGAAATTTGCGAATTTTTTTCGTCAGACGTTAAACTGAGGCGATTCCCGAAATTCCGTGAACAACGGATCTTCTAAAACTCCATCTTCCTGCGAAACAAACAAACGGAGAAAATAAAAAATGAAAAGAATAAAAGAACAAAAATTTCTTTCACGCGCAAATCTCCGCAAATAACGAATGAAATTAATGATTTAATAAGGGGAAATTAATTAAATGTGAATGTTGAATTTGGGAATGGGTCAAAGGTGCTTCGGTTACCACGAAAGGGTACGAATTACGAATGCTTTTGCAAATACTTCCCACATCGATCTTTTTCAAATTAGAATTCAAATTTTCTCTTCAGAACTTACCAGTTTAATGTTGTTGACGAATAAAATTGCCGTTTTTTCGTCTTCCCGATTTGATTCTTTCGCGGTCGAATTTTTGTCTATCATTAAATAGGTTTCTTGATCTCCGTGCGCGGTTTTCGTGTGCATCATCAAACTCGATGCTTGCCTGTAGGTTTTCCCGCAAATCAGGCACAAATGCGGTTGCTGACGATGAACCATGTTGTGCTTGTAGAGTGAGGAATATTCCGTGAATCGACGACCGCATTTCTTGAAAAATGAAAAATCGTTTTCAATTCATCGTTTTTCCGAATAACCGATGAGGAAAAATCGATTTCGACGGGGTGGAAAAATGCAATGGCTGGAGGGGGTGGGGTAGAGAGAGGGAAGGGGAGGGGGAGAGAAAAAATGGAAACTCACTTCCACGGAACAGACGTACGGTTTTTCGCCGGAATGAATTCTCATGTGATTTCTTTGATTTGTCACCGAAGCAAAGGTTTTATCACAATTCGGATAAGTACATTTATAGGGTCGTTCTCCCGTGTGGGTTCTCACGTGAACCTTACAAATGTTGCAAGTGGTGAATGATCTTCCGCAATTTGGAATGGGACAGAGAAATGGTCTTTCACCTGAAATTAATAAGAAATTTACTCTCTCTAAACCAAATCCCGCGAGAAGTTTTTTTTTTGGGTGGGGGAGGAGAGAGAGAGAGAGAAAATGCTCACCGGTGTGAGTACGAATATGTTTTTGAAGGTCACCAGAAGTTTTGAATCCTTTTTCGCAATTTAAATGATTACAGGTGTAGGGTCTCTCGCCATTGTGAGTGCGAATGTGCGTTTTTAATCCGAAACCTGTTGAAAATGCTTTGTTGCATCCTTCGACAGAACAACGAAATGGTCTGTCTCCGGTGTGAACTCTTAAATGTACCTGAAATTAATTACAATGTTTTCACGATTAGGCATAACTGAGGGTACCATAAAATGCACTTCTTTAAGTGCGCATTACTTTCTTCGCTTCATCACTTTCGCTAAATTAAAAAAAAAAAAAAAAATGACTCTCGCGAAAACAGGTTAATGAAGCTAGAAAATTTATTCTCGAATTTTAATTTTTAATGTGAAATTAAAAACTTGCTTGGTCGCTCAAACATGGTTTGAAATCAATGCGTTTCTGTACCTTCAAGTGATGAAAACTCGTATAGCTTTTATTACAATTTTTGTAGCTGCACTGAAATCCTTTGCTCTTTTCTTGCTTTTGTTCAGTAACGACGGATTCCGCTTTTTCCACTTGCTCTACATTTTCACAACTGTTTGCACCATCCAAATTATTGCTCAACAAAGTTCCGGAAACGACATAAATAATGCTACCATTATACAGCCTGATCGGAGTGTAAACATCATTTTTTCCACTTTTGGAATTTTCCACGAAAGCAGTTGTTCCATCGGCCAGTTTGATCATTTGACAATTCAGATAAATTTCTGATTCGTTAATCATTTTATGATTGTTATTGTCGAATAAATTTTCAGTCAAATTCTCTTTGGATCCATTCATTTCATTTTTAGATTTCGCACTTGATATTTCACCTTCGTCGTTGTCAATTGAAAAAGTTTCATCACCGACAAAATCACTGTTAATAATTGCTTCTTTCATTGAATCACTTTCGTACAGCAAGGCTTCCCCTTTCATTAACTCGTCTTTTTTTTCAATGAAATTTGCATCCTCTTCCACCAATCCTTGAATTTCTCCAAATTTATCCACATAAACGATGGTTTCATTTTGATCCTGAATTAGCAATGGAATTCCTACGTTCAAATCCACTTGGTCCATGTTAAATATTTTAAAACGAATAACTAGTTTCTTTTTTTTTTTTTTTAATCGTATTTAAAAATCTGAAAAATAAATCATGAAAGTTATTTGAGCAGTTTGTTTAGCTCGAGAAAAAYGCAATCAATACAAGCAGTCTCTAAGCTTTGCTTGATTCTTTAAAAAAAATTATCAACTCTGCTGCATTTGATTTCTGCTGTTTGTAAACTAAGGAGAGTTTTGAAAAGAACCTATTTGAATTCATGCTTAGGTTATTTTACATTCAATTCAAATGAGAAATTACCCAAATCGCTATCTAATTTTGTAATTATTACACGCTTTTGCAGTACATGTATGTGAAAATACCTAAATGTATAAGTAGGCATAAAAAATGAGCGAAAATTTTTTTCGGAAAGCAGCAGAAATAATAATAATGGCTTACGTAAATTTAATTCGAACTTGCACTGGCACAACACATGTTTTCATCGACAACTTTTATACAAAATTTAGTTTTTGTT
>NZ_LECR01000063.1:2975-4447 GCF_001602625.1 Sodalis-like endosymbiont of Proechinophthirus fluctus
AGAGAGAGAGAGAGAGAGAATGCATCTTTATTGGATGAAAAATCATTCACAGAACATTCAAATTAACTTACATGTTGCATTCTCACTTAGCCATGATCCAACTGCCATCAAAAATGTTTAATTTTTATTCGTTTATTTCGAAAAATCGTAAAATCTGTCGTGAACTTAAAAAAAAAAAGTCAAATGATAATTCTATGGAGAAAAAATTACATGGAGGAAAGTTAAAAAAACGAAAATTGTTCGCATTCGAAAAAAAAAAANNAAGAAGGGAAAAGCGTTAATTTTTCGTGCAGAAGAAAACGAAAAAGTTGATTTCAGAAATTCCAAAATGGAATTTTCAACTTTTAAATATATTTTCACACCTTGTTTACTCAATGTTTTGTTTTCTCGCAGCAGTAGACGCGAAGATTTTTTTTTTTTTTACAAAAGGAAATAAGAAATCATTGAGAAAATGGAAATTCGATCGTGGCTCCAGGCTTCCATACCATAGACGTTAATAATTTTTACCGTTAAACTTTTTTCGTTTGGAACGAATTCATTTTTTATTTTTTTTTTAAATCGAAATTTTCATGAATCGATGACAAATCGAAATAATTAATTCGAATCGTATGCCGATTAATTCGAATCGTTTCGGAGGAAACGAGAGAAAAGGAAAGAAAAAAAAAATTCTTTTCAACCTTTCGAAATCTCAATTATTTCGATCAGGATTTCGATGAGACGTTGGAATGAACGTGGAGAGGGGNNAAAAAAAAGAAATCGTTTTTCTTTCGATCGACTGGTTATTACTGAATTTTTTTTAATTTTCTTGAAGGTTCATTTGTTAGTGAAATTATTTCAGGCGCACAAAAAAAAGGAAGGTGAAAAGAAAGAAAGAAAAAAAAAAAAACTTCACGCGTGTGAATTTACGTCATCGCCATCGCCATCGCCATCGCCATCGTGATTCCTATTTCAATTGGTGGCAAATTAAAAAAAGAAAAAAAAANNNAGAAAATTTTTATTCAATTATTTTTTTTAGACACGACTCGATCGTCACGTAGAAAACGCAAAGTAAATAATTCGGGGAGAGGGAAGAGAGAGGAGAGAGTGTGAGAAAGTGAGAGAGAGAGAGAGAGAGGGAGAAATATCGTTTGATTAAATTTTTACCAAGAATCGAATCGAATAATCCAAGAATAATCGAAAAAAAAATTTCACTTGGGGAAAAGACGAAATCGGGGGAAACGCTTAAAAGATAGGCAAATATTTAAAATTCAGTCGAATGAGTTGAAAAAGAAGTCAAACAAGTGATGACTTGATGCGAAATGAAACGATTCGGTTTTATTATCATCATGGAAGTCGTCGCCGTCGTCTTCACCTCCTTCGTTTTTGCAGATTTATTCTGCACGGCCAGTGCTGGAGAATACTTTGAATTAAGTAAGATAAATCGTTGCTGATAATCAGGTTTAAATTTCGTTTCTCTCTCTCTCTCTCTCTCT
>NZ_LECR01000054.1 GCF_001602625.1 Sodalis-like endosymbiont of Proechinophthirus fluctus
AGATATACATAAAAACAAGGGATTGAAAAGTTCGTCAGATGCATCAAGAGATGATTGCGTTAAAACAATCATTGAAAAAAAAAAATTGATTTCGACGCACGAATATTTAAGGTATTTTTCCAGCGTGCCACAAAATTCGAAGAAGAATGAATCAATTGTTTTTGGATCCACCCAAAAAATTCGCAACCTGAAGAAGAAAGAAAGAAAGAAAGAAAGAAACGATTCAAATAGTTAAAAAGTCGTTTGCTTTTACCACCGAATTGGAATTCTTCGAGAAAATTTATTTCCGTTTCCTTCCACCGAAGAATTCGCCAAAATCCGTCCAAAAAAAAAATTTCTTTCTTTCCTTCCCCCCTTCCCCCCAAAACCCTTAATTATTTTCCTTTGAAAAATTCCGGAAAATTCCGATGGCGCGAATTCTCCAATTAAAAAAAAAAAAAAAAAATTTTTTTTATTACCCAATAACGAATTGAAAATTTCAATTAAATTTATTGAACGTTATTACGAAGGGTAATAAAAATAAATGGCAAAGTTTTCGCGATTTAAAAACGGGGGGGGGCAAAACGATTTTCGGGGACATCTTTCAGTTGGACAGGTCAATGAAAATGCCAACATCAATGGGACTTGCCCCATTTTGGGGACCCTTCCCCCCCCCTTCCTCCCATCGAAAATTTAAATTGCAGTCAGTGCGTGCCATCTTGGCTTCAAGATGGTTTCAATAACTTCTTGATTTTGAATTATTTTTTTTTTTTTTTTTTGATTCGGAGCCCTGAAGAAAGGCGAAGATGGCCAAATTTGGCCAAAGTGCGGAAAACGAATCGCAAAATCTTTCTTTCTTTCATTTTTTTTGACGCGACTTGTAACAGCCCAATTTAATAATGCAAAACAATGTAAAATTTACGTCGAAATGTAATTGGCGCCATTTTTTTTTCTTTGAATTCTTGGTTTTGGAATTAAATTGGTCAGATCAAATTCAAATTCGATGTTTTTTTTTCCCTTCGTAAATACGTTTCGAATCTCTCGGCAATCATTCGGAGGAGAAAAATGAAAATTGCCCCCTCCCCTCCCCCTCCCCAGAACCACTAAGAATTCGTGAGAAACTCAAATTGCACGAAACCAATTTATTTCATTTTTATTTTTTAAATTTGGCGTTATTATTGGATAATTTATTTACTCGTTGGATTTCACGTTTGATTTTTCTCTATCTCGAAGGGGCGAGGGAGGGAGGGGGAGGAGGAGGAGGAGGAGGAGACAAAGAAAGAACAATTTCTTCTCTTCCGGCTTCTCCTGCGGAAGATCGCTGATTTGTTGGTGCCACAATTAATTGCTTAATTCTTTCTTCTTTTTTTTTTTTTTTAAATTACCCGCTCTAAATTAGCCTCTCGTTAAACGCGTCACTTTCAATTGAAATTCTCCTGAAAATTACTCGTTTCTTAAGCAATAAGAAAGGAATTAAAAAAAACAAAAAAAAAGTTTTTCCATTCGAATCAATTAATCACGTCATCAATTAAAACGACGTCATCGTAATTTATTACCCCGCATTAATAAGAAGAAAAGGCGACTGAAACGATGGCGATGGCGATGGCGATGGCGATTATGGGTACCCCTATACTATTTGGTAACAATTACAATTAAAATTTCTAATTTCGTCGGCTCGATGATAAATCACTGACTCGAAACGTTAATTATTTATTACCTTCGAAGAATGACGAGACGAATTTCGGCAGAAAAGGCTTTCTTT
>NZ_LECR01000049.1:0-9792 GCF_001602625.1 Sodalis-like endosymbiont of Proechinophthirus fluctus
TGCGCAGGCTTTCCGCTTGCGCCACCCATGGCTAATTGTTCCCGGGCCACCCGTTGCGGGATCTAGCTCCAATTGGTCCACTATATTCACTTACTTTACCCATAAAAAGGTGAATAGCACTCTAATAAGGGTTTGGAGATAATAATATCGCCGCTGCGCAGGCGGGACGGTGGTATCGATAACAGGATGTCCTTTTGTCATGTCCGGCACTGCATCTTCCCATAGGCAACCCGCCACTGAGCGGCAATGACCGGGTTGGGTTACTCCTAAAGGTTGCCGGGTTATCCTTGCGTCAACGGATCATTTATGGAAAAGTGGGAGATAAACGTACACAGACTGCGCCATCCCCGGCTCGGCGACACATTGCCGTGGGCCATCGGCGGATTGTGCTGGGAAGGTGCAGGGTCAGTGAAAGGGCATTTAAACGTTCTCCTCTATCCGCGCTAAATTTCCACAATGAGTTAACTATAATAGGTGGCTGACCAATGGCTTACCAGTTTCAGGCTTGCGTCATTGCCATCACAAGCGATGTCGTCGTGCAGAAGCCGCCGTTCATTATTAATTTTGAGATCGGGCTCACATGTAAAATGTGAATCCAACTCGGGTAAAATCGATACCAGATTTTTCGTTTTCTCCTATCCTATGGAAATCAGCGTGACGTAACATGCGATTTCCCAACCTTATTTAAGCACACTACGTGTGGTATTTTCTCTTTCGCTTGAAAGTGAAAAGAAAGTGTTTTTAGACATTTATCGATAAAAAATAAGCTGTGACACCGTGCTCACAACACGCTCCTACTACGGCATTTACTGTAAAAAATTGAGGTCAAGGGTAATATCCTTTTACACCCCTTACCCTGCAGACTGACATTGCCGTAACCAGGAGAAAAATAACATTGCACTGAACACCGTGGAGTTGTCGTGAAAAAAAATCATCAAAATACTATAGATGACGGGTAACGTGCGCATCGTTTGCGCCAACAGTTCGGCGTTTCCTGCGTCACTATTCGCAACGATTTATGCTATCTGGAAAAAGTTGTGCATTGCGATCCCACTGGCGGGGGCGGGGCCCATGCTCAATCAACAATTCGTCTTTGACAGACTTCTGCGCCAGCCGGACTTGTGCATCATGCTGTGCTGTGCGACGCTAGCTCTTCTTAATTTATCAGCCGTACCATGGCTCTCTCTGCCGGACTGCCATCACCTCGTTATCACCTGTAACACTTAGGGAGAATTGGCACGTTTTGGCCAAGATCCGGAACGTGGACGTACCCTCCTCATTCCGACGGAAACGCTGGATTCAGGGTTTCGCCATGACCTCCAGCTTTAGTTGCATGCTGCCGGCGACGCTGCTGATGCTGGGTCCTTGGGCCCACTGGCACAGAGCGGAGAAATGCTGCAATCGGTTGTCGATTGGTGCGACCAGCAACAGGCGTCATAGCAGCAAAACATTAAGCCATTGGCTTACGGCGGATTCACGCGCGTAATGTATCTCAGCGTGGGTTGTCTATCCAGCGTCGCCTAAGAGACTGCGCTGAAAACCCTCGAGCTGATTGCTGGCCGTATCGCCTCGCGTTACGACACACCGCTGGGTTTACGTTATAGCCAACTTCATGATAAACAGTGGAACACTGGTGCTGCTGTTATCTAAAGATCCCTGCCCGATATGGCTACGAGCGCGGTTTTATGCATACGACACAAACTGTGCAAAGACGCGGCCCTGGCGCTGAGCGGAGATATGGACGCTGATATACCAGAAACGCTCGCCGTCTTCGGTGCGCATGACTATATCTGGCTCAGCCTGCCGTATATGATGTTCTTGCAACTGCTGACGTTGGAAACCTCGCTAGCGCTCGGGATAACATCCGACACCGACGAAGTGAACCGCGTCGTACAACGTAACCCTTTACCCCTAATGTCATGGTGCCTGTCAAGGCAGACAGTAGAAGGAAGACGCGTGACCATGCCGAATATTTTATTGACCCGGATTGATAAGTCTGGGTACATAGCCGAGTGGGCGTAAGCTGGGGATAATTCCCCGAGTGCAAATTTATACTGGTGGGCAACGATCAGGCTAGGCCCGCCAGCAATCCAGTGCAGCAAAGCCTGATGGATATAGTGGTCGGCTGGCGTGGAAACCTGCTATTTCAACCCTGCAAAAAAACGATTGACGTTATTCATCGCGTCACTTCAGAGAATTTTTATCGTTTGCAAAACGCCGTAGGACTATACTGACTCTAGTACGCGGTGATGTGCCTATGAACGCGGTTAACGCTCACAATATGCATTTTGCCGACGGCAAACTGGCAAATTCATAAAACTATTTCGGTGGACAATAATAATACTGCGGCGTTTCGCGAGCTGACGCACCTGGGAGTGCAATGCGAGAGATTCGTTGCGTGCCGGAAGAAAGAAGCGAGCTGGTTAACTGGCTATTGGATTGATAAGAGGATAGATTATACTTACCAAGGCGCTGTTGATTGGCATGCTATCGGGCCTGGATAGCGTGGATATGTTTAACTGGACTGATACACTTTCACCGGTCGGTGTAGTGGTAGGGCTCGCTGGTGAGGCTCATTTTAGGCGACGTTCATGCTGGCCTTTTAGTGGGCAGTAAACTGAAGCTGGTGGAATGGGAATGGTACCACTATCGGGTGCATAATCGCCGAATGTGATAATAGGTGCGCTGGTAGCGTCGTATGTATAAGCTGTCGATGCCGCTGGTGATGCATGCCGGCAAGGCATACGTAGCGCTGCAGACTGATGTACTGGATAAACTCATGCCGAATCTGCTGCCTTTGTGCTTCACGCTGCTGAAGTATTGGCTGATGAAATGCAGTTTTTTTCTAGTGAAGCTTATCTGACGGTCGTTATCGGCATTGCTGGTAGGTAAAGCCATCGGCCTGCTGTAAGTCAGGAGGAACTATGTTGGAGTGATTATTACCGGACACGGCGCTTTCGCTAGCAGGCTACTGCAGGAGGTGGAACAGGCCGCAGGCCAGCAAACTCTGTGTATGGCAGTGGATTTTCCCGATGGGATACAGCACTGAGGCGCTGTGGCAACGGCTGGCGGACGCCGGTGCCTATGATGACGACGATGGCATAGTCTTTCTAAGCGATGTGCTAGGCGGATGTACTTTTCGTGAAGCGGCCAATATTGCCCTTGATCATCCCGGATATAAAGTCATTACCGGCACCAATCTGCAAATGGCGGTGGAGATGATACTGGATCGCTCTCAGTTGGACACCAAGGCATTCTGTGACCAGAAGTTAGAATGTGGTCAGCGCAGCGCTACCAGTCTATGGCATAAGCAGCATCTTTCCGCGCCTACTTTGTCCACCGAATCGGGAAGTTAAACAAAACAGGCAGCGGGCGGCCGAATCCTTCACGACGTTGTTCTGACCGCAACCGATAAGATAACCCCGGTGTATCCATCTAAGCCATTGTCATGGTCAATACACCTACTGCCGCTCTCAGTAACCCATATTAATGCTCTCGCCCCGTAGTCTCAGGGGTAAACATCGTCGTACGCTTCGTCGATCGCTACTTCCATCATATTCACACTGGTATTGCACGTGATTATGCACCGGGCCAGCCCTATATTTTGGTTATGCATGGCGATGATAGCGTCGGATAACTACTGTTCCACCAAGGCCCGCCCATTGCCATAACCTGAGAGCGGATATGCTCCAATTCAGCGTTGAATTGGCCGGAAATATGTTTATTAATATTCAAATTATCAATGACGTACCTCGTGATTAACCATAGCGGCCTGTGATGTAATCTTCAGTCTGTTTGTGCTGTGGCGCGGTGAAAAGACTGCAGTATCGCTGAATTCGACCCATTTCGCCCAGGTATATAAAAGCTGTGTAATCGGAGCAGCGCGCTACCTGTTGTATGTTATGCATTACGATGGCCAACATATAGTCGCTTTTCAGTTCGGAAATTAGTTTCTCTATCCGTCTAGTCAAGATCGGATCGCGCCGAATAGGGTTCATTCAGAAGCAAAACGTCAGGACAGAGACAATACCACACGCGATGCAAAGACGCTGTTGCTGGCCTCCCGAAAGGCTATAGCCGCTTTGGATGTAGCTTGTCGCGAGTTTCGTTCCACAGAGCGGCCTTGGTCAGTGTCCACTGCACCCGTTCATTCATCTCCGCGCGCGTTTCTCGAATAACAGCATGCTAAAGGCGATATTATCATAAATCGACATCGGGGAATGGCGTTGGTTTTTGAAAGACCATTCCCACCTAATCGCAAAGTAGAGACACATCGCCGGTATTGGGCTATTAATGTAACTGAAGGACGGCTAGATAAACGCCGTAACCTTATTACGTTTAATATTGAGGCTTATATTCTTCAGCGCATGATATTTACTGTAATAAAAATTGAGGTCCCTGACCTGCAACTTATGTCACCGGCCGAGTAAATTGGGTTCATGCTTCTCTCCTATCCTCAGCGACAATCGCCGACGGCGCCTAATGGTTTTCCTGGCAAACATCGTGCGGGCGATAATATTCAGCAATAGCAGCGCGCACAGGGTAATGATAACATCCTGGCTCAGGCCAACCTCTGCCATTCCACAAACGGACTCGTGGAGAATTTAAAGATCGTGACCGGTAGATTACCGATAGACTGAATTAGGTTGGGTACTCCAGAATTGATTGAACAACGATGTAAACAGCAGCGGCGTGGTTTCCAGCCCGCGACGCGCACCACCGCCCCAGCAGCACCCCGGTCAAAATAACGGATAGGGAAGTTTTCATGGTGATTGCGGAAATCATTTTCCACTTCGTGGTATCTAACGCGTAGGCCGCTTCGCGCAGCGTATCGGGAACTAGGCGCATCATATTCTCGGTGGTGCGAATAACGATAGGAACCTGCAACAGCGCCAGCACGATCACTCCGGCCTAGCCGGAGAAATGCTACATCCGGGGGTCACACCACCAGTCTGTAGACAGAAAGACCAATTACGATTGAGCGCGCGGACAGCAGGATATCGTTGATGAAACTAATCACCTCCGCCAGCTATGACCGGTGGCCAACTCCGCCAGATAGACCACGGCCAGTACGCCAAGCGGCGTACTGATAAGCGTTTCCCACAAACTCAGCAAACTGCTGCCCTTCTATATTTCTTTAGTCATCTTATCATTAATCGCGCGAACAGACCAGCACAATAAAAGTGATGAAGAACAAGATAAGTCTTAGTACCATTACCTCGGAGAATTTATTGGCCAGTGCCGAGATGATTCTGTTTCTCGGCATAAAATAGCAACAGACTGTCAAGTTGGTAGGTATTGTCTATAATAAAGGTCACCGCTATTGTTTCTCCCAGGGCGCGTCCCAACCCCAGCATCACACCATATATAACCCAGTTTTTGGTAAACAGCAGAACGATGTGCCAAATCACTTCCCATGTTATTCAACTTTTCATCAGCACTGGTACTTGCTCAAAGACGTCACGCATGACCACAGCGATTAGGGAATAATCATAATAGCAAGCACAATGATACCCGCCGCTGCAAACATGCCGATACCAAACGCCGGATAGGAAAACAGCGCACCCACAACCGGACTGCCAGCAGTACCTCTCCTCTCCCAGCAGCTATTGGAAATAGCTGGCGGGTAGTGGGGCAAAGACGAACAACCCCACATACCATAACAATACTGGAGATGGCCGCTAGCGAGATGCTAATCTTGCCTAACAGAAGTAACGTGATCAGGTGATCCAGCGCCGCCGCGCGTACCAGTGTTCCGAATATAAGACGCCCCTTTTACCCGGCACTTGTATCACTGCTTTCATTTCCACCATAGCTTGCTCACATCAAAATGATTCTCTCGCAGGAGAAAAACGCCGTTACCAAACGGCCTTGCCATCGCTACCTTTCAGCTCAGTTTTCCACGCGTCTCACGGATGCAGGTAGTGACCGTATCAAGCACCGCCGTATCGTATAGTCCAGTTGGCTGGCCTGTTGCACGTCTTAGCTCTATAGACCCAATGAAAGAATTTCAGCACTTCTTTTCCTTTTTCGGGACGATTTTGTTATTTGTACAGCAACAACATTAACGTGGTGTATGTTAATCGGCCATGCGTCGCTGCCCGGCTAATTGGTCAAGTCCTAAGCGAAGGAGTTTTCCCAATCGTCGCCTTTATCCGCCGCGCTGAAGTATTGCTCGGTACGAGATACTAGCTCGCGGTCGGCTTTGATCAATTTGGTGTAGGCGAGATGGTTTTGTTTGGTAGATATATTCCACATAGCCGATGGCGCCGGGTAAACGTTGTACGAAAGTTGCTACGCCGTCATTGCTTTCCTAATAGCCAGTTGACCGTCGAACCGGCGCCGATTTTCTGTTTCCAGTCAGGATTTACCTTGGCGATATAGCTGTAAAAATGAACGAGGTGACTGAACCATAAGGTGCGGTACACCGCTATAATCTCCTAATCTGGCAGATTCAGCCTAGGGTTGAGTTTGGTTATCGCCGTTTCGTTCCATTTTTTGATTTGACAGAGATAGATGTCACTCAGCGTTTTCCCATCCAGTGTCAGCTCGCCGGCGCTCTTCACGCCTGGCACGTTGATCGCCAGCACGACGCCACCGATAAAGGTGGGAAATTAGAACAGGCCGTCTTTAATTAAGTTGTTCATCGCTCAGCGGCACGGCGGATGCGCCGAAATCGACGGTATTAATGATGATTGATTTTACGCCGCCGGAGGAACCGCGATGCCTCGATAATTAACTTTTACGCCAGTGGATTTTTGATAGGAATCTACTAAGTTAGCGTAAACCAACCAGCGCCGGAAAAAGGTCGCACCTGCACCGATTAGGCTGGCTTGCAGCAAAAGCGGGCACCACCGCCAGAGTAAAATAGGCCACAAGCATGCCGGCAAAGAGGTGGAAAGGTGGTAAGAATCAGTTTCATAATCCCTCCCTATGGAATAAAAAATGTCGAAATCTAATACTTATTATCAGTAAATATGACTACCGTGCAGGAGTAAAAATAGGTAAGTTTGGTAGCAGAAAGATGTACAAAATATGACAGTTAGATAACAATTCCTAGTGTGTTGGCACATGAACAACACCACGCTTACCGCTATAACTGCAGAGTGCGCCGTTCATCATTGCGCTCGATGACCAATGTTAATTTGTCCGCCGGCGTGTCCGCCAGCACCACCGGGAAGAGTGAGAGTGGCCTAACTGGTCCTCCAACGATAGAGAATGATACCAGACAGTCAATTGATGGCTACGATTGTCCACTGCCCCATATCAACTGACGGAAAACTTCCGCGCCCAGAATGCTATCCACCTTTTCCCCGAGAGATTGGCTAAAGTATAGCCAAATCGATAGCCGGCCAGGGATTGATGCCCGGCAGCATATAACTGCCAAGCGTTATCGGCAGTGAACGCCATAATGAAACCTGATCAGCGCCGAGCTTTCCCTGGGCATTGCTGGCGCCGTTAGCCATAATAGTACGAAAGATCGAGGTAATTTCATCGGGCATCACAGATCGGGCTAGGGTTTGAGGCAGTCATTCATCATTAATCACGGTACAGCTGGCATCAGCATCCAGAACAAACCGGTAGGTGTTGCTGGCGATGGTAACCGGTACAACGTGATGTATTATGTAATCTAGTTCGTGTAGCACGGGAGGATTTTCCCCGACCGCCGGCGCTGAGAAGGCCGAGTTGCACAGCGAAGCGGCCAGCAAAATGGCCGGGCAGATCCAAAAAGGTCGAAAAGAGAATCGGCTGCCTGTAGTATCACCGTCCTCCAGCAGGTCAAGAAGAAGTAGCGGCCTGGTAGGTGGACGTATTCCGTTGTCGCCAGCTGCGTCTTTCGACGAAAACGGCACAATTTTAACAGTGAGACCTACCGCTGGGGATTCGCAAAAAATACCGCATTGCGGTTGCGTCTGAATGTTACCGCCTAAACGTCTGACCACCAGACATATTGTATCTATTAAGTCTGTTTTACCCCTTGCGCCGGCGCTATCCCTCTCTCGCGGCGGAGGTAGCGGTAGCGTCTGGGGTCTCTTATTCTTTGTTTTCGCTAAAATGCAGCAACGGCGGAGATGACTGTAATCTACCCATACACTCCGTTGAAATCATCACTGTCTTTGACAGTTGGCACTGTCTGAGCGCACTAGTACAACGACGACACTTGTAATTAAGGTTATTCCACCGTTACCGATTTAGCAAGATTACGCGGCTGATCGACATCAGTCCCTTTAATCAGGGAGATATGATAGGCAAGCAATTGCATTGGTACGGTATAGAAAATTGGCGCTACAATCTGCTCCACGCGAGGCAACGGGATAATTTTCATATTTTCGCTGGCGGTAAAACCGGCATCCTGCTCCGCGAAAACATACAATAATCCCCCACGGGCGCGAACTTCCTCGATATTGGATTTCAGTTTTTCCAATAATTCATTGTTGGGGGCGATGACGATCACCGGCATATCGGCATCGATCAGCGCCAGCGGGCCATGTTTCAGTTCTCCCGCAGCATAAGCTTCAGCGTGAATGTAAGAGATTTCTTTCAGTTTCAGCGCCCCTTCCATGGCAATAGGGTAAAGATCGCCGCGGCCTAAAAACAGTGCGTGATGTTTATCGGAGAATCCTTCAGCCAGCGTTTCAATGGGCTTATCCAGCGACAACATCTGCTCGATGCGGCTCGGTAGCGTTTGTAGAGCATGAACGATATCTTCTTCTATCTCCTGGTCCATACCGCGCAGGTGGCCTATACGCGCCACCAGCATCAACAGTACCGTCAGCTGGGTAGTGAATGCCTTGGTAGAGGCTACGCCGATTTCGGTGCCGGCCCGGGTCATTAGTACCATATCTGATTCACGCACCAGCGAGGAGCCGGCGACATTACAGATGGCAAGCGAACCCAGATAGCCGAGGGCTTTTTTGGTCAACCGCAGTGCTGCCAGGGTATCAGCAGTCTCGCCGGACTGGGAGAGGGTGATCAATAAACTGCCTGGGCGCATAGCAGGTTTACGGTAGCGGAACTCGGAGGCAATTTCTACATCGCATGGCACTCCTGCCATGGCCTCGAACCAATAGCGGGAGACCATGGCGGAGTGGTAGGAGGTGCCGCAGGCAATAATCTGCACGTGCTGCACCTGGCGTAGTAACGCATCAGCGCCGTCGCCCAGTTCTGAGAGCGTTATCTCTCCATGGCTAAAGCGGCCTTCCAGAGTGTTTTTGATCGCCTGCGGCTGCTCAAAAATTTCCTTTTGCATATAGTGGCGGTACAGCCCTTTATCGCCGGCGTCGTATTTTACCTGTGATTCGATTTCGGGCCGCTCCACGCTCTCGCCGGCCTGGTCCCATACCCGAACAGTACGGCGGGTAATTTCGGCGATTTCGCCCTCTTCGAGGAACATAAAGCGGCGGGTGACGGGGAGCAGCGCCAGTTGATCGGAGGCTAGGAAGTTCTCGCCGATGCCGCGACCAATTACCAGAGGACTGCCGGAGCGCGCCGCTACCAGCATGCTGGGATCGCGGATGTCCATAATGACTGTGCCGTAGGCGCCGCGCAGCGCGCCTACGACCCGCTGCATCACCTCAAAGAGCGCGCCGCCCTGCTGTCGCTGTTCCCAATGCGCTAAATGCGCGATCACTTCAGTATCGGTTTGTGTAACGAACGTATAGCCGCGTTCACGTAGCTGCTCGCACAGCGGTTCATGATTTTCGATGATACCGTTATGAACGACCACGATGTGCTCCGAGACGTGGGGATGCGCATTATTTTCCGTCGGCTCGCCATGGGTCGCCCAGCGGG
>NZ_LECR01000049.1:9856-14896 GCF_001602625.1 Sodalis-like endosymbiont of Proechinophthirus fluctus
CTGACTTTACCTACCCGGCGTAGGCGTTGCAGATGGCCATCATTGTCCACCACCGCCAGGCCGGCGGAATCATATCCACGATACTCAAGACGACGTAATCCCTCCAACAGGATCTCGGCAATATCGCGCTGCGCAACTGCGCCTACTATTCCACACATCTCGGTTATTCCTGATTCAACGGCTGCAATCGCCATTATGAACTAGCACTAAATCCGACCGACGCGATGCCGCTACACACCACGGGTCTTGTCGGCCGCTTTAGGGTAGAGCGCGGCGGACAAAATCACCCGTGAAGGGTAGCCGCGTCCTTATTTTTTCTTCACCGGCCGCGTCCAGTTAGCAATAGGAAACTGACGGATCCGGCTGATGACCATTTCGCCATCGGCCACATCGCTCGTGACAGTCGTACCAGCGCCGATAGTAGCACCGCGGCCAATGGTTACCGGCGCCACCAGTTGGCTATCGGAACCGACGAAGACATCGTCGCCGATAATGGTTTTATGCTTGTTAGCACCGTCATAATTGCAGGTAATGGTACCAGCGCCGATATTGACCTGTGCCCCTGTCTCGGCGTCCCCTAGATAGCTGAGATGGCCGGCTTTCGATCCCTTGCCCAGGCGAGCCTGTTTCATCTCTACAAAATTGCCCACGTGCGCGCCTTCCTCCAGCTCGCTGCCGGGGCGCAGGTGGGCGAAAGGGCCGAGAGTACTGCGCGCCGCCACTCGGGCGTCTTCGATAACGGTATAAGGGCTGATGACCACATCATCACCGATGACCGCATTTTTCAGGACGCAGCCGGTGCGGATAATCACCCGGTCGCCCAGCGTTACCTGCCCTTCAAGAATGACATTAGTATCAATAGACACATCCTGCCCGTGGCGCAATTCACCGCGCAGATCGAAACGGTCAGGATCAGACAGCATCACGCCGGCCAGCAGGAGACGCTCTGCCTGCTCTTGCTGAAAAATCCGTTCCAGACGCGCAAGCTGAAGCCGGTTATTCACCCCTTCGACTTCGCTACGCCGCGAAGGTTGCACCGTATTGATTTTACGTCCTTCATTCCAGGCTATGGCGATAATGTCCGTCAGATAGAACTCGCCCTGCGCGTTATGGTTGGTTAACTGCCTAATCCAGCGTTTTAAATTACCGCCTCCGGCAACCAGAATACCGGTATTGATTTCTTTTATCTGCCGCTGCTGTTCGCTGGCGTCTTTCTGCTCGACGATACTGGCCACCTCACCGTCGGTGCGCACGATACGGCCATAGCCATCGGGGTTATCCAGCGTTACCGTCAGTAGGCTAATGCCACCCTCTGGCTGTGCTGTCAGCAGCCGCTGCAACGTCTCGGGAGAAATAAGCGGGACATCGCCGTACAGGATCAGAACATCTTCTTCGTCTCGCAGGTCAGCCAGCGTCTGCTGCACGGCATGGCCGGTGCCGCGCTGCTCAGCCTGTAGCACCCAGTTCAGGGGAGCATCCTGGTGGGCAAGCCGTTCACGCAGCAATTCGCCGCCGTGACCGTAGACCAGATGGATGCGCACAGCGCCCAACTGGTCTGCGGCATCAATGACGTGTTGCACCATAGCTTTACCAGCCAGAGAATGTAGCACTTTCGGCAAAGAGGAAAACATTCGACTTCCCTTGCCGGCGGCAAGGACAACTACGCTTAATGCTCGATTCGACATAACCATCCTGTGGAATCCTATTTATCAGATGATAAGTAAACCCTTTCACAGGCGGGATTACTATATACTTTGGCATGAAAAATACTTTAAAGGGCCGTAGCCGCCTGACGCTAAAGCTATTTATCACGATTGTGTTGCTAGAAAGGAAGATGTCGGCGTAACTGACGTTTTTTCAGCGGCGCGGACGTAAAATTGCCCCTATGGGCCCGGTAATTTTTCCGCGACTTAATTAAAGAAAAACCGGTCATCTCGACCGGCCTTTCATGATTTACTCTTGATTACATCACTCTTTTGGTCAATTCGATAACCCGCAGTTTCGCCAGCGCTTTCGAGAGCTCGGCCGATACCTGGGCATAATCAATATCACCGTGGGAGTCATTGATATGCTCTTCCGCCTTGTGCTTGGACTCTATCGCCCTCGCTTCGTCAAGATCCTTGCCGCGAATGGCGGTATCGGCCAGTACGGTAACCGTACTGGGCTGCACTTCGAGTACACCACCGGACAAATAGATATACTCTTCGTTTCCGTGCTCTTTAACGATACGCACCATACCTGGCTTAATAGCGGTAAGCAGTGGCGCATGGTCGGGAAAAATCCCTAGTTCTCCTTCGCTACCTGTCACTTGGATTTTCTCGACCAGCCCGGAAAACATCTGTTTTTCGGCGCTGACCACATCCAGATGGTAAGTTTTTGCAGCCATATCACACTCCTCTCAAGGCGTTACAGTTTCTTGCCTTTTTCCACGGCTTCTTCGATGGAACCCACCATGTAGAACGCCTGTTCCGGTAGATGATCATATTCACCGTCCATGATGCCTTTGAAGCCACGGATCGTGTCTTTCAGCGCCACGTACTTGCCGGGGGAGCCGGTGAACACTTCAGCTACGAAGAACGGCTGGGATAGGAAACGCTGGATCTTACGTGCGCGCGATACCACCAGCTTATCATCTTCGGATAGCTCGTCCATCCCGAGGATAGCGATGATGTCCTTCAGCTCCTGATAGCGCTGCAGAATGGACTGCACGCCGCGCGCCATATCATAATGCTCCTGGCCTATCACTAAAGGATCCAGATTACGGCTGGTAGAGTCGAGTGGGTCAACCGCCGGGTAAATACCCAGAGAGGCGATTTGACGGCTCAGAACCACAGTCGCGTCAAGGTGGGCAAAGGTAGTCGCCGGCGACGGATCAGTCAAGTCATCCGCGGGGACATATACCGCCTGCACCGAGGTGATAGAACCGGTTTTGGTGGAAGTGATACGTTCCTGCAATACGCCCATTTCTTCTGCCAGTGTCGGCTGATAGCCTACTGCGGACGGCATACGGCCAAGCAGCGCGGACACTTCAGTCCCGGCTAGGGTATAACGGTAGATGTTGTCGATGAATAGCAGAACGTCACGGCCCTCATCACGGAACTTTTCCGCCATGGTCAGGCCGGTAAGAGCCACGCGCAGACGGTTTCCCGGCGGCTCATTCATCTGGCCATACACCAGCGAAACCTTATCGATAACGTTCGAGTCGGTCATTTCATGATAGAAATCGCTACCTTCACGAGTACGTTCACCTACGCCGGCGAACACCGAATAACCGGAGTGTTCTATAGCGATATTGCGGATAAGCTCCATCATGTTTACGGTCTTGCCCACGCCGGCACCGCCAAACAGGCCAACTTTACCGCCCTTGGCGAACGGACACATCAGGTCGATAACCTTGATACCGGTTTCCAGCAAATCCTGGGAACTTGCCAACTCTTCATAGCTCGGCGCCGGTCGGTGAATGGACCAGCGTTCTTTCTCGCCGATATCACCCTTCATATCGACTGGCTCACCCAACACGTTCATGATGCGGCCCAGAGTAGCTTCACCCACCGGCACTTCAATCGCACGCTCGAGATCGGTCACTTTCAGGCCGCGACGCAAACCGTCGGAGGAGCCCATCGCAATGCAGCGGACGACGCCGCCGCCCAGCTGTTGTTCTACTTCCAGCACCAATTTCGCGGCGCTGTTTTCCACTTCAAGTGCGTTGTATACCTTGGGTACGGTGTCTTGTGGGAACTCGACGTCAACCACAGCGCCGATAACCTGGACAACATTTCCAGTAGCCATCTTAAATCCTCTACGTAATTCGTAACCTAAACCGCGGCGGCTCCCGAGACGATTTCGGTGAGTTCCTGAGTGATGCTGGTCTGTCGAGCCTTATTGTAAACAAGTTGCAACTCTTTAATCAGGCTGCTGCCGTTATCAGTTGCGGCTTTCATCGCTACCATACGCGCGGCCTGCTCGCTGGCCAGGTTTTCAACGACACCCTGATAAACCTGCGATTCCACATAACGACGCAGCAGGGTATCTAGAAGCGTTTTGGGATCAGGTTCATACAGATAATCCCAGGATTTGGTTTTCAAATCCGCCTCTTCCGCTGGCGGTAGAGGCAGGATTTGCAGAATCTGCGGCACCTGGGACATAGTACTGACAAATTTGTTGCTGGCAATACAGAGCTTGTCCAGGCGGTCTTCATCATAAGCCTGCAGCATGACCTTTACCGGCCCTATCAATTCAGACAGTGTGGGGTTGTTCCCCATGCCCGTCACCTGAGCAACTACTTTGCTCCCTCTCCCGACCGAATTGAAAAAAGATACCGCCTTGGAGCCAATCAGCGCCAGTTCAGTTTCCACGCCTTTCCCGTTCCACTCTTTCATGTCCGCCAGAAGCTTTTTGAACAAATTAATGTTCAGGCCGCCAGCTAGACCACGGTCGGTTGCCACCACCAGATAACCCACGCGCTTTACGTCACGCTCGTCCAGGTAGGGGTGCTTGTATTCCAGATTACCCAGTGCAAGGTGGCCAATCACTTTGCGCATCGTTTCTGCATAAGGATGGCTGGACGCCATACATTCCTGAGTTTTACGCATCTTGGAGGCGGCGATCATTTCCATCGCCTTGGTAATCTTTCGCGTATTCTGGACGCTTGTAATCTTACTACGTATCTCTTTTGCGCCGGCCATTTCTGCTTCTCCTCATTACCTATGACCTGCCAGAGCAGGTCATAGCGCGTTACCAGGACTCTGGGTTGCCTTGAAGGTATCTAGAATGCCTTTCAGCTTGCCTTCGATATCATCGTTATAAGCGCCGGTCTGGTTGATTTGTTGCATCAATTCGCCCTGCTCACGATCCACGTAGGCCATTAGCGCGGCTTCAAAATCGCCGATTTTCGCCAGCTCGACATCTTCCAGATAACCGCGTTCCGCTGCGAACAACACCAGCGCCTGCTGGGCGACCGACATCGGCGAATACTGTTTCTGCTTCAGCAGTTCGGTCACTTTCTGACCGTGATTCAGTTGGTTGCGAGTAGCATCATCC
>NZ_LECR01000049.1:14901-21067 GCF_001602625.1 Sodalis-like endosymbiont of Proechinophthirus fluctus
GAACTGGGAGAAAGCGGCCAATTCATGATACTGCGCCAACGCGGTACGGATACCGCCGAACAGTTTTTTCATGATCTTGGTCTGAGCGGCGCCACCAACGCGGGAAACCGAGATCCCCGGGTTTACGGCAGGACGGATACCCGCATTGAACAGGTTCGATTCCAGGAGAATCTGACCATCTGTGATGGATATCACATTGGTCGGTACGAAGGCGGAAACGTCACCGGCCTGGGTTTCGATTATAGGCAGTGCGGTTAAAGAACCGGTCTTACCCTTCACTTCACCCTTAGTGTAGTTTTTAACGTATTCCGCGTTAACGCGGGAAGCGCGCTCCAGCAAACGGGAATGCAGGTAGAATACGTCACCAGGATAGGCTTCACGGCCGGACGGACGACGGAGCAGCAGGGATATTTGACGATACGCGATGGCCTGCTTAGAGAGATCATCATAGACGATCAGCGCGTCTTCACCGCGATCGCGGAAATATTCACCCATGGTACAACCGGCATACGGCGCTAGATACTGCAATGCGGCAGATTCGGACGCATTGGCGACCACCACGATGGTGTTCGCCAATGCGCCGTGCTCTTCCAGCTTACGTATCACGTTAGCGATAGTAGACGCTTTCTGACCGATGGCTACATAAATACATTTGATGCCGCTGTCGCGCTGGTTGATGATGGTGTCGATAGCCAGCGCCGATTTCCCAGTCTGACGGTCGCCGATAATCAGCTCGCGCTGACCACGACCGATAGGAATCATAGCGTCGACGGACTTATAACCGGTCTGCACCGGTTCATCGACCGACTGACGTTCGATAACGCCCGGGGCAATTGCTTCAACAGAGGAGAATCCATCATGCTCCAGTGAGCCTTTACCGTCGATAGGAGCACCCAGAGTATTAACCACGCGTCCAAGCAGCCCACGGCCGACCGGCACTTCCAGAATACGCCCGGTACATTTGACTTTCATACCTTCAGCTAGATCCGCATACGGCCCCATGACCACGGCGCTGACGAAGTCGCGTTCCAGGTTCAGGGCGATAGCAAAACGGTTGCCTGGCAGCGCGATCATTTCACCCTGCATGACTTCGGCTAAGCCGTGTATACGGATGATCCCGTCGCCGACGGAAAGGATGGTACCTTCGTTGTGAACTTCGCTCACTATATTGAATTGAGCAATACGCTGCTTGATCAGTTCGCTGATTTCGGTGGAATTTAGTTGCATGCCTCAGTCCTCTTAAGACTGCAAGACGTCTGCCAGGCGCTCCAGACGACCGCGTACGCTACCGTCTATCACCATATCGCCAGCGCGTATCACGATGCCGGCCACAACAGACTTATCAATTTTGCAATTCAGTTTAACTTTGCGTGACAGACGCTGCTCCATCGCGGCACTAATTTTTGTCAGTTGCTTTTCTTTCAACGCGCTGGCAGAAGTGACATCCACTTCCACAGTCGCCTCCTGCGCCGCGCGCAGAAGAATGAACTGTTCCAGCACATCGGGTAGAGCCGCCAGACGCCTATTTTCCGCCATGACCCGAATCAGGTTCTGACCGGAGGCATCAAGCTCCTCGCCACAGACCACGATAAACGTTTGAGCTAGCCTTTCTGGTCTAACAGCGCCAGAGAGCAGTTCGGTTATCCGCTCATTGCGGCTCACCTCGGCGGAGAACGCCAGCATCGACTGCCAGTGTGCCACGTCTTGATGTTCGACAGCAAAGTTAAAAACCGCTTTGGCGTAGGGGCGAGCTACAGTTACCAGTTCAGACATCGGCCTCTCTCTCCTACAGTTCAGCTACAATTTTATCGACGATGTCGCTGTTGGTAGCTTCATCTACGGAACGTTCGATGATCTTCTCGGCACCTGCTAAAGCCAGCATAGCGACCTGCCTGCGCAACTCCTCGCAGGCGCGCTTGCGTTCGGCGTCAATCTCGGCCTGCGTCTGCGCTAGGATTTTGTTGCGTTCCGCTTTCGCTTCGGCTTTAGCTTCATCAATCACTTGCGCTTTACGCTTGCTGGCTTGTTCGATAATCGCCTGGGCTTCCACCCTTGCTTGTTTCAAATGATCGGTTGCTTCGGCCTGGGCGATGTCTAGATCTTTTTTTGCGCGTTCTATGGAAGCCAGACTGTCAGTAATTTCTTTCTGACGCTTCTCGATGGCAGCCATTAACGGTGGCCACACATACTTCATGCAGAACAGCACAAACAGGACAAATGCAATGGCCTGACCGAGGATTGTTGAATTAATATTCATAGCACAATACCTCTTGTAAAATTAATGATTCTATGTTGGTTAGCTTAGTGTTTAACACTAAGCTACGGCGAACATAACGTACAGGCCCAAACCCACGGTGATCATGGGGATGGCGTCAACCAGACCCATAACGATAAAAAACTGCGTGCGCAGCAGAGGGATCAAATCAGGCTGACGCGCGGCGCCTTCCAAAAATCTACCACCCAGGATGCCGATACCGATCGCAGCACCGATTGCCGCCAGACCCATCATCACGGCGGCAGCCACGTACAGAAGATCCATATTCAGGTTTTCCATGACAGTCTCCAGTTTATTTCAGTTAAACGCAGTATTAATGTTTATAAAAATTAATGTACTTTAGACGCCATCGCTAGATAAACAATCGTCAGGACCATGAAGATAAAGGCTTGTAACGTAATAATTACGATATGGAAAATGGCCCAGGGCACATTCAGAATCCATTGCGACCACCAAGGTAAAAGGCCAGCAGTTAGGATGAAGATCAACTCACCTGCATATATGTTGCCAAACAATCGAAGGCCCAAAGACACCGGCTTAGACAGCAGGCTGACGCCTTCGAGAATCAGGTTGACGGGAATGAAAATCGGGTGATTGAACGGATGCATGGTAAGCTCTTTGACGAAGCCGCCGATCCCTTTCGTTGTTACGCTGTAATACAGGATGAGGATAAATACGCCGAGCGCCATCGACAGCGCAATGTTAACGTCAGCCGAGGGCACCACGCGCAGTGCTGGCAAGCCGAGCACGTGCTCGCCGAGATAGGGCAGCAAATCGATGGGCAGCAAATCCATCAGGTTCATCAAAAATACCCAGACGAAGGTGGTTAGCGCCAGAGGAGCAATGAGTTTGCTTTTACCGTGAAACATATCCCGCACGCTGCTGTTGACAAAACCGACTACTAGTTCGACGAAGGTTTGCATTTTTCCTGGCACACCGCTAGTAGCGCCTTTGGCGACGCGGCCAAATATCAGCAAGAAAATCGCGCCCAGAAGCAGTGAGAAGAACATAGAATCAATGTTCAAGACCCAGAAAGACGCCGCCGAGTGGGGATTAACTAGTTCAAATGTACGCAGGTCCAACTGAAGGTTGTTCAGGTGGTGTCCTATGTATTTCTGTGGAGTAGCGATTTCTCCTAATGCAGACATGATGCCTCTTATTACCCTTTGTTGTTAATTTGGGACAAACACGGTTTTGAACATCCCAAGCGAAAAGACCAGCAAGGTGATAGCCGCCGCTATCTTAGCTCCTCATCGATGGTGAATGACCAGGCGATGCGACCCGAGACCGCAGCCTGGGCCTGATAATGGCATGCGTACAGCATGAACAAGATACCCAGCAACCGGCCGGCCCGCCTCCGTGACTGATGCGGCGGCGCATTGGGACTTGCAGAATGCACAGAACGCTGAACGGAACCAAAGTTATCAACTGGGAAAACAGTAGCTTTCCAGCGACCTTACAGCTGTAAAAGGCTAAGGTCATGACTTTTGCACTCTCCCTACATGCTTAACTCCGGCTGAGCATGTATAAAATTGCCTTTGCCGTGATTCAGTTAAGCGGTGAAAAACGTGCAAATTATACGGGTCAGTACTACAAATTCAATCGATAAGTAGCGAAAAGATGAACAATAATTTAAAAAATGCAGATTTCATCTTTTTTACCACAAAAGCGTGGGACTCAACTCATAACATGTAAAAACAGGCAAAACCCTCCAATGCTCCGCCAATTATCGCCTGTAGAACTTCGGACAATATCACACCGCGGCGGATTTAGAAGCGTAAGCCAGCGATTAATTCATCCATCTCAGAAATTAAAAAATTAATTATATATACTCTATACTCTATTTGGGCACGCCTATTGTCCTACAGGAGTCACACGCGTTTATATGCCGCGCGGTTTGTTAATGTAACAAAAATTTATATAATAATAATTATTTTTAAAATAAATAATTCTTGTGACGCCTAAATTACCGCCGGCGCTTTATTAAACAAAGCGCCGGCGCTTCTTTTTGCCTTTTTTGTTGACGAAAAGCAATTTAATTTGCCGCCACCACTACAATATGCCGTTCGCCCTCCAAGCCTGGCACTTGATTGAAGCATGATCACCGATTCTAGCCAAAAGCCCGGCGGCAGCATGCTCAGCTCCGTCTCGGAGAGCTGGCTTTTCAGCGCATAAAATCGCCCTTTTTCTCTGGCCGGTAGCGCCGCAGCGCACCAGATCAGCATGTCACCGAGGGAAGCAAAAGCGCGGCTTATAATGCCATCAAAACCCTCGGGCGTCTTGAAGCTCTCTACCCGACTCTGCACTGCCACGACATTATCGAGCCCTAGTTTATGCTGTACCTGACGCAGAAAACGTATGCGCCTACCTAGACTATCTAGGAGAGTGAAACGCGCCTCGGGTCGCACAATAGCCAGCGGAATACATAGCAGCCCAGGGCCAGTACCGACGTCGATGAAGCGGCCACCGCGCAAATGGGGATTGACGACGATACTATCCATGATGTGACGAACCAGCATTTACTCCGGGTAACGCAACGATGTCAGGTTGTACGCCTTATTCCATTTATGCACCAGCGCGATATAGCCCAGTAACTGCTTTTTTTGCGCTGCTGACATAGCTACGTCCGCCTGCCTAAACAGGGTCTCCAATGTCCCAAGAATCAATGATTCCGTCATTGTCAGGCACTGTGGCGCAGTAACCCCTGTTTTTTCAGCCAGACTAGCAAGATGGAAATCGACGCCGGCGTCACGCCGGAAATACGTGAAGCCTGTCCGATAGAGCTAGGTTTGTGATCGTTGAGTTTGGCGATCACTTCGTTGGATAGGCCAGGAACAGTATTAAAATCCATATCCGCCGGTAGCAGTGTATGTTCATTGCGCATCTGGCGCGCAATCTCCTCCTGCTGACGGGCGATGTAGCCCTGGTATTTGATCTGGATCTCGACCTGTTCCGCTGCCTGGTTGTCGATCAGTGCTGGACCAAAGCGGTCCAGGCCGGTTAGCCGCGCATAATCCATCTCCGGGCGACGCAGGAGCTCTTCTCCGTTAGATTCGCGCGTCAGCGGATCTTTGAGCAGCAGATTAAGCTGATCGACGCCTTTGCTGCTGGGATGTATCCATATATCGCGCAAACGCTGACGCTCCAGCGCTATCTGTTCTTGTTTGGCGCAGAAGCGCGCCCAGCGCACTTCATCTACCAAACCGAGCTGCCGGCCGATTTCCGTTAGACGAAGATCGGCGTTATCTTCACGCAACGACAGCCGGTATTCAGCACGGGAGGTAAACATACGGTAAGGCTCTTTGGTGCCAAATGTACATAAATCATCAACCAGTACCCCCAGATAAGCCTGATCGCGCCGCGGCACCCAGCCCTCTTTGTCGGTGGCAAACCTTGAGGCGTTCAGACCGGCGAGCATTCCCTGTGCGGCGGCCTCTTCGTATCCGGTAGTTCCGTTGATTTGGCCGGCGAAGAATAGCCCCGAGATCAATTTGCTTTCCAGCGTCAGCTTGAGATCGCGCGGATCAAAGAAGTCGTACTCGATCGCATAGCCAGGACGTACTATACGCGCATTCTCCAGTCCCTGCACGGAGTGGACGATTTTCATCTGTACATCGAACGGCAGGCTGGTCGAGATGCCGTTGGGATAAATTTCTTTGCTGGTAAGCCCTTCTGGCTCGAGGAAGATCTGGTGGGTATCGCGATCAGTGAAGCGCATGACCTTATCTTCAATGGACGGACAGTAACGCGGCCCTACGCCCTTAATGATGCCGGTGTACATCGGACTGCGATCCAAATTTTGACGGATGACCTCATGGGTCTTTTCATTGGTATAGGTGATATAACAAGGGATCTGGAGCGGATGCTGATCCGCTGAGCCCAAAAATGAGA
>NZ_LECR01000049.1:21072-29702 GCF_001602625.1 Sodalis-like endosymbiont of Proechinophthirus fluctus
TCATCGCCATGCTGTGCCGCTAGCTGTGAGAAATCGATACTACGAGCATCAATACGCGGCGGCGTGCCGGTTTTTAGGCGATTCACCCGGAACGGAAGTTCACGCAGACAGCGTGACAGGGAAATCGACGGTGGATCTCCCGCCCGACCGCCGCTGTAGTGATCCATGCCGATATGGATCTTGCCGTCCAGGAAGGTCCCCACAGTAAGCACTACGGCGCGTGCGCGGAATTTCAGCCCCATTTGCGTAACAGCACCGACAATCCGATCGCCATCTATGATAAGATCCTCTATCTTCTGCTGAAAGATCATCATATTAGGCTGGTTCTCCAGCGCTTCTCGCACCGCCTGACGGTAAAGCACTCGATCTGCCTGTGCACGGGTCGCCCTGACCGCTAGTCCTTTGCTAGCATTCAGTATCCTGAACTGAATACCAGACCTATCGATGGCCTGCGCCATCAAACCACCCATAGCGTCAATTTCTTTGACCAAATGCCCTTTGCCAATACCGCCGATCGCCGGGTTACAGGACATTTGTCCAATCTTATCAATGTCATGCGTAAGCAACAGGGTTTGGCATCCCATCCGTGCTGACGCCATTGCTGCTTCAGTACCGGCATGACCGCCACCAATGATGATGACGTCGAAATGATCGGGGTAAAACACGGTAAAAACACCTCACGTAAAAGCTAAGGATCGCCTAAGGCGCCTTGGAGGAAAGGAAGATTCTACTCAAATTTAGACAAGATACAAGCTAGGGTGGTAATTAAAAAAAGATCTTTTTATTTAAAGATCTTTTTTATGTTTATTACTACTAGGATCGTGATCTTCTGTGGATAAGCAGTTTTTAGTTAAATTATAAAAAGGATTACTTATCCATAGAGCCTGTGAATGATCGGTGATCCCGGCCGGTATAAGCTGGGATCTTTTGTGATTATTATCCACAGTTAGATGCGATTAATATGGTTATACATTGGATAACTACCTATTTTAAGATGGTTTTAACCTTATTTATACACAAAAAGTGCTATCAGTGTCCTTTTATCTGCCTGATCCATTCCGTTACCCAGGATTCCGCTGGATCCTCTGGAATTTCATGCTGGGTAATATCAATCTTCAGCACCTCGCCAATCAGCTTGGCGCTGAGCGTCGAAGTTGGGCGATACAAGGTGTCGATTGTGCCGCAGAATGTATCGTATTCGCTACTGCCGATGCCGATTGAGCCATAGGTGACTTTGGAAAGCGAAGGGCGCTTTCACTGTCAACTCTTCAACAGCGACTGAAGATTCTCCGGCCAGCTCGCCGGCGTCTTGGATGGAGGTAACCAGGAGACACAGGCTCAGGATATCAGGACTTAATTCTACCATTTCGGCGTTGTGTAAGGATTTTGGGTGGTGGACTATGCTGTTCAAGGATTACCGGCGACGTGCTCGGCAACATATTCGGTGCTATCCAAAGTGCTGCCGCTAATGATAGTTACGCCGGCCATGATGGTGTCCCCTCAGATAAATGAGCCAGTATTTGTACGCTGTGTACCAGTTAGGATCTCCTATGGATAATTATGGGTATTGACCGGGCCTCTACGGCACGATGGCACGACTGATGGGATTTTTCAGCGAAATAAGGGTTTCGGTGGATTAGATTTCGTCGATAGTCTTGATCTTGTTGATAATTGCCTATTGCAGGGCATCGATGGAGCGACACATCACTTTAATAAAGATGTTGTAATGGCCGGTGGTATGGAATGGGCTTCCACAATTTCGTCCAGTGCGTCCATTTTCTTAAGCGCCGAGGGGTAATCCTCCTTTGGCGCTTAAAGAATAATACCAATAAAGCAAAAGACATCTTAGACTAGCTATTTCTAGCTAATATCCACACATAGCACAGTGCCGGGACTGTGTTTGACTGCTTAGCCAGCTCGGTGTAGGCGCCGCGTGTTGGCCATCAGCGCCTGCAAAATAGCGCGATAGAGGGCGTTGAGCTGATAAGTTTTCGCCATGGCAGTATCGTCTATTGACGATCCCGGTGGCAAATCTATTGTCTGCCACCGGGATCGCCTTTACGGCGATGGCGGTACATCGACGGCGGTGCATGAGTTGCTGTTTCAGTTCTGTATCAAGGCGCTCGATGTGGTCGAATATTTTCATAATACCGAGTTCTCCCATCGGCGATGGTGCTGCTGTTCGCGTATGCATTGCTGGATTGTTTCGGGCAGACGCTGAGCGATAAAATCGGAAATGACTACTGCATCCGCATCCTGTCATGCCGGGTCGACGCGCTTCTCGGTCAGCCCTACCAGGCAGGCGGCCAGATCCGGTGCCGCCTTGAAAGCGCTGGCTGAGGAACGGATGGCCTGTTCTAGGTCTCTATCATAGGTCGGTTCATAATCTACCTGGCGATAGAAAGCAGGTTGATGAAGCAGCATCGGTTATCGGCCAGCGCGATACGCATCAGCACCAGACAAATCCTTTCTCGCATTCCTCTTTAAAAATTGTCCCTCGAACTGGAGGGGTATCCACACAGACAATCATTAGTCCACGCGGCTGCTACTTCGTGCTGTTGGCTGCTGGCTTGCTGCAGAATGCGCCGCGTCCCCGCCAGGCATCACCCGTGCAGGCGGCAGGTCAACAGTCGTTTCTACAGCAGACGACGGATAACTCTCCCGGCAAGTAGCCCTAAGGTCGTCGCTCTGATGGATACTGCTAATTTCTTTAAGCTGTACCGCTAACTTCAGTAGTTCTAGCTGCTGACGCAGAAATTCTCCATAGTGTACTAGCAGGAGATAGTTGCCTAGTCGTACCTGTATGGTGGCCATATCCCACAACCAGCTGGCGGCGTGTTGATTCTTCGCCAGCGGCAGTGTCAGCGTTCCTCTAATCACGAGCTGCTGCTGTAGCTCGTCAAGTAGAAAATCCGCTCTTTTTCCAAGAGTTGATGCTGTAACGTAGACCAGAAACATCAAACTGATGTTCCAAACCCTGCGAAAACAGGGTTTGGAACACGTTATTTGAGCTATCCGTTTCCCTTGATGCGGCCTGATGGAGAGCTATTGCGCTTCGGGAGAAAACGGCGCCGAGAAGGTCGCGAGCTGCGTCAGGGTGTCTGGCAAATGGGCGAGAAAATTCTGATGAGTCTGCAGCTGGCTTTGCTGAAACAGATAAAATTCGCTGGCCAGCGCAGGAGGGACTTTACCCTGCCGCAGCGCCTATTCCAGCCGCGGTTTCATCAATTCCTTCTTCAGTACTGGAAACTGTTCCAGTAGTAGGAAATTTGTGGGATGCCTGCCAATCAAGGACAAAATAATATCATCCAGCAGTTGTCCTTGGTCAATGGTTAACAGCATATTGATCGTATCCAGTGTCACCACCGCGCGTTAGTCCTGTCTAGTCTGGGATAATTATTGGGAAAGATCCAGCAGACTGTCTTTAATCCTCGTGACCCACTCTTTAGCAATTAAAAGAGGCAACTTTGCTGCTCGTAGAACAAGCTGCGCTGTTAGAGCCGCCTGGTTTCTTCCAGGTCATCCATCAGCACAACCCTCATTGCCAGCAATGGCATGTTTTCCTCCAGCGCTGGCAATGAGGTCTGAAGGCTGATACCGACTATTTCGATCTGATACTGAGCGTTAAATACGTGCATCTAGCCCCTGCGCGAAACCAATATAGTTCAGTCCGCCCTTGAATGCGCCTCCTTTATTCAACCAATGTTACAGGGTTTCACGCTCAACGGTGATGTGATCGACATGGATATCGTGCAGTATTAGCGGCTTTTGCAGCATGAAATTCAACACCGGTTCAGTCAGCGATAGCGGCAGGCTGTAATGGGGTTTGCGGCTCACTGTCATTGCCAGGATTGGTACTCCTCGTCGCTCACCCGCAGTTGCACTGGAACCTCCTACGGCTGGCTTGTCCGCGTTGCTAGTCAGCAACGCAGGAAAATTACTCTTCTCCTTGACCTTATTCAGCCACAGGCGAATTAAAATCCGGTCATACATGGCTTCCAGACTGCTTTCGACCTCCGGTAATTCGTTATAGGCGGTGATAAGAAACCTCGGCAGCATTATCTGCTCCTGATCTCCGTTACTAAATCGTTGTTTGCTGATGGCGGTAAGCAAAGTAGTCAAAATGGGACCCTGGGCTGGCCCCGCCCCTCGCCGCCTTTCAGATTTCATCTAGAAAAACAATTTCAGCCTCCGGAAAATACCCTTGGGTCATCACGGCGATAGCGGCCATCCGCTTTCAGCGTCTAGATAGACATATCTGGCCGAATACCTCTTCCGGCGTAGAAAAATGAGTCATCAGATAATTGAAAACGTGCGCATGACTGAACGCTAGCTTCAGGTGGCGGGCGATGAAGTTTTTGGCGATGGCGAGCGGACCCAAAAAACACACTTTCACCGGAAAGCACCGCCAGCAGGCAGAGTTGTATGGTATGCTGCCGCTCATATAACTCTAATAACTCTAACTCGCTTTCCAATACGATGCTGAGGCAAGAGATCTCTCTCCTAGAAGGAGCGTAGGCGCCATAAAATCAGATTGTTTATCCCTATGAGTGGTGAGAAGGACACAACAAGGCAGCGCATTTTATAAAGAAAAATGCTCGAGTAAATTTATCCGTTATCAACTTTTTACGTTAATCGCTTTTCAATGGGGGATAATCAGCATTAGAATTATGGATTCGGCATTTTTTAAGCATACTGTGCGCTTTGAGTTTTCTAAGAAGTGCATCACTATCACTGCATGCTCCTAGATGACAAAATAGCGCGAAGAAAAGGTTATGAATAAAGATCATAAGCAGTCGCTGCCGGCGGTCACACTTGCCGCAATAGGCGTCGTATATGGTGATATTGGTACCAGCCCTTTATATACCTTACGTGAATGTCTTGCCGGCCATTATGGTTTTGGCGTCGAACGCGTGGCAGTTTTTGGTTTCTTATCCCTCATTTTCTGGCTTTTGATCCTGATCGTTTCACTGAAATACCTTCTCTTCGTCATGCGTGCCGACAACGCTGGCGAAGGCGGCATTCTGACGCTGATGTCGCTCGCAGGCAGAAATACCGGCGCCAAATTGACACCGGTACTGGTGATTATCGGCCTTATCGGCGGCAGCTTCTTCTATGGCGAAGTGGTGATCACTCCGGCTATCTCAGTCATGTCGGCAATTGAAGGCTTACAAATAGCCGCGCCATCGCTACAGGAATTTATCGTCCCGCTCTCCTTGGTGGTGCTGACGCTGTTGTTTTTTATTCAGAAGAAAGGCACTGGCAGCGTCGGCAAACTTTTCTCTCCGGTGATGCTGATATGGTTTCTCACGTTGGGCGTTCTGGGCGTACGTGGCATTATCGGTAATCCCGAAGTGCTGTATGCCCTCAATCCGAAATGGGCTATCACCTTTTTTGCCGAATATCAAACCGTCTCCTTTTTTGCTCTCGGGGCAGTGGTGCTGGCTATTACCGGCGTGGAAGCTCTATACGCCGACATGGGGCATTTCGGCAAATTGCCAATCCGTATCGCCTGGTTTGGTGCAGTGCTGCCGTCCCTGGTACTTAATTATTTCGGCCAGGGCGCACTGTTGCTATCATCACCGGCGGCAATTAAAAATCCTTTCTTTTTACTAGCCCCCAATTGGGCGATGATTCCTTTGCTTATTCTCGCGACGCTGGCCACGGTTATCGCTTCCCAGGCAGTGATTTCCGGCGTGTTTTCTTTGACCCGCCAAGCGGTGCGTCTAGGGTATTTTCCGCCGATGCGCATTATCCATACTTCTGATATGGAGGTGGGGCAGATTTATATTCCTTTCATCAACTGGCTGCTGTATATCGCCGTAGTGCTGGTGATTGTCAGCTTCGAGCATTCCAGTAATCTGGCAGCGGCCTATGGTATCGCGGTTACCGGCACCATGGTGCTGACCAGCATCTTGTCTTGTGCCGTGGCCAGAAAAAACTGGTATTGGAACCTGTTGCTGGTATCCGTGCTATTGCTAGCGCTATTATGCCTCGATATGCCCATGTTCGCCGCCAACGCACTCAAGATTTTCTCCGGCGGCTGGCTGACGCTGCTGTTGGGATTCCTGATGTTTGTCGCTATGACGACTTGGAAAAGCGAGCGGTTCCGATTGCTGCGCCGGATCCACGAGCATGGGAATTCCCTGGAGGCGCTAATTGTCTCATTGGAAAAATCGCCGCCGGTGCGAGTGCCCGGCACTGCCGTGTTTATGTCGCGTGCTATGAACGTGATCCCCTTTGCCCTGCTGCATAACCTGAAACACAACAAAGTCCTGCATGATCGTGTCGTGCTGCTAACGCTGCGTACCGAAGATGCACCCTTTGTGCATAACGTACGACGGGTCACCATCGAAGCGCTGTCGCCGACCTTCTGGCGCGTGGTGGCTAATTATGGTTACAAAGAGACGCCGAATATGGAGGAAATCTTCCATCGCTGCGGGCTAGAGGGGCTGTCATGCCGGATGATGGAAACGTCTTTCTTCATGTCCCATGAATCGCTGATTCTCGGGAAGCGCCCATGGTATCTTATGGTTAGAGGCAAGCTGTTCATAGCCTTAAGCCGCAATGCCCTGCGAGCTCCGGATCAATATCTCATCCCGCCTAACCGGGTCATTGAGCTGGGAACGCAGATAGAAATCTAAAGGTTCAATCATTCTCATCCAGCAATTGCTGGAGGCGGTGAGAAGTTCCCCCGAACCGTCCCCGCGGCGAGAATGGCGACCACGATGGTCTAATTTCCGACCTAGTTTGATGACATCATCGCTAGCAATGGCGTGAAAGTAGTTTTGGTAAATTGAGCTGAATAGATAATAGAGGTTGGCGAACAAGGAAAGTAACGGCTGTCGCAGACGCCACAAATATAGTGGTGAAAATCTGCGTTAACACTCATCCAGCGCTCGCAACCAAGATGGTGGAGCTTGGCGCGTCTCTTCTATTAAAGCGCCCAGCTTCTGTTGTTCATCATCTTTAACACCGCCAGAGCACAGGCCATGGGCTACAGGCTAATTCGCATAATCAGGAAATGCGCTCTAGAATGCCATGGAAATTTTCCCATTTCAGCCACCATTCTAACAGATTCTGATCGAGAAAATACCACTGATGGCACGGTGTAATACCCGCATTCCAATTCGTTAGGCGCGGCAAATACCATTCCCCCTTCGCCGCCAGGGTTTTTATCGCTTCGCGCACAGTGGTCCAGCTGGCTCACGCTGAATTATCCCTCTAATTTCACTTCACCGGGCAGAATATATCTCCGGCGGTAGTAAATTCGCCCGCTAGAATACGCTGGTTCAGTTTTGCAGCCAGTACATAGGAGAAGTTGCGTTGTGCGGCTCGTTGCTGTACAGACAACTGCATATCTTTATTGAATATAAATCGTTTCGAGTGGAAAATACCTGTTTCTGGCGCATGATAATGTCACTGCTTTATAATGGCAGCACCGCTAAACGGCCCACTATTCTTGTCTTTGATTCCGGCGTAGGGGGGCTATCGATTTATGATGAGGTCAGGCAAACGTTGCCTGATGCCCATTATCTGTATGTGTTTGATAATGAAGCTTTCCCTTATGGGGAGAAGCCGGAGCAGTTCATTGTCGATAGGGTCATCGCTATCGTTGGCATGATGTGGCAGCTGCGGAAGCCCAATATAGTCATTGTTGCTTGTAATACCGCCAGCACGATTTCGTTGCCGGCGTTGCGCGAGCGTTTTCCTTGCCCTATCATCGGTGTGGTACCGGCCATCAAACCGGCGGCGCAGCTAACCCGCAATGGCATCGTAGGGCTACTGGCGACGCGTGCTACCGTACAGCGCAGCTATACTCACGATCTGATCAGTCAATTCGCCGGCGATTGCCAAATTTTGCAATTGGGTACTATCGAATTGGTGGATATGGCGGAATCTAAGCTGCACGGCGAAATGGTGCCGCTGCCGGTGCTGCGTAAACTCCTACATCCCTGGTTAAGAGCGGTGGAGCTCCCCGACACGGTCGTGCTTGGCTGTACCCATTTTCCCTTGCTAAGCCAGGAATTACAGTCGATACTACCGGAAGGCACCCGCTTGGTCGATTCTGGCTTAGCCATTGCCCGTCGCGCCGCCTGGCTGGTAGAGCATGAGATAGATGTCAGCGGCCTACAGGGCGAGGCGGGGCCGAATAGGGCCTACTGTCTTGCCACCACGCCGCAGGCGGCGGCGCTGATGCCGGCATTGACGCACTATGGTTTCGGATCTTTGGAAAAGCTTACGCTCTAAGAGTAACAGCCAGGTCCTGTCCTAATAAAGGACAATGTCAATTGGACTAGGACAAGGCGTTAATCCATCCGATTCCCATCGTGCTGCTCTCACCTTTTGCACCTAAGCCACTGGCGTTTTGTCTCTCTTCTCCTTATTAGCAATCGCGACGACAGCCTTACCCTGTGCTCGCACCCCGCCGCCGGAGAGAACATTTCGTCGGCGGGCCAAAAAAGAATTGTCAATCCGTCGGCGTTAGGCATTAGAGTTGACTGAAAAACAGGTTCTTATGAATAAACAGGCGACGAAAAAAGAGCGATTCGTTTAATTTATCGCAGTTAAAACTTATTTTGCATTAGCGCTTGTCACCGTCAGTGAAGGCCCTATAATGCGTCTTCACT
>NZ_LECR01000034.1:0-3315 GCF_001602625.1 Sodalis-like endosymbiont of Proechinophthirus fluctus
ATCTGCCAGTCGCTGTGTACGGCGGTGGTCAATCGATAACAATCGATTTCCTCTAAATCGGCCTGCTGAAAAAAACCTTCCAGCAGTAAAATGGGGCCGCGCCAGCCCTTCTCCCGCAGCACGACCGCCTCATTAAGATCCAGCAGCGCAAAACCGTCTGTCTGCTGCAACCCCTTCCAAACGGCGTTCAGGCCATGGCCATAGCCATTGGCTTTGACCACCGACCACACGCAGGTTTTCGGCGCATGACGGCGAACAATGGTTAAATTTGACGCTAGCGCAGCTAAATCCACCGTAGCGACAATCGGACGTGGCATGAATAAGCTCCTTATCTTTAAAGAAATGGCCAGCGCGATGCAGCCTCAGATCCGTTGCGCAACGGCGATGGCACTAAATTCAAGCGCATAAAGCGCAACGTACAGGTCGTCATAACGAATATTCAGCACCCGTGCGCTGATAATATCCGCTAGCAGTTGCCCTGAGCTACAACCCATTGTCCAGCCTAGCATACCGTGAATGGTATCAGATACAGGTTGTTATGCGCCGTGGCACCCGCCAGGAGTGTGCCTATCCGGCGTCCTCAGGCCGGCCTATAACGTCGCTTGCTCAATATGACATTGCTAATGGGAAATAAATCACGCACCACGGTCTCTAGGGTAAACTGGCGTTTCGGCGATGGACGTCCGTCTATTCCATCGTTGGGATGCCTATTTAATTACGCCAATTTGTCATTTAGCAAGAAGTTTATCGAAACTGAGCAACGCTATAAGCACGGTCAGTAGGGGCTGGCTAATCTTTGTATTGCCTACCTCATGGAAGAGAATACCATAACCATGAAGGCGCTGGTCATAGCTTGTACCTGTTACGGGCACAAGTCGTTTTTCAAAAAAAATTACCTTTTCTACAGTTGTACCCGACGCCAACTCAATCGTTGACTACCTAATTTTCAATCGTTGACTACCTGATTTTCGCCCGTAATTATTTTACTAAATGCGAAGAGCGCTATGGCGTTGAATAGGTAGAGTAATTATTGGATTGCTGCCATGCGCTGATAAATCACGGTGTTGACCGTTATAAACGCCCGCAAAAGATCTCGCTGCAGGAAGAAAAATCCCGCTAGAAGAACACTGGGAAGAATATTTGCAAAATCGGGTCAACGAACTGTGGGCATATACTACCGCGTAAAAAAGAGGAAGTGACGGAATAGCGCTTACGCTATCCTCAGGAGACGCAGGAGAAAACCTGCTATATTTCATGGAGAAAAACACGCCTCTGCTCGAGCCATAGCAACAGGAAATATTGCGTATCGTCCGCAAGATTAGCCAGTATTTTTCCGCAAAACAGACCAAGATTATGAACGAAAGCTGGGCCACTTTCTAGCACTATACCTATTATCAATCACTTGTATGATGAAGGTAAAAATCAAGCGATAGGTTTATGCTGGAATTCCTGTAAAGCCATACCAATGTGGTTTATCATCCGCTGTATAACAAGCCCGTATTAAAACGGCATCAACCTCTATGCGCTAGGTTTTGCCATGTTTCAGGATTAAGCGCATCTGCCAATCGCCGACGGCGGGGAAGATCACACTGCTAATTCTCTGTATCGCCGGCAAGCGATTGACTGGAGACTGGAAACCGTGAATTTCGCAATGTATAACTTCAAAGAAGAAAGCTTTATCAGTCAGTTCTCATCACCGAAGACGATGGGATATTTTCTCCTCTTTGCGGTACTCGACGAAGATTATAACAACTATTTTGAAATAGCGGCCATCCATAACGAAGAAGAGTACCAGGTGATACGCCAGGGAGCTCTCTTCCCAATATAATTCGAGCAATCTGGAGCTGGGTATTCAGATCTGGAATGTGAATCTACGTGGCGATAGGTCGCTAACGCTGTATACCCTGCAAAACCGCGCGCCGTTGGCGAAAGCCGCCGAGAAGTGAGAAGCATATTATTGGTTATGGAGCTTTGATGTCTATGAGCAGGTTAGCGACGAGGGCAATGTCGAGCTTATCGAGAGCTGTCCGCCGCACCAGCCGCTGCTCTGATGCTCTCCGAACGGCCATCGTATGGCTTAGCGAGGTGGTGGGTGCCGCCTTCGCCCGAGGATAAATCCCTACGATATCTTTGGGCATCGCGAATTGCATAGCGCCCCAGATAGATACCAAGATATCTTTACCATAGCGGCGTCGTACCAGCTCTATTCGGTATAGCGTCGCCTGCTGTTAGCTATAGAAATTGCGCGCCAGCTCTCGGATCTGTGGATTAGTAAAATAATAGCGCCTCGCCCGCAAAAAAAAGCCCCTCCGGTCCGTTAAAAACGAAGCCATAGAGATGGAATTGCTTGAGGCAAACGCTAGCTAGGCCGTGGAGAATGTAGTAAAAAGCATCAGCTTTATCCGCTTCCGCCTTATCGTCCACTATCGCAGCTTGTGAGAGTACCACCTGTGCTTTATACAGCGACACAATAAATATTGTGGCTATGTTATGCGCACCAAGAGCAAATTATCGATGAGCTGTGGCACACCGTCTGCGGGTGACACCGATCAGATTCGGAAAGCCCCGCTCCGCTGGCAGGGATGGATCCAGGAGGAAAGCGATTGTTCCAGATGCTTTCAATCAAAAACTATTCCTAGAAACCGGCAGGGCTTTGCACCTTGATGATCATACTCGTTTATTCCATAGCAACCCTAACAATTTACATGCCTATCATCCTCCCTTAGCGAGCGAAGTGACTCCATCATGAACAGGCGAGAAAGTTTACCTTGCCCGCCGCCGGCAGACTATAACCAGTCTCTCGTTTATGATATTGACAACCAAAAGAAACGCTTTTTTCGCGATTGGCACGTGGGTAACTTCAATAACAGTAAAACGGCGCAGTCTCTGGGATGCTTATCGGATAGAAAAGTCGCTGATGTCTGTTGTTTTTTGATTTAGAATGCTCGTTTTACCCCACTTACAACTGCTCTGGATAATCCTCTATGATGCAATCGTTAAACCTCTACTCCAAAAACCGTGCAGCCTGGTTACTATTAGCGCTGACCTCCTTCGCACTAGAACTGGTCGCGCTCTATTTCCAGCATGTACTGCTGCTTAATCCCTGCGTCCTGTGTATCTATCAACGTTGTGCCTTGTACGGCATCGTTGCCGCTGGTCTAGTAGGCGCCGTCGCGCCCGCCACGCCGCTGCGTTTCGCCGGTCTGGCGATTTGGCTCTATAGCGCCTGGAAAGGCCTGCGGCTGGCAATGAAACATACCTATATTCAACTTCATCCCTCCCCCTTCGTTACCTGTGATTTTTTCGTGAATTTTC
>NZ_LECR01000034.1:3384-7984 GCF_001602625.1 Sodalis-like endosymbiont of Proechinophthirus fluctus
ATTTCCTGTCGCTAGAGATGCCACAGTGGATGATTGTCATCTTTGGCGCTTGTCTGGTGGTAGCAGCGATCATTTTGCTTGCGCAGTTCTTCCCTCCTCGCAAACGCGACCTCTTTTCCCGCTGATGGCAGTATGAAGGCATGATAGAGTCGCCACGCAGCAACCATAAGATCATCTTCCTATTTATAAAAAATTATCACAGAATGACTAAAAAACGGCCTAGGCCTTATTCATTTCGTTTTCACAATGCTCCTGTGCCTGCCATTAGCTGTCAAAAAGACATTGAAAGCGTCTAACACTAGAGCATTCGTGCCGTATTTTACCGGTAAGAAGTCTTTCATCGCCGGCTTTTATCACACCCCTGTATTAGCCGTATTCTATTTATTGTTACCCCACAGTGCAGTGCATGACGTGTTTATAAACAGAGAGTAATGTTAAGCTTCAATACCGCTTTACTGGCTCATGGCGTGCTGAGCAATGACAGGACATATAATAAGTAATAACTACTTTATTTACCTGCATATCATTTATTTATGATATATATATAATATAACAGTTATCTTTAATTTCCATCATATTTATGTAATGTATTTATTGCTATACATTGCTTATGAATTGCATACGCATAATATGAATAACTCATTGCACAACTAACCAACGTCTAGCGTCGGCTGTTTACATTATTGTTATCTGAAGAAGGTATGATAGCGCTAATAGCGCTTGGTTTATTCATTCAACTGCCAATACCATAACAAGAGGAAGGATATGAATGCAATTTCCAGGTAGCACGATATGCTTAATAAACGAAAAGATAAAACACGGCCGAATACATAAATTAGATTCAATATCAACAGAGCAACCCGCATACAAAACCCTCTCTCTGACAATGATAAACCGCAAAGACAAGTTAGAGGCGATATCGAATACATCACACCCACATTGGCCTAGAACTAAAGACGTTAAGCAAAGCAGGATGCTGCAGAAAGCGAAGGAGGAACATAATATCGTTAATCATTAGCGTCAAATCCAGCGGCTACTCTCACGCCGGTGATTCCCTGAGCAACTTGTTGCTCGTTAGCCTGTTTCAACACCGCACCAATCAAGATAGCCAACCCCACCTTAGATGCACTTCCCCCGGATCGGTAGGAATAACCATTAGCTTGACGAATATCGCAAGCGTAGTCTCTGGCCTGATAGACAGCACCGGTTCACTGGGATGGCGCTGCCTATTTCCGTAAAATAATTACGGTGTTGCTGCTGACGCACACCACATTGCTAACTGGAAAATCCAATAGTGCGCTCTGCTAATTTCTATACTGATACATTGCTCTCTCTTAAAATCGTTAACACCATGTTTACCTGTTTAACGCCGTTATCGTATATCATACGCCAGACGACGCAAAGGGGTTGGCCCCACGGTGCATTTCTTCCGCCGCCGAGCGCGCTGGCGTCCAGCGACGGTATTGACAGTCCATGCGCGGGCGTAGACGATGACATCCGCCTCGTATAGGCTGATCGCCCTTTGCCCCTTAGGGGTGTCCATTCCTTGAAGAAAAATATCGAGAGTGCCGTCGCAATGCTGATGCGAAAACCATCGCCCAGACGGAAACCTGTATATCACCCACTAGCATGAAGATCAATGCGGCTCCGCCCGCATTGCCGGCAAAAAGACGAGACGCGGAGCATCTGCGTAGGTGATAGTATCATACCCTGCTAGCCTAATACGCCGTCGGGGCAAGGCAGAGGATACCGGTAAACTAGGTAAGACTCGCCAATGAGCACCATCTCTCGCGGGCGTACGGCCCAGCGAGGCTGCCGCCGTTAGCTTAACTCTCAGAATCGCGAATGGAATAATTGATTCAGCCACTCAAGTGCAGCGCTGGGCATTGCGCCGGTGGAAACTATGGGTGAATGATCAGGCTTTTTAGGCGTGATGATGCTGGGTCAATAAATTTTCCACTGGTGGTGGGACTTGCAGATAGAAGCCCTGCTCTTTAACTAATTCTTTTACTTTTCCTATATCTGCTGAAGCGAGTTTTTTTCTACCGTCTAAAGGTAAAATCATTGAGAATAGCGGTTTGCCAAAGTGTACCATTAAATCGGACGGGACGCGGGCAAAATCCTCTCTTCTTTCGACAAAAAGATAGGTCTGATCCTGTTTTGAACTTCGATAGATCACACAAAACATATTTATTATTCTATTTCCGTGGTCTAGTGTATTGCCTGTATATAGCGGTAACTATAACATAAATACATTACTAAGGAATATCGCCTCCCGTGACGAATCGGGAAATTACACGTACTAAGACCGAGTCAGAATAAATGTCGCAAACGCCAATTGAGTTGAAAGGCAGTAATTTTACTTTATCGGTAATTCATGTGCATGATGCGCAACCAGAGGAAATCCGTCGAGCGATAGAAGAAAAAGTCGAACAAGCATCTGGATTTTTGAAAGATGCGCCAGTCGTTATCAACGTTGCCGGCCTCAGTCGCGACACGCACTGGGAGGCGCTGTCACAGGCGGTGCTGGCGACCGGCCTGCATGTGATCGGCGTCAGCGGCTGTCGCGATACGAAACTGAAACAGGCGATCATTCGCAGCGGGTTGCCACTTCTGACCGAAGGCAAAGCGCTAAAGCGCAGCGTCTACGAGGCGCCAACTCCGGCGCAGACGGTGGTAAAAACTCGGCTTATCAATACGCCAGTGCGCTCCGGGCAGCAAATTTACGCCCGCAATAGCGATCTGATTGCTACCAGTAACGTTAGCGCCGGCGCCGAGCTTATTGCCGATGGCAATATCCATATTTATGGCATGATGCGGGGCCGCGCGGTGGCCGGTGCATCGGGCGACGGAGAGTGCCAGGTTTTCTGTATCCACTTCTCTCCGGAGCTCGTATCCATCGCTGGCCAGTATTGGTTAAGCGATCAAATTCCAGCCGAATTTTCAGGTAAAGCCGCGCGGTTATGTCTACAGGAAGGTACGCTTACTATTCATCCTTTAATTTAGCCCTTGACAAGGAATCCATTTATGGCACGCATTATAGTTGTTACTTCGGGTAAAGGGGGGGTTGGCAAGACCACATCGAGCGCGGCCATCGCTACCGGTCTCGCCCACAAAGGAAAGAAAACCGTCGTAATAGATTTCGATATCGGACTTAGAAACCTCGATTTGATCATGGGTTGTGAGCGCCGGGTAGTCTATGACTTCGTTAATGTCATCCAGGGTGATGCCACGCTGAATCAAGCGTTGATAAAAGATAAGCGAACCGAGAACTTGTATATATTGCCCGCGTCCCAAACGCGAGATAAAGATGCCCTGACCCGCGATGGAGTGGAAAAGGTATTGAATAATCTCAACACGATGGAATTCGATTTTGTCGTTTGTGATTCACCGGCCGGTATTGAAACTGGTGCCCTGATGGCGCTGTATTTTGCCGATGAAGCGATTATCACTACCAACCCTGAAGTGTCGTCAGTGCGCGACTCCGACCGTATTCTGGGCATTCTATCGTCTAAATCGCGCCGTGCCGAAAGCGGTCAAGACTCCATTAAAGAGCACCTGCTTCTGACACGTTACAATCCGGGACGCGTCAGCCGAGGCGACATGCTCAGTATGGAAGATGTCATTGAAATTCTACACATTCCTCTGGTAGGTGTGATCCCGGAGGATCAATCGGTGTTGAGGGCTTCCAACCAGGGAGAGCCGGTAATTCTCAATGAGGAATCTGATGCTGGCCAAGCCTATTCAGATGTGGTTGATCGTCTGTTAGGAGAAGAACGTCCTTTCCGCTTCATCGAAGAAGAGAAGAAGGGATTCCTGAAACGCCTATTTGGGGGATAATCTATGGCATTACTTGACTTTTTTCTCTCCCGTAAAAAAACGACAGCCAATATAGCCAAGGAACGGCTGCAGATCATTGTTGCCGAGCGGCGCAGAGGTGATAACGAACCGCATTATCTGCCGCAGCTGAAACGTGACCTGCTTGATGTCATCAGTAAATATGTGCAAATAGACCCCGAAAGGCTTTCGGTCCAATTGGAAAAAAAGGATGGGGATATCTCTATCCTAGAGCTGAACTTGATACTGTCGGAAACGGAAGAAAGCACAAAATGAACTCCAAAGTCTCTTCTGCCTCCTACCTAACGGTAGGAGGCTCGTGGCCTCATACGCCAGTCACGCCATTTATTCCGCTCGCCGCCTAGGCGCGCGTTTCGCTCTTACCATGGGACAATAACGCCAGTAATTCTGCTTCGAACAGCACAACCGCGCCATCCGCTTATCAACTCCGTCTGCCGCGCAGTGGGATTACACCCCAAACCAAGCTGATTAACTGGTTGATCTGACGCTTGGACGCCAGAAGTTCACTGCTTATCCCCGTCTTGTTAGCCATCAGTTGTATCTGTTCTTTCAGTGCCTTAATCGTCTGGGCGATAACTGGGACGATCGATAAGATCGAGTACCAGCGGATGCAACGCCGTGTCCGATAGTGCCTGAGCCTCCTGCACCTAAGATAGCAGCGCCTGGCCGTAGAAACAGATTTCGGGCCCGCTGAGGCCAAGCTGCTCTAGCTCGCCAAGAGATCCCGGCATATAGCGCGCCC
>NZ_LECR01000034.1:7991-9036 GCF_001602625.1 Sodalis-like endosymbiont of Proechinophthirus fluctus
ACAGATTTTCTTCATGAACAATGAAACTGACCGGCCATATCGCGCTCACGTTCCTTATTCAGGTGCTAGCAGGCCAGCTGGTATAGGCCTGCAACCTGACGCGTGCGCAGCTATCAGGCGTTAGCTATATCTCTATACGCCAGTTCAGGATCGTTAATTTTCTGGCTCCGTTGACAGAGGGCCGCGCATTCATGAATAGCCTGCGACCACCAAATCCCGACTGTTAAGTTTGTGCTATCAGCTTATGTGCTATCGGCAAGAGCCAGCAAATATCGGCGGCAGCATAATCACACTGCCGATCATTGAGCGCCAGCACGAACCAGTCGGTGCGAGATTCAATTTTATCTAACGTGACCTGCAACGTTTCAGCCACCAACGCGGTGAGTCCGCAGGATAGTACGCGGCCGGTAAACGCCTCCCCTCCAGTACTTGGGTATCGATTATCAGCACCGACATCTGGCCAAAGCTATGCCAGAATACTTCCATGTCTTCGCTGCAAGCGTGCAGTAATTTGGTGACCTGTTGATCCGCTAGAAGCGCAATGAAGGGCTGCCAATCGGCAATCGCCAGCGGATCGATAAGCGTCAGAGCATCACCGTCATATAACTGGATCAGGCCCAGTTGGGGATGGTAGATGTTTGTACGCACAAATTCGGTATCTACTACTACCTACGGACGCTGGACGGGCCTGCTGACATCTGTCGTATAAAGCCTGACTGTGATAATTAATTGATAATCTAATACCGCTATCTCTTCTTCCATATATGTTAAGAAAAAACTAGTCCAATGAGACGATATCTACCCGCGTGTCACCGTAGTAAGCGCCCCATTCCGGACCGTAACCGGTCAGTCCCCCATAGCGATCTATAGTGGTAGTCCCCTCGGAGTCCGAGCAGCGGCCCCATGGGCGCCGAGACCTGATGCACGACACGCCAGCGTTTATAACCGTTCACCTGCATAACCATGTATATGTAATCCGCTTTATCAATATGGCCTTTTTCCGTGCCTGTAATCGGGCCGATGACCGTGATCCATTGCCCTTCCA
>NZ_LECR01000034.1:9055-9514 GCF_001602625.1 Sodalis-like endosymbiont of Proechinophthirus fluctus
GCCGATTTGAGCAATGATGCGGCCAATGGATGGCTGGTGCATTAGCGGCACCGCGCTATCATCGAGCGGTACAGTAGCAATTTCCAGCCGGGTGTGCCCGGTTTCATTAGTCACCTTGACCACTTTACCACCGAAGCGCCCTTCTTGACCGATATACAGCTGCGGTGCATTCATCACCCGTACCAAATTATCTTGTGGCGTTGGGGTCGTGCCACGAATCGCCTCAGGTACCGTAACACACCCCGCAAGAATTAACATCGCTGCCAGGAAACCAACCGGCATCAGCCGGCGCAACGATACGAGTGAAGCCTGATGGATAAATATAGTACTTAATCTCACTAATAAACCTACTACTTTGGCCCGTACCTACCGGATAAGTTTACCGCTTAGGCATGGCCGGGTAATTTTTTCCATGCCACTTCATTGCGCAAATAAGCCGGTTCTGCCAGCGCGACCGGC
>NZ_LECR01000072.1:0-1683 GCF_001602625.1 Sodalis-like endosymbiont of Proechinophthirus fluctus
ATTTTTTTCACTGGTGATTGCAGAACTGTTTTTCGGTCAGAATGACGGTACGCTGATGCCGCTGCATCAGGCACGGACTTTCCCAATCCTGACAATAGCCTCCGGGCCCGCAAATAGCCTACGAAGCACGGCCAGGCTATCGAGTCTGTAAGAGGCGATGGTGGTCGATATGGGCAGTACGACCACGGACGTCGGCGTTTTGTGTGGCGGATTTCCCCGCCAGTCGGCGATGGAGGCTGAAATAGGCGGAGTCCGTACTAACTTCCGCATGACGGATATCGCGTCTATTGGCTTTGGGGGTGGTTCAGTAGTCACTCTGGACGCGGAAGGTGATATCAGTATCAGGCCGGGAGCGTGGGCTATGCCTTGCCGCAGCAGTTGCTAGTTTTTTGGCGGAGTCACCCTAACAGTGATGGATATCGCGGTGGTCCGCTGCTGGGCGGACATTGGCAACGCCAGGTGGGTCGCGCATTTGTACCCGTCAATGGTGATCCTGGTGGCGGAGCATTATGTGGCGATGGTTGAAAAATGCCTTGCGCGTGTATGAACACCAGTCAGCATGACATGGGTAATCCTGGGTAAAAGGGAGGCGCAGCGTTGCTTCCTATGCATATCCTATGCATATTAAAGGCGCCTCTGAGGTGATACGTCCGCCCAATGCCGGTGTTACCAACGCCACCTACGTGGCTATTGCCCAGGTTATCGGTAGCGTGTAGTTTAGACACACCATTGTTTTACCGAGCAATGAGTCGCTGGAATTTTGTGCTTACTTCGGGCGGAACATCAGGCACGAGAGAAGGCCATCGCCGCCGGCGCTCTGTCGGAAACAGTGGATATTATTGAGCTGGATTCGCTTCCTCTGGGTTATATTCCCGCTAATACGGTCAGGATCCGCGCCCGGGCCCGGGCACGGGCGCGGTGGTAGGCGTGGCTTGCCCCTGAGCATTAGTCGATGTTCGCAGTAGGAACTCGCCTTGATGCATTTGCTAGAGGGTGGTCAAATCTGCTAAGCCACTCAGATGTCCTTTACCTGTTAATCATAAAAAATAACTAATTTAGGAGAATGCTAACTTGGCATAGTTCTTGTAATATACCAAAAGAGCTTAAATTCACCGTCGCGGAGGGCGCATCGTGCCCAATAAGGAGTTACCCCATTCTGTAAATATTGTTGTCATTGTATTTTCTCATGCTGATTATTGACCGATGTCTCAGTGTTATATTTGCTGGTGGATGCTGGCGATGCTGTTTGCTATAGGCTGTTCTTCACGGCGGGCAAATTTCTGCCGTGACTGTTGGTCGCGTTAGTTGCGGTTTGATTATCGCATGCACTAGGTCTTTGGAGTTAAAATGTGGGATGGATCCATAGCCTTGAGTTTTTTACCCTACAGGGCGATATTTTTTCTTGAGGCGGTTGTTAGGAAAAGCTCGCCTTAAACTCATTGATTTCATCAATGCCGGCCAATAAATAGCGGCAGCAAGCCAAGCCGCATGGTGCGAAAAATTCTGTTTTACCCCTAAATTTTTACAGTGTATTATATCATAGCGTAGTGTGACGGGCTTCTCGAGAGACGCCCGTTGTTTTTTTCAGCGGGAGTGACATCAGGGAAAAAAAAGCGTCTGCGCGGATCAGGTAGCATTCTACCGTCACGGGATAACCGTTGGCCTGCCGGCTCTCAAGCGCCT
>NZ_LECR01000072.1:1721-5880 GCF_001602625.1 Sodalis-like endosymbiont of Proechinophthirus fluctus
GCTGTTCGGGCACGTCGACTTTGATCACCCCACTGGCAATCATGCTGAACAGCTCATCGGCGGCGTGCTTAACTTGCAGCGTCGGTGACGGGGCCGTTAATAGATAGGCGTTTGATGTACAGTGAGCCCTTTTGATTCAAAACTCCCAGATTGACACCGGTGATCTTGCCTAGGGGAGTTGCCGAAACTGACCATCAATCCGAGGCGGGCGTAGGCAGTCGATGGAGGCTTCCAAGATATTTTTTCCAACCGAATCGTACACTACGGTAACCTTGTTACCGCGGGTCAAGGTCGCCACGTGCTCAGGCACATTTTCCTCACGGTAATTTATTGTTTCCCAGGCGATCTGCCCGTTTCACCAACGCTGCTTTTTCAGCGTTGCTGACAGTGCCGATCATCTTCACACCCAGCACTTTTGACCATTGGCAAGCGATACGCCCAACGCCGCCGGCCGTCTTATGGAATAAGAAGATCTCATTCGGCTTGATTCGTAAGTCTGGCGCAGCAGATAAAACACTGTCAGACATTTTAAGAAAGCGGCTACGGCATGTTCAAAGAAGATGGCTGAGGGTAACTTGGCCAGTTTATCCGCCGGCATATTATGCATCGTGGCGTGGGCGCTCTGCTGGGATTGGGCGTATACTACCCCGATCGCTGGTGCTGAACCCATTGACGCTGGGGGCTAATTTTGCTCACTACCCCTGCCGCTTCTGTGTCGAGGCAAGAGGGCAATGATGGCATGGGGTAGAGGCCGGAACGGACATAGGTATCAATATTAATTTATGCTGATGGCTTTATTTTCGATCTTGTATCTCGCCCGGACCGGGATCCACAGGCGTGAAATCCACATATTTCATCACTTCCAGTCCACTGTGGGCGGCAAACTGCCGATTAGCCATCACTTTTCCTCCAATTAGGATATCTTTAATAACTGTAAGTCTTACGGCGTGGTTTGCAAAGCACATAGGATACCGACTCGAGAGAGGATATAATATCCCCTTATCCAAGGATTTCTTGATAGGTAAAGTACCCTTTCATGTCAGAAAAGAAACCATCTTACAAAGTAAATTTTCCCCGTGACCGTCAGGTCGAAGGTCTGAAGATGCCGCCACATTCGCTGGAAGCGGAGCAGTCAGTGCTAGGTAGTTTGATGCTGGATAACGAACGTTGGGACAACGTCGCCGAACGGGTGACCGGCAACGATTTTTTTAACCGCCCGCACCGTCTTATCTTTAACGAGATGCGGCGTCTGTTGGAGCTGGGCAAGCCTATCGATCTGATTACGCTTTCGGAGTCTCTGGAACAAAAAGGGGAATTGGATGACGTTGGCGGGTTCGCCTATCTGGCGGAGCTCTCGAAAAATACCCCCAGTGCCGCGAATATTTCCGCTTATGCCGATATTGTTCGCGAACGGGCCATGGTGCGGGAAATGATCGCCGTCGCCCATGAGATTGCCGATGCTGGTTACGATCCCCAGGGGCGCAGCAGCGAGGATTTGCTGGATCTGGCGGAGTCTCGGGTATTCCAGATATCGGAGAACCGCGCCGGTAAAGATGAAGGCCCGAAGAGCATCGACCGTATTCTTGAAGATACGGTGGCGCGAATAGAACAGCTTTACCAGAAACCGCACGACGGCGTTACCGGTGTCTCAAGCGGATATTTAGACCTGGATAAAAAGACTGCCGGCCTGCAAGGATCGGATTTAATTATTGTCGCCGCACGCCCATCCATGGGGAAAACCACCTTTGCCATGAACTTGTGCGAAAATGCCGCCATGACCGAGGACAAACCGGTGTTAATCTTTAGCCTGGAAATGCCTGCCGAGCAGATAATGATGCGCATGCTGGCGTCGCTATCGCGCGTCGATCAAACCCGGATTCGTACCGGCCAACTGGATGATGAGGACTGGGCTCGCATTTCTAGCACCATGGGGATCTTGCTGGAAAAACGCAATATGTATATCGATGACTCGTCAGGGTTGACCCCGACAGACGTGCGATCACGCGCGCGGCGGGTATTCCGTGAACATAATGGCCTGAGTCTAATTATGATCGACTACCTCCAACTGATGCGCGTACCGTCACTGTCCGATAACCGTACCCTGGAAATCGCGGAAATATCCCGGTCGTTAAAGGCGCTGGCTAAAGAGCTGCAGGTGCCAGTAGTGGTGCTATCGCAGTTGAACCGAAGCTTGGAACAACGCGCCGATAAGCGCCCCGTCAACTCCGATTTGCGCGAGTCTGGCTCAATCGAGCAGGATGCCGACCTGATTATGTTTATTTACCGTGATGAGGTCTATCACGAGAACAGCGATATGAAGGGAATCGCTGAAATTATTCTCGGTAAGCAGCGTAACGGCCCTATCGGCACCGTGCGGCTAACCTTCAACGGACAATGGTCACGGTTCGACAATTATGCCGGCCCGCGATATGACGATGAGTGATGTCCCACGGCGCATTTTTTCCTATAGTACTCCCATTGTTGGTGCTTTTTATTAACTTAATCGCCACTCAATTCACTTTATTTGATATTGTGAGTAGTGAGTGTAACATTGCACTCACTCATATAGGAGAGCTGCACCATGTTCCAACATGTTGATGCTTATGCGGGAGACCCCCATCCTTATCTCTGATGAAAACCTATAAACAGGATCCGCTCCCTGATAGAGTAAATCTAAGCATCGGCCTTTATTACAATGAACAGGCGATTATCCCGCAGCTGCGGGCGGGGTAGCCGAGGCGCAGGCCACCCTACTTGCCCGCCCGGTGCTAAGCTCATACTCCTATCTGCTGATGGAAGGGTTTCCAACCTACAGCAGCACTACCCAGGGGCTGCTGTTCGGGGAGGATCATCCGATGCGCAAGCGCTACGCATCTCCACTATTCAGACCGTGGGCGGGTCCGGGTATTAAAAGTCAGCGCGGATTTTCTGGAATGCTAGTTTCCGGATTCTCAGATCTTGGTAAGTACCCCAACGTCCATTTTCACCAGTGCAGGATTTCAGGTTAATCATTATCCTTATTCGACGGTGAGAAACTAGGTGTCAATTTCGACGAGATGCTGGCCTGTTTTCAGTAATTACCATAGTGGAGTATTGTACTGCCGCATCCGTGCGGTCATAACCAGACTGTCTCGGACTTAACCTGATCCGAATGAGATCGGGTTATTGAGGTGGTCGCGGAACATCAGCTCATCCCTTTCCTGGATATCACCTACCAGGGGTTTGGCAACGGGTTGGAAGAAGACGCTTATGCGGTGCGCGAAATGGCACGTCTGGGGTTATTACATTGCCTGGTAATCAACTCTTTCTCTAAGATTTTCTCCCTTTATAGCGAACTGGTGGGAGGAGAGCTGTCGATTGTGTGTGATAGCGCCAGCGAAGCCGAGCGCATGCTGGGCCAGTTAAAGGCGACCGTGCGCTGCAGCTACTCCAGTCCGCCGAACTCCGGCGCTTAAGTGGTAGCGCAGGTGCTGAATGAGCTGGCATTAAATGCCATGTAGAGTAGTGAGGAAGTAGCGGCATTAAAGGTAGCCGAGCATCCATTCGACTATTTGCTGCGTCGGCAGGGTATGTTCAGCTATACCGGCCTCAATCTCAGAGCAAGTGGCACATTTGCGCGAAGTCTACAGCGTCTATCTGATCGACAGCGGCCGGACGTGTCTGGTCTGGCTGAATAGCGCTAACGTCGGCAAAGTGGCTCAAACCTTTTCGCGGTACGGCAATGCCGTAGGTGCGACCGATTTTCCCCTGCTACTATGTAGCCATTACACTGAGTAGTAAAAAGGAGAAAGTATTATATGTGGTACCAACAAACCCTGACCTTAAAATCCCAACCGCGCGACTTTCATCTGGTCACCGATAAAATCGTTTCCCAACTGACGTCGTTGAGTGCTGTCCGTACTAGGCTGCTTCATTTATTTCTACAACATACTTCCGCTGCCCGGTGCTAAATGAAAATTTCGATCCCACCATCAGAACCGATATGGAAAACAATTTTTTACGTCGTGTCCCGGAATCTCGGCCCCTTTGCCAGCACGATTATGAATGGGCGTATGACATACCGGCACATATCAAATCTTCTCTGTTTGGCACCTCATTGTTATTGGCAGTCGGTGATGGCACGCTGCTGTTGGGCACTTGGCAGGGAATTTTGGCTGGG
>NZ_LECR01000072.1:5906-6512 GCF_001602625.1 Sodalis-like endosymbiont of Proechinophthirus fluctus
CCAGCCGTATCAGCGCCACATTGCAGGGGAAATAATTCATAGATAAATCTATGCTGTTAAGTTATTGCATGACTAAACTAGGAGCAGTAGAGCTTACGTCAGGAGTAGTAGTTAAACCAGAGTAAAGTCGGGGAGGTAGTATTTGCCATGATCTATACCGTGAATAGCAGACCGGCGGTATCGCTGAAAAGCAGCACCTAAATGGCCAAGGCATTATGCAGCGCGTTTAACGCGGCGGCGCCAGGCAAGCGGCTGAAAAAGCCCATTGGAGCACGCTGTTTCTTGACGCCGATATCCCTGATTCACAGTTTTATCAGCTAGTGTGGACGCTTTCTAGTAATGGGCTCTGTGTTCAGGCCTGCCGGAAGCGACACGCCAAACTCAAAATATATGAAGTGGTGGTGTTCGTCCGCAACGGAAAATCCGTGCGCCGCGACGTGCGATGGCGCCAGCGTGTCGGTATTTCCACAGCCAAGGATCCAGACGTCAGCGGAGGTTGCGAGGCACTCTCTTCCCGTCTGTTCGCAGCCGCACCCTAGGATTTTTGCAGCGCGCGCTCGAGAATGGGACGCAGGAAGCGAGCGGTATGGGATGCTTTACAGGCCG
>NZ_LECR01000072.1:6602-7034 GCF_001602625.1 Sodalis-like endosymbiont of Proechinophthirus fluctus
TCGGCGGTTTTGATTACGTCCAGATTATGCTCAATCACCACGATCGTATTACCCTGATCCCGTAACTGATGCAGCACTGCCAGCAATTGTTGAATATCGGCGAAATGCAGACCGGTCGTCGGCTCGTCGAGGATATACAGCGTTTGGCCGGTGCCACGCTTGGATAGCTCACGCGCCAGCTTGACCCGTTGCGCCTCGCCGCCGGATAGCGTGGTGGCGGATTGCCCTAAGCGGATATAAGACAGACCGACATCTATCAGCGTCTGCAGTTTGCGCGCCAGAGCAGGAACGGCGCCGAAAAAATCGCGCGCTTCCTCGATGGTCATCTCCAGCACCTGATGGATATTCTTGCCCTTATATTTCACTTCCAGAGTTTCACGGTTGTAACGCTTGCCATTGCAGTGATCGCAGGGAACATAAATATCCGGCAGA
>NZ_LECR01000066.1:0-569 GCF_001602625.1 Sodalis-like endosymbiont of Proechinophthirus fluctus
TCGAATCGATTGGAATTTATTTTTACCGCATCAAAATCTGCTCCCCTACTTTTTTTTTTAAAAATCGTTTTCATTTCTTCTGCCACGATCGTGCCACGATGCAAAAGTTTTTTTTTCTTTTATTAACGACCGTTAAAATTGTGATTTATTATTATTATTATTATTTTTTAAACTCGTTTAAAAATTGACGTTATTCGAGAGGATTTTTTTTTTTTTTTTTGAATTGCATGAATTTTGGTGCAAAAGAAATTGTCGATACGAATTCAAATGAATTTGAGAGAAGACAAATAAAAAAAAAAAAAAAAAGCAATTGAATTTTTTTGCGATTTTTTTTTTTTTTTTGTTCACTTGCATTCGCGACTTGCATATGATGATGCATTATTTGATGCAGAGAAAAAAAAATTTTTTCATTTCTTATTGACGACAGGTCAATGTCGTGATAAAATTTAACAATTAAAAAGGTCATTGGAAATTCGATCGGATTCGACTTTCGTTATCACTACATGGAATTCCATCATTCGTCCACGATTTGTCGATTTAATGAAATCATCTTATTTTCCCCTTAATAA
>NZ_LECR01000066.1:710-1283 GCF_001602625.1 Sodalis-like endosymbiont of Proechinophthirus fluctus
AAAAAAAAAAAAATTGAATTTCGTGCATGCGTCGCTTACATGCAGAATTCGATTGAATCATTTTTGACGAAGAAAAATTATTTAATTTGAGAAAAAGAAAAAAGAAAAAAAAACGAATAATTCAGAATTATTTGAATTACATGCGAAATTACATGCAATTCGATCGAGAAAATATCGAATTCGTTTGATGGCGATGGCGATGGCGATGGCGATGAAGAAGAATTTTTTGGAGAAAACACGTTCAAGATCGGTCTGAAATCGCGATCGAAGAAATAAATTAATCGATGGAATTGATCGATCGATTAATCGAATTAATCGAAACCAAAAAAAAAAAAACCAAAAAAAACAAAATGGCCGCCGAAAGGTGCGGAATCGTTAAATTTTTTTAATTCGTGAATTACCTAATATCGAATTCAAGTCTTCATTCGAGTAATTACGAGGGTAATAAATTTTTTTTTTTTTTTTTGAAATCGTTTCAATCGCCATTAAATTCGATCGCGGTAATAAAAATCTGGTTTCGAACGAAAAATTTCGTTTTTCGAAAATAGGTTGAGGTAAGAAAAAAAAAAAAAA
>NZ_LECR01000079.1:0-533 GCF_001602625.1 Sodalis-like endosymbiont of Proechinophthirus fluctus
GCCGGCGCCCGAAGTGCGCTTTCTAGAACGCACCGGTCCGATTCGGGTCTTAGTGATCGGAGGCAGTCAAGGCGCGCAGGTGCTGAATCAGACCATGCCGGCGGTCGCCGCCCGTTTGGCGGGCACCGTAACCCTATGGCATCAGGTAGGCAAAGGAGCGCTGGATGAAGTCAACCTAGCTTACGCCGCGGCTGGCGAGACGCAGCACAAGGTGGTGGAATTTATCGACGACATAGCCGCCGCCTATGCCTGGGCGGATGTGGTGGTGTGTCGCGCCGGCGCGCTGACGGTGAGCGAAATCGCCGCTGCCGGTCTGCCGACGCTGTTTGTGCCATTTATGCACAGAGATCGTCAGCAGTATTGGAACGCGCGTCCTCTGGAGCAGTCCGGCGCAGCGAAAATCATCGAGCAGCAGGCCTTTACCTCCGAGCGGGTCAGTAACGTGCTGGCAGGTTGGGATCGACCAGCGCTTCTGACTATGGCGCAGCGCGCCAGGGCGGCAGCTATTCCCGATGCGACAGAGCGGGTGGCTC
>NZ_LECR01000079.1:792-1097 GCF_001602625.1 Sodalis-like endosymbiont of Proechinophthirus fluctus
GTGCCGAACGCAGTGACGCAGCAGCTGACTGACCTAGGTGCGCAGATCTATTTTAACCACCGCCCAGAGAATATCAGCGACGCCAGCGTGGTGGTGGTGTCGAGCGCTATTACCCCCGATAACCCGGAAATTGTGGCGGCCAAAGAGGCGCGCATTCCGGTAATTCAGCGCGCGGAGATGTTAGCGGAGCTGATGCGTTTTCGTCACGGTATCGCCGTCGCCGGCACTCACGGTAAAACTACCACAACCGCTATGGTGGCCAGTATTTACGCCGAAGCCGGCCTGGATCCGACCTTCGTTAACGG
>NZ_LECR01000079.1:1223-1869 GCF_001602625.1 Sodalis-like endosymbiont of Proechinophthirus fluctus
ATCGAAGCCGACCATATGGACAATTATCAAGGCGACTTTGAGAATTTGAAGCAGACGTTCATCAATTTTCTGCACAATTTGCCATTTTACGGCCGCGCGGTGATATGTATCGACGATCCGGTGATTCGAGAACTGCTGCCCCGAGTTGGGAGGCAGGTTACCACCTGCGGTTTTAGCGAAGATGCCGATTTTCGCATTACCGATTACCGCCAGGAAGGCGCGCGTGGCAGCTTTACCCTCACACGGCAGGATAAGCTCGATTTGCGGGTGGAGCTCAATGCACCGGGCCGGCACAATGCGCTGAATGCAGCGGCAGCAATTGCAGTAGCGACCGAAGAAGGTATCAATGACGAGAGTATTTTGCAGGCGATGCTGCAATTTCAAGGGACGGGACGCCGCTTTGACGATTTAGGCCGTTATGATTTGAACCACGTCAACGGTAAAACGGGTGAGGTCATGCTGGTTGACGATTACGGCCACCACCCGACCGAGGTAGACGCCACCATCAAAGCAGCACGGGCTGGCTGGCCGGACAAGCGGCTGGTGATGGTATTTCAGCCGCACCGTTATACGCGCACGCGGGATTTGTATGATGACTTTGCTAATGTGTTATCCGGTGTAGATATCCTGCTGATGCTGGATGTGT
>NZ_LECR01000079.1:2001-2182 GCF_001602625.1 Sodalis-like endosymbiont of Proechinophthirus fluctus
CCTTGGAGGGTAACGATTTGGTGCTAATGCAGGGTGCCGGCACGGTGGGTAAAATCGCCCGTAAACTGGCCGATAGCAGGCTGCAACCGCATCCTGGCGAGGGACTTCATGGTTAAACGGCCCGGCCGATGGCCGTCTCGTCGGAGGAGAGCGGCCTGACATGTCGCGGGCGGCGATAAAC
>NZ_LECR01000079.1:2381-3829 GCF_001602625.1 Sodalis-like endosymbiont of Proechinophthirus fluctus
CCACCAATAACGATATTCACCAGGCGATTCTGGCGCTGGGGGAGCCAGGCACCTTTATGACACAGGATGTCAACGTCATCCAGCAGCAGATTGAGCGCATGCCGTGGATTAAGCAGGTTAGCGTGCGTAAACAGTGGCCGGACAAGTTGAAAATCCATGTGGTGGAATATGTGCCGGTAGCGCGCTGGAATGATTTACATCTGTTGGACGGCAGCGGCAAGGTGTTCAGCGCGCCGGCGGAACGCATCGGCAATTATCCCATGCCGATGCTCTATGGCCCGGAAGGCAGCGAGCAAGTCGTTTTGACCGGTTATCGCACCATGAACGAGGTGCTGGCGGCCGCAAAGTTTCAGCTCAAAGCAGCCAGCATGAGCGCCCGCCATTCGTGGCAGTTAACACTAAGGGACGATACCAGGCTGGAGCTGGGCCGGGACGACAGAGCCAAGCGCCTACAGCGCCTTATCGGGATTTATCCGGTTCTTCTCCAGCAGGCCCGGAACGATAATAAACGCATAAGCTACGTGGACCTGCGCTATGACTCAGGCTTGGCCGTCGGATGGGATGCGACCTATATCGAGCCGGGAAATAGTAATCGGCAACGGACTCAGGCACAGGCAGAACAACAATGATTAAGGCGATGGACAGAAAACTGGTAGTAGGACTGGAGATCGGCACGGCCAAGGTGGCCGCGATGGTAGGGGAGGTGCTGCCGGATGGTATGGTGAATATTATCGGTGTCGGCAGTTGCCCATCGCGCGGCATGGATAAGGGTGGCGTTAACGATCTGGAATCGGTGGTGAAATGCGTGCAGCGCGCCATCGATCAGGCAGAGTTGATGGCAGATTGCCAGATCGCGTCGGTGTATCTTGCCCTGTCCGGCAAACATATCAGCTGCCAGAATGAAATTGGCATGGTGCCGATTTCCGAAGAAGAAGTGACGCAGGAAGACGTCGAAAATGTGGTGCATATTGCTAAATCGGTGCGGGTGCGCGACGAGCACCGTATCTTGCACGTGATCCCACAGGATTATGCGATTGACTATCAGGAAGGAATAAAAAATCCGGTTGGCCTGTCCGGCGTTCGGATGCAGGCCAAAGTCCACCTGATTCCCTGCCATAATGATATGGCGAAGAATATTGTCAAAGCGGTTGAACGCTGCGGGCTGAAAGTTGACCAACTGATTTTCGCTGGTCTGGCATCAAGCTATGCGGTGTTGACGGAAGATGAACGTGAGCTAGGCGTTTGCGTCGTGGATATCGGCGGCAGCACTATGGATATGGCAGTCTATACCGCCGGTGCGCTGCGCCACACTAAGGTGATTCCCTATGCTGGCAACGTGGTCACGAGCGATATCGCCTATGCCTTCGGCACGCCGCCCACCGACGCCGAGGCGATCAAGGTTCGCCACGGCTGTGCACTGGGATCGGTGGTCAGCAAGGACGAGAGCG
>NZ_LECR01000079.1:3872-4094 GCF_001602625.1 Sodalis-like endosymbiont of Proechinophthirus fluctus
CCTGGCCGAGGTGATCGAGCCGCGTTATACCGAGCTGTTGAACCTGGTCAACGATGAAATTTTACAGCTACAGGAACAGCTGCGGGCGCAGGGGGTAAAGCACCACCTGGCCGCGGGCATCGTGCTGACCGGCGGCGCAGCGCAAATTGACGGTTTGGCAGCCTGCGCGCAGCGTGTATTCCATACTCAGGTGCGCATCGGCCAGCCTCTGAATATCACTGG
>NZ_LECR01000079.1:4251-4473 GCF_001602625.1 Sodalis-like endosymbiont of Proechinophthirus fluctus
CCCGGCTTGTGCAGGCGGCCGATTCCGAAGCGACAGGTACAAAACGGAGAGAAATTATGTTTGAACCTATGGTATTAACCAATGACGCGGTGATTAAAGTCATTGGTGTCGGCGGTGGTGGTGGCAACGCGGTCGAGCATATGGTGCGCGAGCGTATCGAAGGAGTAGATTTCTTCGCGGTGAATACTGATGCGCAGGCATTGCGTAAGACGGCTGTGGGCC
>NZ_LECR01000043.1:0-6941 GCF_001602625.1 Sodalis-like endosymbiont of Proechinophthirus fluctus
GCTCCGGTACTAGGCGATAGAAGGTCTCGCCCATCTTAATCATGCCAAGCTCGTTGCGCGAGCGTTCCTCGATAGCTTCCTGGCCACCATTGAGATCGTCAATTTCGGCGAACAATTGATCGTTGCGCGCTCTGAGTTGCGCGTTATTGCTTTGTTGCGCCGCGACGTCGCTCTCAACGCGCACCAAATCGCACACACCATTCTTACCCAGCCACAGTGAATACTGCAGCCAGCCAAGCAATGCTAATAATAGCAGCGTAAGTTTTCCCATCCCATCCCCATGAATGACAGTGTTAATCATCCCATAACTTGCGGCCAGACTCAATACCAACCGGCAAATAGCGCAGCAAAACCAGCAAAAATACAGCTGTTCAGGAAATTTTTCCTGATTTTTATGCTTTATTACCGGGCCGAGGGCGCACACAGGCCCTTACCACCCCAATAGAAAGGTGAACACCCAGCCAGAACAGGCGAATACAGACAGGCCGGTGACCAGTACCATCAGCCATAATTTGTCGCCTGGCAGAATACCATAGATCACTCCTATCAACATACATCGTCAGCAGCACCAGAAAAAAGCCAGGTGTAAAGCAGGAAAAATAGGGAATTGGCACCAAATTGCAGGATAGGCACGGCAAAAAGCCAGCCAGTAAAAAATAAACCCGGCGATACCATACCACCCCATAGGGCGCATGACGTCTCATCCCAGTGAAACTTACGGTCAGGAGCAAGGCTGAATTTTAATGGGATAGCGCATTTTATCTCAGTAACGTTCGGTATCAAGACCTGTTTCTGGTTGGTAATCGCCGGCGAAGGCTCCCCTGTCGCCGGAAGCGCATTCTCAGGGCTTGATAATAACACGCTTATCGAGCAGGCAGATCTAATAAACATCCGGTCAAATTTGTTACCAATTGTTAGCTATCCAGATGCAAATCTGGCCACTGTGAGACGCCTCGTAAACCGCGTCGATACCGGTGAAATTAAGCATCTCGCCGGCGCGGGATTTTTGCTACAAAACTTTGGGATCGCGTACCTCGAAAATGGCCAGAGGCGTATCGACAAACACTTCTATAAAGCGGCCGGCGTCCACCATCAGCCTCTCTACCTCGCCCACATGGCGGATATTCTCGCGTTGGTCATCTTCACCGAAGCCCAGATCGCGACAAAAACCATGTCGCACGTTGTCGCTGTCCAACAAGATAAGTACTTACGCCCCGCTGATGCAGCGCATGCTCCGGCGCGTTCAGCGCTAGCTCGAATTCACCGTAGGAGCCCGGTTCAAGATAAATGTTCTGCAAAGGTTGGCGCACCATATTCGGCGCCGACGGTGACATTACTTAACCTGTCGATAAAATCATGCCGCCGGTGGTCGGGTTATCGGCGTACTTCTCCAAGATCATCGGCTTATCAAACTCCAGTTACACCAGGCCGATATCGTTTATCTGTAGACTGTTCGCCACGAACTGGGTCAGGGTGTTGATATCCACTTAATATTGAATATTGTCCACCAGAGCACGAGTTTCTTGTCGGCGATCTTGATATCGAAACTCTGGCCCGCTACCAGCGGCTATTCAGTCATATACACCACATCCATCTGGGCGTTTTGCACTGCCGTCAGCGTCTCTCTGGCGTCCACCAGAAGATCGCCGAGGCTGACATCTAATTCATCCGCTAGAACCAAGGCAACCGCTTCGCCGGCCACAAGGCCCCGGGCAAATCGCCGTCAAAGGTCACGGTGCGGCTGATAGTGGACGTTATGCCGGTCGGCACCTTGTACCTCCTGCCCCATGCGTAATACCCTATCGCCACGGTACCGGCGTAGCCGCGAAAATCCAGATTAGGGCGGTTAATATACTGCAGCGAGAAACGCATCGGCTGCCGCTCGTTCAACTTGATCACCGCCAACACTAAATGGAGAATGCCTAAAAAGGTACTGATGAAGCTATGGCAGCCGGGTCCTTATCCAGTACACCTTTCGTGCGTCAATAAGCAGGATGGCTAGGTCGCAGGTTGATGCGCCGGTGACCATATTGTGGGTGCATTGTTTATGGCCCGGCGTGTCGGCAATGATAACCTTACTTTTTTCGGTCTAAAAATAACGATAGGTGACATCGATAGTAATGCCCCCGCTCGCACCCGGTCTGTAGACTGCCTACTCTAGTAGTGCTAGATTGAGCTTGTCGCTATGGGTGCCGAAGCGCTTGTTATCAGTGTGCAGCTCCGATAGATGATGATCCTCGTAGATTTGTCAAGTTATCGTGCAAGCAGGCGACTGATCAGGGTACTTTTTGCCATCATTGACGCTGCCTACAGGTTAAAAACCCAGCAGGATTTTATGCTGCTGTAGGCGTGCAGATACGCTTCTATACAGCCCTGATAGGAGATTTCCTAGGCTATGGCATTGTTCATGTCGATGACTCCTTAAAAATAACCATGACGCTTATTCATTTCTATCGACCCGGACTAATTGCTATCGATTTCGCCGACTTCCCCGCCTACAATGACGCGTGAAATACAGGCGCTGCGTCATCGCGGGCGGCACAGCAGCCCCAAAAGCTGCTCGGCGCACAGTTCAATGGGCACGCCGAGTGCTATATCGACGATATGCGTCCAAGCGCAAATGTAATGCGCTTTGTCCATCACTACTTTCCTCATCCCGCACGAGAGCGGCATAGCTTTCTACAATGGCCGAGGTGTTTTGCGTCAGCTCGTAATGTTTTTGCAGATCTTCGCCGAAGGACAGCGTCTGCCAGGCTACCTGGACCTGTTCGTGGCCATTGAGCCACAGCATCGCCAGATCGTTTTTTATCATACCCCAGCGCGCATCCCCCGCTGATAACGCAGCCTGGAATCCTCTAAATCAATCCTCCAAATGGCGTACATCTTTGTACGATTGACAGCTGTTTATTCTTCTGATTCACTGACAAATGCGCGCTGAGCGGTGCGTCTTGGTATAGGGGTTGGAATCAACTTCGTTGACATTGCCTCTGACCGCTAATTGCTGCTGTGCTGGACTTGGAGATAGCCACCCGCTCCTTAAGTCTTTCCATCATCGCGACGCACCAGGCCTCGGCCTACGACTGATAGTCCACATTGGCGTCCACCCAGTCGTGCAAACTCTCTGCGCCCTAGCTCCGCTACAGCCGGCGTACGTTGCCAGTTTGCGAGGCGCTAAGTAGCGTAATAGGTGCTGCGGCTTGCACACTTTGTTGGCCCTTCGCTACCCGTCCCAAAAATAACCGGAAATCCAGGCCAACTGAAGAGGAGAAAAATCACCGGTTGCTGCGCCTGCAGGAGATCTAGCTGCTCTGCGTTTAGCGGCAGCACTGTAGTAGAAAAAGGGACCTGTTTCGTCATAGAGGTAAGAAGTTCCTTTTGCCGACACACCAGGACGGGCAATTAAAGATCATTAATGTTTGTAAGTCTAACCACTCACTAGTCTATAATAAAATATTCGATGTGAATAATAATAAATATTTTAATATATAAATGATGTTAAACTTACTGTAGCTACCGATAGAATAACCCAGGGACCCCAGCACTTTACACTGAAGAAGATATCGTCAGCAGCGTAGGCATCTTCGCCGTGTCACCCTTATTTTCCGTCGAGGGGGTTGCTGGAGGCGCGATCCGTGGCATCATAGAGCGTATAACAGTTATTATGCAGTCAATGTATAGTAGAAGAGAAGCGACAGTGATTACCACGTTATATAAAAACTTTACCTTTGAATCCGCCCACCGTTTGCCCTATGTCCCCACGGGACATAAGTGCAGTCGACTGCATGGACATTCATTTTTAGTGCGCCTAGAAGTGACCGGCGAGGTGGATCCCCACACCGGCTGGATTATGGATTTCGCTAACTTGAAGGCTTCCTTCAAACCGATCCTCAACCGGCTGGACCATTATTATCTCAATGATATCCCTGGCCTGGAGAATCCTACCAGCGAAGTGCTAGCGCAGTGGATTTGGCAGCAGCTCAAACCGCAACTGCCGCTGTTAAGCGCTGTGGCCGTTAAAGAAACCTGTACCGCGGGCTGCATCTACCGAGGCTAATAAAGACGCCGTTGTCAACGGTCCCTCTCCCCAGCCGCCTGGTTAAATTGTCGTCTCCTCCCCTTGCACGCGGTGGGAAAAGCTAACCAGTAAACACCCAGTACCGCCTGAGATAGGATGATGAACAAACAGGGTTATCCGTTTGTTTTTGCGCTGGTCTGGCGTAAATATGACCTATATTCAGAGGCTCATATAGGGGAATAACTGTTACCCAGGGGCGCAATGACATAGATAGGGATGATGAAATATAATGTCATAGTGACATTCATAATAAATATCGGATAACAAGAATACGCATAATTCCCCCACTCTTAACTAAAGAACCGAAATTTACCCATTTTTCTGAGAAAAATTATGGTGGTTTACATGCGATCCTCTTTAACTTATTGTGCTAATTTCCGGTTTGTTCTATGTAAAAAAACGGGTTAAATAAGAATATATTCTACGGATTAATCGTATGCCCCTGGCATATAAATTTATATCTTTTATTATGTGAAAAGGGATTTCTCCTGATAAGGGTATCCGTCAGGAAGAAAACCAAAGAGACCCACATCACGCATTTATTTTACCAATTATATAGATATTTATTATATTTATCATTTTAATATAAAAGGAATTAAATTATAAAGATTCAAAACATGGAAAAAATAATTAACGGCTGACTAGGTCTATCGGAGGCGGAATGGCGGTCAAGGCGGCTCTTGGAGCAACAGAGAGGGGGTATTCCGCTGCCTTAGCGGGTGCAGTGGAGTACAATGTGTCGTATTGGGGATATGAAATCACAGCCCTGTCAATGTTATCATGACAAACGTCTCCCTACCCCTGCTACTCTCGGCCAAACGGCCATATGCTCTAACCCCTAACTCAAAAATTCGCGCCGCGCACCGCAGCCGTTAATTGTGAGGAAACACTAGCGGGCAGCCCCCTAGGCGATGTTGAGGTACTTGTGGGTTTGCATCGATAATCGCCAATTACGAGCGATGCAGGTCTTGATACACAAGCGGGCGGCCGCCTCTTTCTGGCTGATGGGCTGGAGCGAGATAATCCGCTGTTTTGTATCATGCAAGATCTGCAACAGCGCATCCAACTCGTCGATATCGCGCTGACGCGCAACTGGATGCTTGATTTCATCGCTGCGGCCCAGCGCCTGCACTAGTACCGGCAGTCCACCTCGCATATTAATTTTCGGTGACACCGTCACCCAGGTTTGCGGCGTACAGTGAACCTCCTGGGTGCCGCTGGTTTCAATCTGGCAACTGAAACCCTGCTGTTCCAGGGCATGTGTCAGGGGTATCAGATCATGCAAACAGGGCTCGCCGCCGGTTATCACGACATGTCGGGCGGCCCAGCCCTGCTGCGCGATCATCGTAATCATCTCTTCCACCGTGATACTGGCCCAGAGACTGTTGTTGGCGGTTTTCAGAGGTATTTTCCCCGTCGCTACTTGATCGGCCGCGCCCTGCTGCCAGGAATGTTTGGTATCGCACCAGCTGCATCCTACTGGACACCCCTGCAGACGAATAAAGATCGCCGGCACGCCGGTAAAGTAGCCTTCGCCCTGGAGGGTCTGGAAAATTTCGTTAAGAGGGTACTGCATACATTTCTCGTGATGACGGCTGTGGATAAGATTGAGTATTACTTGCCCGTCAGAATTCGCTAGCAGGGATCGCAGTTGTGAATAAAAAATCCCGCTCCGGGCCGGGGGCGTTTGGGCCCAGAGCAGAATCGCATACCTGACTTACACCTGGCCTTTCACTTCACTCAGACCGTTGAATGGAGCGCGGTCACCCAGGGCTTCTTCTATGCGAATTAGTTGGTTGTATTTCGCCACGCGATCGGAACGGCTCATCGAACCTGTTTTTATCTGGCCAGCCGCGGTTCCTACCGCCAGGTCGGCGATGGTCGCATCTTCGGTTTCGCCGGAACGGTGGGAAATAATGGTGGTATAACCGGCATCCTTGGCCATCTTGATCGCTGCCAGCGTTTCGGTCAACGAACCAATCTGGTTAAATTTGATAAGAATGGAGTTAGCGATACCCTTGTCGATACCTTCTTTCAGGATCTTAGTATTGGTAACGAACAGATCGTCGCCCACCAGCTGGATTTTGTCGCCCAGTACTTTAGTCTGGTAAGCAAAGCCGTCCCAATCGGACTCATTCATCCCATCTTCAATGGAAACGATCGGATATTGTTTGGTTAGCTCTTCTAGGTAATGGGTGAACTCCTGCGAGGTAAAGGTTTTACCTTCGCCTTTTAGGTTGTAGTTGCTGGTAGATTCCTCAAAGAATTCAGAGGCCGCGCAGTCCATCGCTAGGGTGATGTCTTTACCCAATACGTAACCGGATTTCTCGACCGCTTCCTTGATAGCGGACAGCGCCTCGGAGTTGGATTCTAGGTTCGGCGCGTAGCCGCCCTCGTCGCCCACGGAAGTGTTCATTCCTTTTCTTTTCAGAACGTTGGCCAGATTATGNNNNTCCCATACGCACTGCTTCTTTAATGGTTTTTGCGCCGACCGGCTGGATCATGAATTCCTGGATGTCGATGTTGTTATCGGCGTGTTTACCACCGTTGATGATATTCATCATCGGCAGCGGCATGGAGAATTTGCCAGGGGTGCCATTCAGCTCCGCGATATGCTCATACAAAGGCATGCCTTTGGAAGCGGCAGCGGCTTTGGCGGCGGCAAGCGACACAGCTAGAATGGCGTTTGCGCCAAACTTGGATTTGTTTTCAGTGCCATCCAGGTCGATCATGGTTTTATCCAGAGCGGTCTGATCTTTGGCATCTTTACCAGTCAGGGCCTGAGCGATAGGATCGTTCACCGCGTCAACTGCTTTGGTGACGCCTTTGCCTAGGAAACGGGATTTATCGCCGTCACGCAGCTCCA
>NZ_LECR01000043.1:6979-9492 GCF_001602625.1 Sodalis-like endosymbiont of Proechinophthirus fluctus
CAACAAAACCACCCTCCAGGTGTACTTCTGCTTCTACGGTCGGATTTCCGCGGGAGTCGATGATTTCATGGCCAATGACTTTTACAATTTTGGACATTCGTATTTCCTCAGTACAAGTTAACACAATTCCTGACAGGCTACCATCGCCGATCGCGCTCAGGCTGCTCCCTGTTTTTATTCTGTGTCCGTTTTTGATAGTCGTCCGCGGCTTTGACGAAGCCCGCGAATAACGGATGACCATCACGAGGCGTCGAGGTGAATTCTGGGTGGAACTGGCTGGCAACAAACCAAGGATGATCCGGGTATTCGATAATCTCTACCAGCTTATTATCTCCCGACCAGCCGGCAACGCGCAGCCCGGCAGCCTCAATGTGTTTCAACAGCATATTATTGACTTCATAGCGATGTCGGTGGCGTTCCACGATGGTGGCCTCGCCGTACAATGCTCGCGCCAGGCTGCCGTCCGCCAGATGGCATGGTTGATTGCCGAGGTGCATTGTGCCGCCCAGATCGCTTTGCTCGGTGCACATTTCCAAATTGCCGTCCTCATCGCACCATTCAGTGATAAGCGCCACTACCGGATACTTACAGTCTGGCACAAATTCGGTAGAGTTGGCATCCTGCATCCCTGCTACGTGGCGAGCAAATTCGATTAATGCCACCTGCATGCCCAGGCAGATGCCCAGGTAAGGGATCTTTTGCTCGCGCGCATATTGAGCAGTCAGGATTTTACCCTCCACGCCACGATAGCCGAAGCCTCCGGGGATAAGGATAGCGTCCAAATCTTTCAATATTTCGACACCGCGGGTTTCAACATCCTGAGAATCGATCAGGCAGATATTTACCGTCAGGCGATTTTTCAGTCCGGCGTGTTTTAGAGCCTCGATAACCGATTTATAGGCGTCCGGCAACTCAATATATTTACCGACCATGCCAATGGTTACTTCACCGACCGGATTGGCCTGCTGATAAATCACCTGCTCCCATTCTGACAGATCTGCCTCGGGACAGTTCAAGCTGAATCGTTTACAAATATAATCGTCCAGCCCTTGCGATTTCAATAGAGCCGGAATTTTATAAATTAAATCAACATCTTTAAGCGAAATCACCGCCTTTTCCGGCACGTTACAGAATAAAGCAATTTTCGCTCGCTCGTTGTTGGGCACCGACCGATCGGAACGGCATATCAGCACGTCAGGCTGGATACCGATGGATAGCAGCTCTTTCACCGAATGCTGGGTCGGTTTGGTTTTTACCTCCCCCGACGCCGCCATATAAAGAACTAGGGTCAAATGTATGTAGAGGGTGTGCTCGCGTCCGATTTCCACTGCCATTTGACGAATGGCTTCCAGAAACGGCAGTGATTCAATATCCCCTACCGTACCGCCGATTTCCACGAGTACCACATCATGGCCTTCGCCGCCTTCTATAATGCGTTCTTTAATGGCGTTAGTGATATGGGGAATTACTTGAATGGTGGCGCCCAGATAGTCGCCGCGGCGCTCTTTTCGCAGCACGTCAGAATAGATACGGCCGGTGGTGAAGTTATTGCGGCGCGACATTTTGGTACGGATGAAGCGCTCATAGTGCCCTAAGTCCAGATCCGTTTCGGCGCCGTCTTCGGTTACGAAAACCTCGCCGTGTTGGATAGGGCTCATAGTACCAGGATCCACATTGATGTAGGGGTCCAGCTTCATGATGGTAACGTTAAGACCCCGGGCTTCGAGAATAGCCGCTAAGGAAGCTGCGGCAATGCCTTTACCCAAGGAGGAGACGACCCCGCCGGTTACAAAAATATAGTTCGTTGTCATGCTGAACCTGAAAAATTAGGTATAAGACGAAATAACCAAGACGGGAAGATAGTGTACCTGAAGCTGCGCTTCGTCACAAATATTCGTTTTGCTCATCCGCCTGCGCCCTGTTGCAAACCACCTCCGTGCAGTGATGCGATGTAATGTGATGGAAAAAATTCAAATAATAATAAAATAGAAAAAACCGGCCGTATCCGCTGTCTCGGCACATCAACCACCGCGGTACGTTACCTACAACCCGGAGTATCCGCCTTAATCGCGAAATCGCTGGCTGGGTCGGCAGCGCACGGTTATACCTCTTTTTCCCAGTGCTTGACCTTGCTGCCAAGCATCTTCGATTTGCTCCAAGGCTCGCCTGCGCAGGCGTAAGCCCTGTACATCAATAATCGCTTCCACCTGGTGGGGAAGCGGCGCTTGAATTTGCCGTTGGCCTATTGCAGAGCGACTTCCGCACTGGCCCAGATAGCGCGACAGGTTTACCGTAGCGGACAGCAAATCATCCACCTCCTCCGCAAGCTTGGATGGATCTACCTCCGGCTGACGCGCCTCATACATGACTTCATCGATCTCTTCATGAACTTTCGCCAGCACCGGCTCGAGAGTCGACCAATCAAAGCCTACCGCTGCGCGTTGAGCACTTCATAGGTCTCCTCCAGCATTCAGGGTGCGATGGAGTAAAAAGTCTGGTTTTATCCTAGTGGC
>NZ_LECR01000043.1:9499-10297 GCF_001602625.1 Sodalis-like endosymbiont of Proechinophthirus fluctus
GAGCAGATAGGTTATGATGATTAACAGCCGGTACAGCGCTGTTGCGGCATGCGGTTCAGATATAGAGCGTCTTTTGACGGGTCAGTTGCTGTACAGACGGCGGGCGTTAATGACGTCTGGCAGTTGGTTGAGTTTCGACAACACCCGGCCCAGCACCTTCTGGTTATAGATCTCGATATCCATATCAATGGTGGCCAGCTGTTTTTTCACATCGCTGCTATGGATGGCAACCTGCAATACGTTGACATTCTCGCTTGCGAGAATGGTGATGATATCGCGCAGCAGGCCGCCGCGGTCGCTGGCAGTCACTCTGACAACTAGCGAATACCCGCTGGAGTAGCTATCGCCCCATACCGCGTCCATAATGCGTTCAGGCGCGTTGGCCTGCAGATCTGCCAGTTGCTCGCAATCGGCGCGATGAATGGAAATGACGCGTCCCTGGGTGATAAAACTGGTGATATCGTCCCCCGGGATCGGCTGGCAGCAGCTGGCGATATGGTGCATCAAGTTCCATACCCCTTCCTCTACCACCACCCGGCCGTTATCGCGGTTGTGCGGCACCGGCTGGATTTTTGGGGTTTTCTGCGTCAGCTGGCGCAACGCCTTCTTGTCTTCCTCTTCGACGCTGGGTTTGTTCAGCTTACTCTGCAGATAATGTACCATATGGTTGATACGCACATCACCAATGCCAATGGGCGCCAGCAATTCATCGAGCATATAGACATTGTAGCGCGGCAACAGCAGTTTTTCCGCCTCGCGCACACCAATGCCTAGATGCTCCAGCTCCTCTTCCAACAA
>NZ_LECR01000043.1:10389-10683 GCF_001602625.1 Sodalis-like endosymbiont of Proechinophthirus fluctus
ACCCAGGTTTGGATTCAGCCAATCGCAGCTCGGGTTTGGGTGTTTCTGGGTGATGATTTCGACCTGATCACCCATACGCAACTTATAGGTGAAGGGCACAATACGGCCGCTGATTTTAGCGCCGATACAGCGGTGACCCACGTCGCTATGGATATGATAGGCGAAGTCCAGCGGCGTGGAGCCGGCCGGCAAATCCACCACGTCCCCTTTGGGCGTAAAAACATAGACGCGATCGTCAACTACCTGGCTGCGCACCTCGTCGAGGATTTCTCCGGAATCCGGCATCTCTTCCTG
>NZ_LECR01000043.1:10787-14800 GCF_001602625.1 Sodalis-like endosymbiont of Proechinophthirus fluctus
CCAGTTCGGCATCCTCATGCATCTGGCGAGTGCGGATCTGGATTTCCAGCGTCTTGCCGCGCGGGCCCAATACAACAGTATGGATCGATTGATAGCCGTTGGGTTTTGGATTAGCGACATAGTCGTCGAACTCATCCGGCAAATGGCGAAAATGGGTATGCACAATGCCGAGCGCAGCATAACAGTCCTGCAAGCGCTCTACCACCACCCGCACTGCGCGCACGTCGAACAGCTCGTCGAATTCCAGCGCCTTTTTTTGCATTTTGCGCCAGATGCTATAGATGTGTTTCGGCCGGCCGTATATATCGGCCTTCAATCCTTCCTCCTGCATAGCCTTGCGCAGGGAGTCGACAAAATCCTCGATATACTTTTCGCGATCAATGCGCCGCTCGTGCAACAACTTGGCGATGCGCTTGTATTCATCGGAATGCAGGTAGCGGAAGCAGAAATCCTCCAGCTCCCACTTGAGCTGGCCGATGCCGAGTCGGTTGGCGAGCGGCGCATAAATATTAGTGCTTTCTTTCGCCGCCAGCACCCGTTCGCCTTCTGGCGCATCCTTCAGCTCGCGCAAATGTGCGATACGCTCGGCAATCTTTATCACCACACAGCGGAAATCCTCGACGATCGCCAGCAGCATACGGCGCACATTATCCACCTGCTCCGGCGCCATGGAATCATTATGGCGTGCTTTCAACTGGCGGATGGCGTTCATATCGCGCACGCCATGTACCAGTTCGACGATACTCTTGCCGAATTCTACCTCCAGCACTGTCTCTTCAACCACACCGGCATCGGCCAGAGGGAACAATAGCGCCGCGCACAGGCTGTCGTTGTCCATACTGAGCATGGACAGAATTTCTACCATTTCAACGCTGCGCCACAGCAGTAGGGGAGCATCCGGGTGGCCCTTGCACTGCTGCTCGCAGTAGCGCCAGGTGTCGGCCAGCCGTTCACTTGACTGCGGATTGACGAAGCCCAGACTGGCAACCCAGTCGTCCACGGCAAATTCGCCCGCCTGGTTCAAATGTGCACTTCTTACCGCAACCATACCCACTCCCCTATCTTGCAGATATGCGGGAACGCTTGATAAATAAAGCCATCGATTCAAGATGGCCGCTATTCGGAAACATATCCAGCATCGCCAGGCGTGCCAGGGTGTAGTTTGCCGCCAATAAAATTTTGCTATCCCGCTCAAGTGTCGCCCGATTGCAAGAAATGTAGACAATGCGCTGCGCGCGCTGCCAATAGGGGTACCACACCAGCTGCACCCGCTCTGGCCTGGTCGAGCAATATCTTATCAAATCTGCCTACGGTCCACGGTTGATGTATCACATCTTGCTTAAGATTTTCGTGAAAAAAAGTCATGTTGCCTAGTGAATTACTCTGCACGTTATATTGCCCATTCGCTACCAGAAACCGAAAACCCCTCAACGTAAAATTGCCCATACTGTGAAAGGGATATAACACCCGTTCTCCCTGCATCAGCGCCAGCAAATCCAGCTCTTAGGTCACCATTTGCTGGTTGACCTCATCATTGATCTGGATGAAGTCGAGCGGACTGAAACGCAGCGTCAGCGGTGCTATCTGATAATAGGGCTACTGACCGCTCAGGCATTCCAGACGTTTTCTATTGGGCATGAGAGCCATACGCTGACCTGATGGGAGGCAGCGAAATCCAGCAGCGGGCGGCGATCCTCCTCTACCAGCGGTTGTAGGTAGCACATAGCAAACAGTTATCCGCCGCCAGTTCGACATGCCCCAGATGCGCCACGGCTCGAAGCCCCTGTAGACAGGCGCGTAAGGGAGAGATGAACCGCTCGAGCGCCGGCTGAGAAATTGCACAGGCGTGAATATCGACTAAATCGCTCGACTTTGCCTGCCGATAACTCATGCTAAGTTGGCGAGATTTTTGTCAGTAGACTAGCCACAGGCACGTGCGAAGGCGGTAACTATAGGCGCTGGATCCGATTTGCGCCACCTTGAGCACTGCGTCTAGATTTTTGCGTGCAAACAGCTAGACGCAGTGCTACCGCCTTAGTGCGCTGCTGCAACTCCTGGCTGATGTGCTGCTGACAGCCTACACTCCACGTAATGGAGCAGGGGGCGATCCAGTCGGGAGCATTGACCACTTCGCCACGACTGTATTGGAGTTTATCCTCGGTGAAACGTAACTCGGCCTACTCTACTCCCCCGGCAACAGCTAGGGGATAAACATGACCTTGCCCCATTGGAACAATAGCTCATGGACGAACGCATACAGTTGGTCACACAGGACCGTGATCCTTTCCCGGGTCGCTACACGACGGTTTGCAGAGTAGAATTGCGTCATAGATTGCCGGAAACGCCTTTACAAAATGAGCCTGACGCTATTCTCCCATATTGGACCGCTATGACCAAATACAGCTTGCGCACGCGGATAATGATACTTATCCTGGCTCCGACGCTTTTCATTGACTTACTACTTAGCGCGTTTTTTTCGTCCACCGCTATAACAAGTTACAGCATAAGTTTATGGAGGCCGGCGCCAGCATTATCGAGCCACTGATTCTATCAAGCGAATATGGTATGACATTTCACAATCGCGAATCGGTGTGCGCCACCTGGTTAATTTGCTGCATCGCCACCACTCTGATATTGTGCGGTCCATCTCTCTGTTCGACGTCAATAATACCCTATTCGTTACCTCCAATTATCAACAGAATATGGTGTGGCTAAAGCTGTCGAACGGAGGAGCGCCGCTGCCCGAAAGGCTAACGTTGCTGCGCTAGTGGTCATCACTCATCATGCGCACGCCCATAGTGCGCGAGGACAGTCTGCCGGGCGGCGAGCGCGGCGCTTACGGTGCGGCCAGCGACGTAATAAAACTGCTTGGCTATATCGCTATCGAACTTGATATGGACGCGGTGCGGCTGCAGCAATATAAAGGGGCGTTTATTTCCACGCTGCTGTTGCTTTTGTACCTTTGTTGCTCTGGGATGTTTGCCTACCGGTTGATGCGCGATGTCACGGATCCTATCCGCAATATGGTCAGCATCGTTTATCGCATCCGCCGCAGCCAGTTGGACAGCAGGGTGGAAGGCTACATGCTCGGCGAACTATATATGTTGAAAAACGGTATTAACGCCATGGCGATGTTGCTTAACAACCTACTACGAAGAGCTGCAGAAGAATATCGATCAGGCGACCTCGAATCTGCGTGAGACCCTCGAGCAAATGGAAATCTAGAACGTCAAACTGGATCTGGCGAAAAAACGCGCCCAGGAGAGGCGGTGCGCATCAAGTCAGAATTTCTGGCAAATATGTCTCACGAGCTGTGTACGCCCCTCAATGGCGTTATTGGTTTTACCCGCCAGATGCTGAAAACACCGCTATCCACGACCCAGCGCGATTATCTGCAATCCATTGAACGTTCTGGCAATCATTTACTGAGCATCATTAACGACGTGCTGGACTTCTCCAAGCTAGAAGCCGGCAAACTGATGTTGGAAACCATTCCCTTCTCGCTGCGCGTCATTCTGGATGAAGTCGTGATTCTGCTGGCCTTATACTGCCCACGAAAAGGGGCTGGAGCTGATTTTACAGGTACAGCGCAAAGTGCTAGAATATGTCATCGGCGGGCGACCCACGGCGACTGCAGCAGGTTATGACCGACCTTGTCGGCAACGCTATCAAATTCACCGAGCAAGGGCATATCATCATTTGCGTCAGCCGCCAGGGTCACGAGCAGGAACAGGTGGAGATCAACGTACAGATCCGCGATACCGGAATCAGCATCGCCAAGCGTCAGCAATCGCAGCTGTTCCAGGTTTTCCGCCAGGCCGATGCCAGTATTACCCGCTGCCACGGCAGTACAGGTCTGGGGCTAGTGATTACACAAAAACTGGTGAGGGAGATAGGCAGAGAGATCAACTTCCGCAGTCGCGCCGGCTAGGGTTCCGACCTTATGGTTCCATATTCCGCTACAGATCAACTGCCATGCCTGGGTGGCACCCGGGCCGCTACGATACTCTGAT
>NZ_LECR01000043.1:14854-15092 GCF_001602625.1 Sodalis-like endosymbiont of Proechinophthirus fluctus
CGAGCTCTTGGCGGACACGCCGCTCGAGGTCAGTCACCATCCAGATCTGGACGCATTGGGCGATGCGCAAGTGGATATTCTACTTATTGGTAAGCTGGTGACCGCGACACTGTCGCTGTCGGAAATGCACTACGAGCTGCTACGGGCAAGCGGCCATACCCGCTGTATCATCCTGGCGCTGCCTGGCGCATGGATGTTGGGGGAAGAGCTACTAAAACATATGGGCGCTGATGCCTGT
>NZ_LECR01000043.1:15195-15376 GCF_001602625.1 Sodalis-like endosymbiont of Proechinophthirus fluctus
CCTGCCAATCTCAAACTAGTCGGCTCCCTGCTCCCTGCTACAAGAGCAGGTGGAGCACACTATTTTGTGCAACAGCGCCGCCGAGGCTATCGCCTACGCCGGCAAAAAGCCGCTGGATATTATTTTTATGGATATCCAGATGCCGGAGATTGATAGTGCACGCCGCGAAGATGATTCGCCA
>NZ_LECR01000043.1:15591-15878 GCF_001602625.1 Sodalis-like endosymbiont of Proechinophthirus fluctus
CAATCAGGATGTTTCGCTCGATTGGCAGCTGGCGCTGCATCAGGCGGCGGATAAACCGGATTTGGCACGGGAAATGCTGGGGATGGGGGGATGCTGCTGGAGTTTTTGCCCGAAATAAAACAGCGGGTAGAAGCAGTGGCAAACGGCACGCACGATGAGCACATCAGTAGCTTGATCCATAAAGCTGCACGACAGCTGCAGCTACAGCGGCGTGCTGCAGCTGCATCGACTATGCACCAATATTGAGCAGCATTTGCGTGGCGACGTCGAGGTTACGGCGCTAAAGC
>NZ_LECR01000043.1:16014-16200 GCF_001602625.1 Sodalis-like endosymbiont of Proechinophthirus fluctus
AGCGCGAAAAGTCGCTCTGGCCTTTAGCGTAGCTTTTGTCCACGATTCACCGTGTCGGCGATATTGAGCGCCGCCGCGCGCACATTCTCCCGCGCGCACATTCTCCTCGGCGTTGTCCTTCTCCTGCTCCAACGTACAAATGCTATACAGTACGCTGAATACTGCATCCAGCCCGTGCTGATGCAC
>NZ_LECR01000036.1 GCF_001602625.1 Sodalis-like endosymbiont of Proechinophthirus fluctus
GACTGTGCAGGGTAAAACGCACCCCTTGATGATCGCTTACGATGTCGCTGGCAAAGAAATCCACGCCTTCGGCAGCGTGTACGGCGAAATACCAGACCGCTTTGTGGCCCAGTACCTGTTGCCAGTGCGGCCAATCATGGCTATCGGCATTAAGGATACCGCGGCCGTTAGCCGGCAGGCCGGCGAAGATTTCGCCCTTGGCTTGAGCGACGCCCGACAGTGAATAGAACCCGGCCAAATGCGCGGCTGAAAGGTTGTTTACCAGAGCGGTTTCCGGCCGCACCAAATCAGTCATCCAGGCAATCTCGCCGAGATGATTGGCGCCCATCTCAATAACTGCGAAATCATACTCCGGCGTCAGACGCAGCAGCGTCAACAGTACTCCTATATCGTTATTGAAATTCCCCTTGGTCGCTAGCACACGCCCACACTGGCGTAGGATAGCAGCGGTCATCTCTTTGACCGAGGTTTTGCCGGAGGACCCAGTCAGGGCTACTACCCGTGTCGGCACCTGACGCCGCACCCAGGCGGCCAATTGCCCCAGAGCGCGGTGGGTATCAGCGACAATCAGTTGCGGTACGTCTAGCGGTAGCCGGCGATTAACCAACAGCGCCACAGCGCCGGCAGCGACGGCCTGTTCGGCGAAATCATGAGCGTCGAAATGCTCGCCCTTCAGGGCGACAAACACACTGCTTGAAGCGCTCGGCGCCCGAGAATCGGTAACGACAGTCAGGATAGTGCGATCGTCGCCCACTCGTTTGGCATTAAGCACTGGTGCGATAGCGCTGAGAGTAAAAGGGATCATGCCACCA